>NZ_JASNFO010000066.1:0-30253 GCF_032027725.1 Pseudofrankia coriaricola | reverse complement strand
TATCCCGGGGGGCCCGGGCGGGGGGGGGGGGGGGGCCGCCCCCCCCCCCCCGCCCCCCCCCCGGGCGGGGCCGGGGGCCGCGGCCGTTGTGGCCGGCTGCCGGGCCGGCGAAGCCGTTGGCGATGCCGAAGTCGATGACCCTTGGACCAGACGGCCCGAGCAGGACATTGCCCGGCTTGAGGTCATGGTGGGCGATCCCGGCGGCGTGGATGGCTGTCAGCGCGGCGGCCATCCCGACTGCCAGGCGTGCGAGGTCGTCGGCCTCCAGCGGGCCTCCGGCCGTTACGGCGGCGCGCAGCGTCGGCCCGGGGACGAACTCCGTGACCAGGTACGGCAACGCGGCGTCCGGGTCGGCGTCGAGCACCTCGGCCGTGTAGAACTCCGAGACCTGGCGAGCATGCGCGGTCTCGGCGCGGAACCGTTCGCGGAACTCGGGGTCCCGGGCGTACTCGGACTGGATGACCTTCACCGCTACTCGCCGGCCGTCGACCGCCTCGCCCAGGTAGACGGTTCCCATGCCGCCCTCACCGAGCAGGCGAAGGATTCGGTAGGAGCCGACGAAGGCGGGGTCGCGGGGGCGCAGCGGCAGGCCAGGCTGCGGCTCGACGATCGCGATCGTCGAGCCCTCGTCCGGCATGGTGCCTCGGGTGGCGGGCCGCGAGGAGCCGAGCCGGGTCAGCAGACCCACGAGGCCATCCGGTAGTTGGCCTGCGACACCCAGCCGCGGGCGGAGCCGGTGCGGTCGGCAAGAACGCCGATGTCGCGATCCCGACGTCGCATAGGTTCCTCCCCAACAAGGCGCGGAACCGGCGGTCGCACTCGACCGCGCCGCCGGTCCACCCCGCAAGTCGGAGTGGACGCCGCACGCCTCGAATGACCCGATTTTGCAGCAGAGCGATGCGGACCCGGATAGCCCGCCTCGCTATCGTGGCAGCAGCACCCGGCAATGCCAGCAATGTTGTGATGGTGGAGTTTCGTTCACCTTGATGGACGTGCTGGTGATGTGTGTCAGGTGGGATGTCGGCGTCAGGTGGGAACCCAGGTATCCGAATCCCCCACGCGCAGGGCGGAACACCGACCGCCGTGGTGCTGCCCGCTGATCTCGGCGGCCCCCACCGGATCGGGCGGTCTGGGACCGCGAACCCGGCCGGCTGGCGCCGAGGAACCCGGCCTACGCCGCCTGGCGCCAGGCTTCGGCCAGCGCGGTGAAGCTGGCCCGGCGACGGGCCCGGTCCAGGCTCGGGGTGACCACGACGATCTCGTCGACCTGAGCTTCCTGCTTCATTTCCAGCAGTCGTTCGGCGACGGCCTTCGGCGCGCCGGTCACCATCCGGCTGTCGTCGCGACGGGCGGCGCGGAACTGCTCCGACCGGGCGAATCCGTGGATGTCCTCCGGCCGCAGCGGCTCGCGTATCCCGCGGCTGATGTTCTGGATCGTCAGGGTCCACGCCGCTTCGAAGTCGAGAGTCGACTCCTCGTCATCGCTGGCGAAGGCCAACACGGACATCGCGGAGTACGGCGTCGCGCCCTCGGCCCGGGGGGTGAACTCGCGCCTGTAGGCCCGCAGCGCGCTGATCGCCAGATCTGGGCTCATGTGATGCGCGAACACCGCGCTCAGGCCGTTGACGGCGGCGAATCGGGGCCCGTACGGACTCGACCCCAGGACGAACAGCTCGGGCCGCTCGTCGAGCACCGGCGCGGCCACCAGCCGTGCATAGGGATGGTCGGCCGGGAACCCGTCGCCGAGGAACGCCAACAGCTCGCCGACCTGCCCGGGGAACTCCGCGCCCGCGTCGGCGGACAACCCTCGGCGCAGCACGTGCGCGGTCAACGGATCGGTCCCCGGCGCCCGACCGAGCGCGAGGTCGATCCGTCCGGGGTACATCGCCAGCAGCGTCCGGAACGTCTCGGCGACCTTGAGCGACGTGTGGTTGGGCAGCATGATCCCGGCCGCGCCGACCCGGATCCGGGACGTGTGCGCGCCGACGTGCGCGGTCAGCAGCTCCGGAGCGCTGCACGCCAAGCTGGTCATGTTGTGGTGCTCGGAGACCCAGTACCGCCGGTACCCGGCTGCTTCGACGGCCTGGGCGATGGTCACGGCGCCGGCGATCGCCGCGCTTGGACTCTCGCCGTGCTCGACCCCGACGAAGTCAAGCACTGCCAGCGGAAGCGCACCCTCGACGTCACTCACGTCCAGGTCAATGCCACCCAGGCCGGGCTCATTCCCCGTACCTTGTCGCCCGCCGCGGGAGCGGGCACATTGCCCGTTGATCAGACTGGCCCGGCGGTCTGGGGTCTCGGGGCGAAGCCCGCTGCGGGCATGGCGTTGGGGCGATGACCGCCAACTCGGGCGGGTCGTCCGCACATGACCTTGGTCGGACACACAACTCGACATCAACAAGGGTGTAAAGTCGGCTTTCGATCATGTCTGGCCGAATCGCGAGAAATCCGAGTCGGCGACGGATTGGCCTTCGTAACCGGCGCCATGCCCATCCTGTTCGAGCACCACCTTCGCCGTGGGAATATCGAGCGCCGTGACGATGGTGTCAATCCTCAGTCGGATCTCGGGGGGCGGCCCGGCGTAGCCGGTGCTCACGCTGCCGGGGTCGGCGTCGGTGCTGGGTGTGGTGAGACTTCCGACAAGAACTCCGCGCGTCTCCCGCTGCCCGCCGTGGTTGGCGTAGTAACGCAGGTCCTCGACGGCGGCGGCGAGCACGTGGCCGTTCTGTTCGGCCAGCGAGCGGGTCAGCTTGTCCAGTGTGTGTGCCACAGAGGGGAGAGCTGGGTCGACCTGTTCCCACGCTTGCTCGGGCAGCGACCAGTTGGCCGCGGAACGAAGAATGAGGACTGCCGCCACGCGCGCGGCCAAGAATGTCTGGTCGGCCGCGGATTCGCCGCCCGTCATCTTTCCTCCTCGCTCCTTGTCGAATCATTCATCGCCGCAGGCCCGCCGGCCAGACAGTGGTCACTTGTTTTCCCCGGCTATTGGCGTAACTGACGACGTCTGCCGTGCCGCCCAACCCGCGAGCCGGCAGGCTGTCCCAGACGACGAGAATTTCGTCGGCCTCCTCGACGACCGCGCGACCGGCCGCAAAGAACGCTTCCTCGGAAGGCGAATCGAAGTCCAGCACCCGCGTTTCCGAGGACTGGCGCAGAAGCTCGTGGAAGCCGGCAAGGTCAGCGTTGCTCTGGAAGGTGGTCATATAGTGATCACTGGGAATCACGACGCGTAGCGAACCTCCCAGTCTGAGCACGAGTCGGGCGAAAAGCTGGTCGGCTCCCGCGGCGAGCGAGGCCAGCCCGACCAGCGGCGTCGGCACGGCGCGGAGGTGGTTGGTCAGCTCGCTGGTGATGTAGTCGATACCTGCGATTGGCAGGTTCTGGTGCCCGGAGAATCCGACGGTGGTCATAGCCGGTCGTTTTCGACTAGCTGCCAGTAGTGCTGGCCGATCTTGGTGAGTCTGCAGGCCTTCGAGTTGATCGCCGCGTAGTACATGTGCAGTTCACCGACTGGTTCGACGAGCTTCACCGCTCGGGCCGCCTGCAGAATCCCGAAGTCCTCCTCGTGTCTCTGGTTATGGGGCTCCACGTCGGGTTCATAGGACGGGCCGAGCGGCAGCTCGTAGGTCGGCGTCGGGAACAATGTGACGAGCGCTCGCAGCTGTTTTGGCGTGAAGTCTGGGCTGGTCTGGCGGAGCTCGTGCGGCCGGTCGATGTTCGCCTTGAACGTGGGTCGCTGGTCCCACGGACCGAACATGTCGGAGAGATAGGCGTAGACGCCCGCGACGGTGACTTTTCCCAGCAGGTCCGCCGCGCCGCCTCGCAAGGCGTCCTCCAGGTATGTCGCGAACAAGCCACGTCCGGCGGCCTCCACCGCCATCTGGTCCGCCCGCGCCGCTGTGATGATGGACAGCCCAGACCGGATGGTCGCGGCTGAGGATCCGAGTTGGGGAACGCCGCCGGCAGCTCCGGAGAAACAGCAGTCCAGGAGGACGATGACCTCGGGAACGGGCGATTGCTCAACCATCGAGAGAACCATGGAAAGCGACACGCCCGGAGAGGTGGTGGTGCCGTCGGCGGTGCACAGCACGACATCGTTCGGCACTGGTTGCCCGTGGCCGGCGAAGTACAGCAACGCCATGTCCGTGGCCGGAGCGAACAACCGCTCGAGGTCACGCAGTAGCGCGTCTCGAGTTATGAACGAAAGATCGCTCGTTCTGGTCTCGCAGTAGAAGTTTCGGTTCTCGTCTTCGTTTCGCCTCAACAGGGGGGCGATAGCCTTCACGTCGTTGCAGCAGCCAGCCAGCGGGCGGAAGTTGTGGTAGCTGTCCATGCCTACCAGCAGGGCTCGCTTCACCGGAGCCGACCCAAATGATCTGCACGCAAGGTTATACCCCCGTAGTCACCTGCGCTGTTGGTTCGATCATACCCTGTCGGAGAAGGTGTCGGCGGGATCGACGACGGTCACTTCTTCGTGGCTACTCGGCTGGTGAGGTGATCTCTGGCGCGCGGTGGTCCTTCCCCGAGGAACCCGCGGGTTGTTCGGCACGCCGTAGCGTGACGCAAGGTCCAGGAGCTGGCCGTTGTGGCAGTAGTCCGTCAAAGCGGCGCTCAGCAGGTCGCGGAAGGGGGATGCCAGGATCCCGCTCTCCAGTTCCCTGAAGACCTCGCCCCACCAGGTGCGGGGATTGAGTCCGCTTGCGACCGGCAGACGCCCGCGGGGCACCTCTAGGCCCTCGACGAGGTGATAGGCCTTGAGTGGGTCGGCGTATAGCTCGGAGAGCTCGTCGAGGAATGCTAGTCGGTCCTCGCCCGCGATCGTCGGGTCGCCGATCGGCGCGCCGACTTCCGCGGCCAGGCCTGCCTGCTCGGTTGCGTGCACCGCTGCCCGCGCCCGGGCGCCTGCTGACGCCAGGAACGCGCCACCGTCGCCGAGCAGATCCAACAGGTGTCGCGCGCACCGCTGGTCTTCCTCAAACGGGTCGGCCAACCCGGTCGGGATCACCGTTGACATGGTCAACGCCTGCATGTTCGCCGCGGCTATCCGAACATTGCGTTCGACGTCGAGGAGGGACGTGCGGGCTGAAATCTCATGGAAGACATCGGACCTGACCTGGGCCAGTCGCTCCGCCAACGCCGCGACCGACACCGCCGTGGACGCCTCCGCGCCGGCACCGAGCAAGCCCGCCTCGGCGAGGCCGCCGCCGAGCCGCCGGGCGCCCTCGTCGAGCCTGTGGCGCAGTTGCTCCACCGCCGGCGCGCCCGCGGTCCAGACCCGGCCCTGCAGGCGCATCTTCGCGGCTTCCGCGAGGTACAGCTGCAACGGTGGCGGGGCCGCGCCGCCGGATGACCAGGTCCACGCGCCCAGCGCCGCCTCCCGCGCCGCCGTCGTGGTGATCATAAGTCGACGTAGCGGCCGGTAGTCGCCACCGGCCGCGGGCTCCCAGATGGCGAACCCGGCGATGGTCGTGACGCCACGGCGCTCCCATCCAGCGACCCGGTCGAAGTCCGGCAGTTCCGCGGCGCATCCCCCGGCCAGCTCGGCGGTGGCCGAGTGTGGATAGTGCGCGAAGACGTCGAAGCTGGGAAGCAGCCCCTGGTAGATGCGGGCCTGGTCGATGAGTTCTGACCGCGACGCGCTGCTCACGTCGTCCCACTTGGCGTCGAGTTCCGGCCAGCCGATCCCATCTGCGGGGAAGGGCGCGAGTATCGCGGAAAGGCACAGCAAACCCCGCTGGCGGCGCAGCACAGTCTGGAAGACCCCCGAGCCGGGGGGTGCCTGCTGGCTGGCGATGATTCCATCACCCGTCCGCTGACCGAGCCCAGCCAGGTCCGCGGGAGACTCGGGCAGGTCGGCCGGAACGCCGAGGCCAGGAGCCTCCGACGTGACGCCCAGGACCTCGCGGCTGGCATACCAGACTCGACGCACCTGTCCGTAGCCGCGCTCGGCCACCCGGTTGTCACCGGCGGGGGCGAACAGATGGACCACGAGCTCGGCCGCCAGCAAGAGACCTCCCCTGGACCTGACCGGCTCACTGGCCGGCCATTCACGTTGGACCGCGGACCCGCCCCGGGACAGGGATCGTCCCGGGCACGTCAATTGGCGTCGAGGGGCTGGGCTGGCAGCAGCGGGGTGAGGTCGAGTACCCCGGCCGGCCGGGAGATCCTGAACATCCGACCGTAGTCGGAGAAGTCGTAGGTGGCCTGGGTGGCATCGTGGCGCTCGAGCCGCAGCGGGTAGGGATCTCCGGTGCCGCTGACGTAGAGCAGGGAGCCGTTGGCGCCGGTCACGATCAGCGCGATGCGACCGCCGAGGCGCGTCGGGCGGACGCGTCCGGCCCGTAGGGCCGGATCCGCGACGGTGGACTCGGCGAATCCGGCCAGGGTCAGCTGGTCCGGGCCGGACAGGCGACTCGTCATCGTCGTTGGCAGTTTCAGCCACCTTCCCTGGACCAAGGCAAGGCTCGCCGGGTCGACCAACCCGACCCCCATCAGGTCCAGCAGTGCCCCCGCGGTCTCCCAGGCGAACGTCTCCGCGCCGACCCGGACGAGCCGAACGTCGCCGTGGGCCAGGACCAGCAGCGAGTCGCAGGCTCCCTGCCGGAACCGGATATCCACATGGGCGTGGCGGCCCCCCTCGTCTGTCGTCCCGATGACGCGTACCCCGGGCGCGTGTGCGAGAGCCGCGACCGCGGCGTCGACGACGACGGACGCAGGTTGGCCGGCCAGACCGTTGGACGGGACAGGCGCCGGTTTCCCTCCGGTGAGCAGCAGGCCGGTCACCACGCCGCCGACGATCACCACGACCGCGACGAGCGCGACCCTTGGCGACGGGCGCAGGGTCCTCCGGATGCCGGTGTCGGTCGCCGCACCGCCGTCGTGGCGTGACCGGAGTCCCCGGAGAAGGGCCACCGGCCGCCCAGCCGAGGGCCACCACGTCGGCCCCCTCATCGGCACGGCGGACGGTAGGGACGGCCGGCGAAGTACCGCTGCCACTCGTCGCGGCTGAGCGGATCGCCCACCCGTGAGCACAGTCCGCTCACCCCATGGGCGAGATCGGTATCCATGAGCCACGTTGTCGCGGCCGCGACGCCAAGCATTCGACTACCGCCTACGAAGCCGAGCCCGTTGATCATGCCAGAGGAACTAGTAAGCGTCGCCGCATGTCGTGCCCGCGAGGGGTCGGCGACGTCCCACAACCTGACAGAGCCGTCCTTGCCTCCGCTGGCGAGGGTTCGGCCATCTGGACTGAAGGTCATGGCGATCACCGAGTCGGTGTGGCCGCGTAGCGTGGCGACGAGCCGGGGTGGGGCCGCCGTGACGTCGAAGAGGTTCACTGCGTGTCCCAGGACGGCAACGGCCAGGGTCCGCCCGTTGGGGCTGAAGGCGACCGCCGCGGTCGCGTCGTCGGCCGCCGCGACCAGCTGGGGCATACCGCGCGGCTGATCGAGATTCCACAGCGCCACGACCGCGGGTCCGGCGGAGGCCAGCGTCCGCCCAGCGGGATCGAACGCCAGGGACCAGGTGGCCTCGGCGTAGCTCGGGAAGGAGAGCTGAGTCATGGTCCGCGGCCGCTCGAGGTCGGCGACATCCCACAGCGTGACCGTGCCGTAGGGATTGCCCGTCGCCAGCAGGGCATTGGCGGCGGAGCCGAACTGAGCCGAGCTCACGTCGGTCGCGGGTAGCGGTCCCCGCGGGACGGGCCGGTCCGGGTCAGAGATGTCCCATAGCCAGGCGCGCGCGCCCGCACACGCCACCAGGACGCGGCTATCGGCGCTCACGCTCAGACAGTCCGCCGGCGCGGGCAGCCCGGTAATCAGACCCCGCGGCCTTGGCGGATCGGTGCCGTCCACCAACCGGACTGTCCGGTCGACGCCGGCGAGCGCGAGGAGGCGGCCGCCGGGTCCGACAGCGAGCGCGGTGGTGTTCCCGCCCTGATTGTCGAGCACCCTGCCGTGGACGGGCCAGAGCCGCACCACACCGTCGACGGCTCCCGTGGCGACAGTGGTGCCGTCCGGGCTGAACGCCACCGAGCTCACAAACCCTGGGTGTGGTTTGGACTTCACGGGCATTCGCCGAGTTATGTCCCAGAGCACCATCGTGTGGTCCGCGGAGCTCCCAGCCAGGGTCTGGCTGTCGGGGCTGAAGGCCAGCCCGGTGAGATCGGCCGACTGAACCACCGGCAGGAGCTGGGGCCGTGGGGTCCGTCCCTCGCTGAGGTCCCACACGGTGGGACCGTCGCCATCGTCGCCGGCGGCGGCCAGTAGCCGGCCGTTCGGGGCGAACGCGAGGGGAGCGGGGCCAGAACGTGACCCCTCTCCGGTGGGCAAGCGGGTCGAGACAGTCAGACGACCGGTGTCGGCGAGGTCGCACAGTACGACCGTCCCGTCTTCGCCAAGGGCGACGCCGCGTCCGTCTGGGCTGAAAACCAGGGACGACGGTCGGCCGCCGTAGGAGAAGACCGCCCCGGCCACGGGGCGGCGCGAGTCCGTCACCTGCCACAGGTGGACCTCACCCGCTTTGTCCAGGGCGGCGAGCAGGCCGCCCGTCGGGCGAAAGGCGATCGCCGCGATCGGATTCGACCTGGTGGGCAGCGCGGCCTCCCGCGTCGGGTGGCGCGGATCGGTAAGGTCCCAAACCGCGGCGCCGATCCCCCCGACCGCCAGGGTGTGGCTGTCGGGTGAGAACGCGAGGGCGTATACACCGGTCAGGCCGGCTCGGATCACGCTCAACCGAGGGGTCACGCGACCGCGGTCGCGCACGTCCCACAGCCACACCGTGTCGTCCGCGCCGTAGCCCGCCGCCAGCAGCCGGCCGTCCGGGCTGAAGGCCACCGACGTCACCGACGTGGCTGGGCCGGTCAACCGTTGGTCGAGGGAACCGGAGAGGCTGCTGAGCAGGCTGTCGCGAGCCTCCTGCGTCGGAGAGACCTGGTAGGCGGCGAGGCTGAGCTGCGCCGCCAGGGAGGGGTCGGTCTGCCGCAGGGCCGCGGCCTGGACGGCGACCCGCTGGGAGATGGCGGCCGCGGTCTGCCGGCGTGCCTCGTCCCGCTGGGCGAGCGCGAGGTCCGCCAGCCCCGCGGACGTGACAGTCAGCAGCAGGAGCACGAGGATCGTGGCGCCGACCAGCCATCGGGTCCGACGGCGTTGCCGGACGTCCTCGCCGACAAGTTGTTCCTTGGTCACCCCGTGCAACGGCGCCGCGATCTCCGCGACGGCGTCACGAAACCGGGTGTCGTGCGAGGACTGTGCGCGGTGGGCGGCCCAGCTCAGATCGACCCAGCGAGGCTCGTTGTCATACGCGACCTGTAGCGATGGTGGCAGCGCGTTCCCGACGAAACGGTTCGCGGCCGCGTCCCAGGCCAGCGTGCCTCCGGTGCGGCAGATGATGACCGACTCGAAGGATCGAGACTTCAACCAGTAGCTGACCTCACGTTCCACCCACTTCGACGCCGCCGCCTGCTCGTTGACGAATACGACCAGGAAGCGGGACCGGTCCAGGGCCGCGGTGACGGAGCGCGGGAGATCGGGCTCCGCCGCCATGTCACGGCTGTCGAGGAACACCCACAGCGCCCGCAGCCGGTACCACGGCCGCGCCAGCCGGTGGAGCGTCGTCCTGACGGACGGGGCCAGCTGTCGGTCGGCGGCCTGGTTGTAGGACAGGAAGGCGTCGTACAGGTAGCGCTGGGCCGGCCGAGTAGCGCCGATGTCTCCCTTCGGACCTTTGTCTCCAGCGTCGACCAGCAGAAGCGGTGCCGGTTCGTCCTCGCTCTCGCTACCGGCCGGATTGGCGTCCGACAGCCTCGTCACGCGGCAACCCGCGAATGAACAGACCTGTGCCGGGACGAATGGCTCCCCTGCCCGGTGCCGCCCTGTCGGACAGTGGTTCCGTCCCCGGGCAGCGGGCCTGAATCAGGTAGACGTTCGGACTTTCTCCTAGCAAGAAAGCGGCGCGCGAACATTTCACGTCCCCCGATGAGAAGATCTTCGCTTTCCTGTCGGTCGACGGGCTTCCCGTCCGCCATCCCAACGTCTAGCATCGCCTCTGCCATCACTATGGTACGTCGGTACGGGCCCTGGACGGACGGGGCCGTCAGGAAATCAGCCGCCGGCCCCGCCGAGAGGGTGCCCGCGACGCGCACGCATGGATATCTCGTCGGGGGGCGGGCGGCTCGTGAGATTAGTTTCCGGTTGTTCGCGTCAGCTTCCCGCGCTGCTTGTGGCGGCTCTGGCTGTCGGCGGCGTGGTGTGCATCGCTGTCCTCGGTAGGAGCGACGGACGCCCCGCTCCGATGCCCGTCGCGGACACGGCGTGGCTGGCCAACGCGACAGTTGGCACCGTATCGCGGGTGAATGGTCTTTCCGCGCGTCCAGATGCCCTGGTCGCCGCCATTGGCGGCGCGGGCCGCTCGTTCTCCGTCGTACAGGACGACCAGCAGGTCTACCTCGTCGACTCGGCAAGCGGCTCTGTCGGTCGGGTGGACCCCGTTCTTCTCGATCTCGGTGGCCCCGTGGAGCTGGGCCCGGCTGGCACCTATGTGGTGACGGGCGCTGACACCTACGCGGTGGATCCCGCCAACGGGGTTGTCACCAGGCTGCGTTCGACGACGCTAAAACCTCTTGGCCGCCCCGTGCTCGTGCAGTCCGCGGTCAGCGGCGCCGTGATGTCCGCCGATGGGACTCTCTGGCTCGCGCTGCCAGATCTCGGCGAGGTGCTTCCGGTGCGGGGCGGCGTGGCCGGTGCCGGGGTGGAGGTAGCAAGGCCCGGTGACCACCTGGCCGTCGCCGTGTACGGCGAGGGGATCGTCGCCGTCGATTCGACGGATGGCCTTCTCATACCTGTCTCGGGTGGCCGGGCGCAGCCGTCCCTGCGCCTGCCGACGCTCGCCGGAGACGACATCGGCCTCCTGGTGGGCCAAGCCGCGACCGGGCAGGTGCTGGCCCTCGTGGCACCGACGGCGCGGGCACTTCTGCTCGCCGACCTGCGCAGCGGCCATGTCCGCCGCGTCGATCTGCGCTCCGAGACCCGCACAGGCAGTCTCACGGCACCTGTGGAGCTGGGGACCCGGGTCTATCTCGCCGATCGAGGGTCGGGGGTGCTGATCGAGTACGACGTGGACACCGGGCGTTTCAGCCCGTCGACCGCGGTGACGCCAGGCCCAGCCGACCTGGAGGTCTTCAGCCGGGGTGATCTCGTATGGGCCAACGATCCTGCCGGCCCGGCGGCGGTCGTCGTCGACGACGGCGTCGTCCGTCGCATCGTGAAGTACAAGCCGGCAACCGCCGGCGCTCAGCTAGCCGCAGCCATCCTCCCTTCGGCCGGCACATCGGAGCCCACCCCCGCGATCCGCACCGCGCCACCGCCTGGAACCGCGCTGACACCGACCCTGGCGGCCCAGCAGCCAACCCGGCCACCCACGACGCCGGCGGCCAGCCCGACGGTGTCACCGGGACCCACGCACGTCACCGCCGCACCGGCGCGGCCTACGGGCTCGCCCCCGGTCTCTCCGCCACGCTCGGATAGGTCGCCGGCCGTACAGCCGCCCGAGACGAGAGCCGCGTCGCCGCGGGCCGCCGCCACGCCGGGAGCCGTGCCCGGTCCCGTGGGTGGGTCGCCAGCGCCCACGTCGGGTGAAACAGATGTCTCCCTGGGCGCTTCGCCGCCGGCCGATCAGGCCACGCGGCCAGAGACCGGCGGTCAGTCCAGCTCCGCCCCACCGGCAACCCAGCCGGAGGCACCCGTCGTCGAGAGTCAACCGGCGTCAGGGCCGACCCAGTTCGAACCCCCAACTTCGTCCAGCCAGACGGGGACGCCGGTGCCATCTCCGTCAGCCAGTCCGGCGCCACCTGTGGTGGTTCCTTCGGCCAGTGAGACGCCGCCGGTGGTGGTTCCTTCGGCCAGTCCGGCGCCGCCGGTGGTGGTTCCCTCGGCCAGTGAGACGCCACCCGCCTCGGAGACCCCGACGCCGCCTTCCTCGACACCCTCGGCCGCGCCCGACGGACCACCCGGCCCGGTGCAGTCGCTGCGCGCGACCGCGGCCGGCGGTGTCATCACCGTCTCCTGGGCGCCGCCGGCAGATGATTCCGGTCCTCTTGTGTACGTCGTAGCCTGGATCTTCCCAAGCGGTACGGGATACGCCCAGGAAAGCGCCATAGTCACGGTCACCAGCTACCAGGTGACCGGCATCCCGCCCGAAACTGAGGTTCTGATCGGCGTGATCGCTGTGAATGCCGCCGGCGAGGACCTCAGCACCCTACAGACCGTCGAGGTCACCGTTCCAGCGGCTCCATCGGCGCCGAACACCACGCCCGCGACGACGACTCCGGTGGCACCGGGAACCCCGTCCGCGCCTGTCAATCCGGCTAGCCCGGCCGCACTCACCACCCCGACCGCGCCGAGTAGCCCGGCCGACCCCTGACGTTGCCGCCCCATCAAGGCGAGCGGGTCGCGGCGGGTCGACGGCGACCGACGAGTTTCCGGACGACACCAATCGGAGTTCTGTGGCACCCACGGGGGAGAAAATGGAGATGAACACTGCGTTCGAGCCACCGCCGGACGCGGCCGAATTCGCAGCCGAATTCGGCGCCCTGGTCGCGAATGTGGAGAAGGTCCTCCGGGGTAAACGGGATGTGGTCACCCTTGCTCTCATCTGCCTGTTCGCCGAGGGCCACCTTCTCCTGGAGGATGTCCCCGGTGTAGGCAAGACCTCGCTCGCTCGCTGCCTAGCCGCCTCGTTGGATCTTTCCTGTCAGCGGATTCAGTTCACGCCCGACCTACTGCCCTCCGACGTCACGGGGGTGACGGTCTACAACCAGCGGACCGGCGAGTTCATCTTTAACGAAGGGCCGGTCTTCACCAACGTCCTCATCGCCGACGAGATAAACCGCGCGTCACCGAGGACGCAGTCGGCCCTGCTGGAGGTCATGGCGGAGAAGCAGGTCACGGTCGACGGCGCACCCCGGCCGGTGCCCCGGCCCTTCTTGGTGGTGGCCACTCAGAATCCACTCGACATGGACGGCACGTATTCCCTCCCCGAGGCACAGCTCGACCGGTTCCTGATCCGGACGCGGGTTGGCTATCCGCCGTACGACGACGAGGTCCAGGTGCTCTTCGACCAGAGCACCGGACATACGGCCGCCGACCTCAGACCTGCCATCTCGGCGGCGAGGTTCCGGGTGCTCGTCAAGTTCGCCCGCTGTGTCCACGTCTCCGCCGAGCTTGCCGGATACCTCGTCCGGCTCGTCGCCGCGAGTCGCGAGTCACCCGATCTCCTGCTGGGGGCGAGCCCTCGGGCCAGCGTGGCGCTGCTGCGCGCGGCCCAGGTACGCGCCGCGGCCCAGAGCCGGGACTATGTCACGCCAGACGACGTGAAGGCGCTCGCCGGCCCGGTCCTCGCCCACCGCCTCCTACTGACCGACGAAGCCGAGATGAACCAAACGACCGCGGAGGCCGTCGTCGCTCGACTGACCGGCACCGTGGCCGTTCCCCGGATGCGTCTGCCCACGCCCCGGCCTGGATCGAAGCCGACATACACCCTGCCTCCCGAGCCGGCCGTCGGCCGCCACGAGAACTGAAACGATGCCTACTACGACAGGCTGGGGGATCAGCGTCGGCGCGCTCGTCCTTGCCACTGCGGGATACCTGCTCGGATACCCGGAACTCGTCGTCCTCGCCGTGGGCTGCCTGCTTGCCGTCGCCGCCGGACTGCTGGTGGTGGCACGCCCGGCCCATGTCTCGGTGTCGCTTGACCTGGCTCCGTCCCGGGTCGCGCGCGGTGGCGACGCCTGGCTCATCGTCTCGCTGCGCAATCGCGGCGCGCGGCCGACGCCGCGACTCGCGCTCGAGGTCACGCTGGACTGGGCGACCGGCACCAACAGCATCGCGAGGTCGATCGGTGCGCTGGCGTCCGGAGACGACTGGACGGTGACCTTCGCCCTACCCACCGCGCGGCGCGGCTTCCTGCGAGCCGGTCCGGCCACCATTCGGGTTCAGGACCCGTTCGGCCTCGCCGAACGCCGCCGGAGCGTGAGCCACGGCGGCGTGACGCTATCGGTCCACCCCGTCACCGTGGCGCTGCCGGCGCCCACCTCCTCCGGCAACCGCGGTCCGGACGGCGCCACCAGCGACGCCGCCCCAGACGGCGCGGTCACCTTCCGGGCGCTGCGCGACTACCGGCCCGGCGACGACCTTCGGCGTGTCCATTGGCGGAGTAGCGCGAAGCTCGGCAACCTACTGGTGAGGGAACATGTCGAGCCCGCGCTGCCGCTCTCGACTGTCCTGCTTGACTGCCGACGCTCGGCATACCGGCAAACCGGCGAGCCAGCCGGCGCCGAGGACGACCTGTTCGAGCTGGCGGGGGACGTCGCCGGGTCGGTGGCGCTCGCGTCGTCCTCACGGCGGTACCCACTTCGCCTGCGAACCAGCGACGGACTGCGGCTGGACACGCACGAGTGGGATGCCGGGGCGGCGCCGGTCCTCGATTTCCTCACGCGGGCGGGCCTGAACGATACGCCGACTCTGAACGTGGCCCTCGCGAGAATCGGCCGGACGGGGCCTTCGGCGGGACGCGGCATGTTGACGCTGGTCACCGGCGAGCGGGCGGCCGGTGAGCTGACTGCGACGAGCCGGGCCGCACGGTTGTTCGACCGGGTCACCGTCATCCAGGTTGTCGGGCGCACCCCACCGCCCGGGACTAGTACCGGGCCGAACGGGTCCGACGGCGGACCTGTGGTGGATCAGAAAGGACGGGTGACGGTGTGCGCGGTATCGGCCCTGGCGGACCTTCCCCAGGTCTGGAACCGGGCGACGTCCACCAGAGGACGGCCCCGATGAATGGGTCGGGTGTTCGGCCAGACGTGGCCGCCAGGTCGTCCACGCGGGTGAAGACGTCCGCCGGGGCCGGCGGTTCGGCCAATCCGGTGCGTGCTCCGTTATCGGTGACACCGGTCCGGCGCCGGCCGGCGCCGAACCGCGGGCGGGTGGCCGGTGAACTGCTTGCGGTCGCGATCGCCGCGGCCGCCGGCGGCGCGGCCTTCCACCGCTCCCTTCCCACGCGGGAGCTGGTCGCTCCCGTACTGCTCGCGGCATTCCTACCGGTCGGCCTGGCCGGGGCGGTCAGGCTGACACGGCCGTCCCGAGGCGTCCCGATGCTGATGTCGAGCATGATTCTGGCGGGAGGCTGGTTGCTGCTTGTATCGGCAACCCTGTTTCACGGGGCAGGGCATGGACTGCCTACGCCGTCCGCCCTTGCTCGGGCCGGGTCGGCCCTGACGTCCGGCTGGGCCCATCTGCTGGAGTACACGCCGCCTGCTCCCCCCAAACCCGACCTGTTGGCGCTGCCTTCCGCCGCGACCTGGTTGGCGGCGGGCGCCGGGGCCGAGCTGGCCCTGCGCACCCGGGCCACGCCCATACCCCTGTTGCCGGCTGTCGCCATGTTCTGTGCGGGAGTCGTGATGTCCGGGGCGGGACCGGGATCGAACGTGTGGCCGGCCGCGTCGCTGCTAGGCGCTGGGCTTCTCCTCGCGGTACTGCGACATCGCGGACCAGACCCGACCGGTCACATGGAGCCGGCCGTCGGCCGGCATGCATCTGCTCCGTCTCGCCGCGGTTCAGCGCGGCGTCGTTCGACCACGGCGACGGCCGCGCTACTCGCCCTGAGCCTCGTCGTCGCCGCCGCCCTTGCTGGACCCCGGCTACCCGGAGTGGCTGGTCGAAATCCCTACGATCTACGGCAACATCGAGAGGTCCCGTACGCGTCGATCGCCACCTACGACCCGCTCAATGCCGTGCCCGCCTGGCTGACGCAACCGGCGGTCCCGCTCTTCAAGGTCCGCTCGCCCGGATCGCCGAACCTCCGCCTGGTAACCCTCGACAGCTTCGACGGGCAGAACTGGACGTCGTCCGGGCGGTTCATGCGGATTGGCACCGTGATCCCGGCCGTGTCCCGGTCTCAGGCACCTCGGATCCGGCAGGACATCGACATCGACCACCTGCCAGGACCGTTCGTGCCCGCGGCGGACCGTCCCGTCCAGGTCGATTCCCCGGGCCTCGCGGCGGACCCGGACAGCGCCACGCTGATGGCAGTGGGCCCGACCGGGACCGAGCCGCACTACACGGTGTTCTCGGCGTCGCCCCTCCAACTGTCCGGACAGGAACTGGCCTCGGTGGTGCCTGCCACCGGGTCTGCCTACGCCCCGGCGCTGTCGCTGCCTGGCGCGTTGCCCCAGCCTCTGGCTAACCTCGCCCACCTGGTCGGCGGCCTCGCAGCCACTCCATTCACGCGTGCCGCCCTCCTCGAACAACTGCTCCGAAGCGGCTACCGGTACAACCCACAGGCCGATTCCGGACACACCTACGGGCACCTCATCAGCTTTCTGACGGTGTCCCGCCAAGGAACGTCGGAGCAGTTCGCCGCGACGTTCGCACTGGTCGCCCGTGCGCTCGGACTCCCTACCCGGCTGGTCGTCGGCTTCGAGCCCGGCCAGCGCGAGGCTGGATCGGATGTCCGCGTCGTGCACGGCCGCGACGCGCTCGTCTGGCCCGAGGTGGCGTTTCGCGGCGCCGGCTGGCTCGCCTTCTACCCAACTCCCAGCGCCACCGACGAACCAGGCCGCGCTGGGGGGACGGCGCTTGGCGAGACCGCCCAGCGGGCAGCCGCCGTCCGCGCCGCCGAGGCGGCCGCCGCTTCGGCGCGGCCCGCCGGCCGGCCGGCCTTGCTCGCGCCGGCCCCATCTCCCTGGCCCGCCGACCGAGAGACCACTCGTCGCGGCGCATCCCACTGGTGGCTGGTCGTCACCATCCTCCTGCTGGTGGGCGTGGCAGCCTGGGCAGGAGTCATCCTTGCCGTCCCGTGGGCGCGTCGGCGACGCAGCCAGACGGTCGGCTCGCCCGGCGACCGGGTCAGCAGTGCTTGGCGGGATACCGTCGGCCTACTTCGCGCGGCCCACCATCCGGTGCCGGCGGCGGCGACCGGGGCGGAGATCGCTCACTCGGCGCAGGCATGGCTGGCCACACCAGCGGTCACACAGCTGCGAGAACTAGGCAAGGAGACCGACCGCGCCCTGTTCACGGCCGAAGCCGTGACGGATCAGGACGCGAACCTGGCGTGGCGGCGTCACGCGGCCGTGCGCGATGCGTTGCGGCGGGCGACTCCTCGACGACGACGGTGGCTCCAACTGCTGGCCCCGGCCAACCTCTACCGGGAACCCGACCGGTCCAGGCTTTCGCGGCGAAGAAGTGTCGACGTGGAGGGGCGGGCTGCCATGCTCGCCAGGCGCATTGGCGTCGAGAGGTCGCAATCCTGAGGGCCGGGACACACGGGTGCGAGGGTGGCCCCAGGTCGGGTTGTCCGGGCGAGACGGTCACCAGCGTTCGCAGCTCCTGGTCGATCGAGGGGCGGCACGACCGTCGGAACTCCCGCCGAGCCCGGCAACCTGCGCCGCGGCTGGAAGCCGCGGAGAGGTCTCTCACCTCCACTCGAACCACAGCACCTCACGGCGCACCCACGGCCTTCGGCACGCCTCCGTCTCGCTGCTGCTCGACCTCGGCGTGCCGCCGCACATCGTCCGGGACATCGCGGGCCACTCGGCGATCGAACTCACGATGACGATCTACGCGCACGCCGCGTTGGAGGAGAAGCGGAACGCGCTGCGGAAGCTCGACGACCAACTCCGCTGAGGGACGTTGCCGTCAGGCTTGCCGTCAAATGAAAGAAAACCCCCGGTCGAGCGAAGCTCGACATCGGGGGTCCCGGGGGACACCCCCCGGGCGTGGGGTCCGGGGCTCGACCCCGGGGCAATATCGTGGCTGGCGGGAAGTTGCCCAAAGGGCAGCGAACAGGATCAGCCAGCTCGTGGGCAGGGGCGGGGTCGAACCGCCGACCTTCCGCTTTTCAGGCCGAACCGACCGTCATGTCAGTGTCCGTGGACGTGTGTTTTCGGCCGTCGAAGGCCGCCAGCGTTCGTGGTTGGCCGCCACCGTTGCTACACCCGTTGCTACACCTCCACTCGATCGTTGCGGTGCCCCGGAACGTCGTCGGACGGGGCGCGCGAGGTCGAACGTGTCGCTGTCATCGATCTGTGGTGGTACCCGGTGAAGCAGTGCGGGGAAACCTCGAAGATCGGCCCAGCAACCGGATGGTTGGGCGCCGCGGGGCGAGGCAAGACAGGGAACCTGGTGACGATCATGATCGGGGTCGTCGTCGGGCTGACTTTCGCGTTCGGGTTCGGCAACTCGTGGGCGCTGGGTCTGCGTCTGGGTGTGACGGCATTCGTCGCTCAGTGGCGCCGGCGGTCGACCTGTCCGTTGTCGGGCTGCTTCTCGGAACGCGGCACCTGGCGGTGCACGGCGGGCCTACTGAGGTGCAGCGATCGGCCCGCCGTCTGCTGCTGTTTGCCAGCGTCGTCACCCTCGCTCTGAACGTCGCGGAGCCGTTGATCGCCGGCCGATACGGCAAGCCGCGTTCGATGCTGTCGGCCCTTTGCTGCTGATCGGCTGGGGTGAAGTCGGGCCCGGCCTGATCGAAGCCATGCACGCGGCTGATAGGCAGGCGCTTGCATCGGCCCCGCGGGTCGTACCTCAGTCGCTTTTTATGGGCGCGTCTCGATGGCCCGCGCGGGCTCGCCAGAATCAGGTAGCAGAAGCGGCCGCCGCGGCATGTGGGCTCGACGGTGCGGCGCGCGAGCAGGATCTGATGCACCGGGCTCGCGCAGAAGACGTTCTCCACTGGCAGCATTACCACCGACCGATCTCCGCAGAAACACTTCGCAAACGCCTCCGGATCGGGTCGCCCACAGCTCGCCGCCTCGTCGCACAGCTACGGAGTGACATGCATATCCAGGGCGACGTGAACCCGGCTACGACCGAGGATCAGGTTAGCGCAGGAGACTGACGCAAGGAATCGAAAAAGCCCGCGTCCGCCGCCAATACCGGCGGACGCGGGCTCCTTCTCAAGCTTCATTCAGCCGCACAGTCGATCTGTTTACGCAGTTCCGCCGGAACGCGTCGACCCTGATGCGCCGCGAGACCGATTTCGGCCGGAGCACCCGTCGGGCGACGTTCCGGCCGAGAGCAGTTATCTGGGCAGACTCACGGCATAGCAGACGACCCAGATCGAAGGCGCGGCAGGCGCTGCGGCGGTGACGACCACCTTCAGGGTTGAAGATACGCTACGCGTTCTCGCGGTTCAGCAGGTGGCGGCCGGTGACGAAGGGCAGGTCGGCGTGGTTGACGATGCCGGGGGCCGCGGCGACGACGTGGGGGATCGCGTTGACCGCGGGCATGGCGGTCGGCCCGGCCGACGCGAAGTGGGCGCTGCCGATCGGCGCCAGCCGTACCTGGACGCCCGGGTCGCCCTCGATCTCCAGCACGTAGCCGTCCTCGACCGGCCAGTTCGGCTCCATCTGGTCGCCGACCTTCCACACGAACCGGCACTCGATCACGGACCGGCCGCCGGAGATCCCGGCGATCACACCCTTGAAGCCCGAGATCTGGCCCTTCTCCAGCTTCATGAATCCGAAGTCGATGTCGTCCGTCGCGGCGGCGAACTCGGCGGTGAACCGGACGTCGTCGAGCTCGATCGCCAGGGCGTGTGCCAGGACGCGGATCTGCTCCTTGAACGACCCGCAGTTCACCTCGATCATCCCGGGCGCGGCCGGGTCGTCCGGCTGCAGGCCGATGCTCATCGCGCGGAACATCCGCTCGTTGGCGTAGCCGCTCATGTCCAGCGACTCCAGCATCGAGATCCGGTCGATCCGGGTGCACATCGCGCTCGCCGCGAGCACGGTCATGCCCATGTGCCCGGGGTAGACGCCGGTCGTGTAGAGCGACGACCCGCCGCGTTCGCAGGCGGCCGCGAGCCGGTCGCGGACGTCCTCGCCGTAGCCCGCGCCCGCGAGCATGTACATCGTGGACACGATGTTCACCCCGGCCGACAGAATTCGGTCGAGCTGGTCGAAGTCCGGCCGGTAGGCCATGTAGGCGACGCAGTCCGGCTTCAGCGCCAGCAGCGCGTCGACGTCGTCGGTCGCCGTGACGCCGATCGGCGCGATCCCGGCGAGCTCGCCGACGTCCTTACCGACCTTCTCCGGCGAATAGGCGTAACAGCCGACCACCTCCAGTGCCGGATGCCCGACCAGCCCACGGACAGCGGCGGTCCCCGTCTTTCCCGTCGTCCACTGAACGACACGCAGCTTGCTCATCGATGTCTCGTCTCCGTGGGTCCGGTCCTACCGGGCCTGCCGCTCGGGCGGGCGGGTCGAGGTCTCCATGAGCGCACGCCAGGTCAGGGTGACCTCGTCGCGCGGCATGGCCAGTGACCGGGTAGTGATCCACTCGTCGAGGGGCTTGGACCAGGTCACCGGGCCGTTCGGCAGCCCGTCGTACAGCGAGGTGGCGACCGTCTCCGGTTCGGTCGGGTTGACCAGGCCGTTGCGCATCCGGTCGAGCAGGTCCTCGGAGTCGGCCTTGTTGCACAGTTCCGGGTCGAGGGTGTCCTTGAAGGCGTTGAAGTTCGGCGACGCGGTCGCGCCGACGAGCATCGCGGTGACATCCACGCCCTGGTCGCCCAGCTCGCTCCACAGCGACTCGGCGAGGATCCACTCGAACGCCTTGCCCGCGTTGTAGGTAGCGCTCGTCACCGCACCCTGGGTGCCACCGGTGGAGCTGACCAGTGAGATCCCGCCCCGGCCCCGCGCCACCATCTTCGGCGCGAACTGGTTCAACAGGATGAGCGGCGTCGCGCAGTTCGCCTGCACCGACTGCAGCTGCAGCTCCAGCGAATGGGTCAGGAACAGCCCGATCGGCGCCACCGTCGCGTTGTACACGAATAACCCGATCTCCAGGTCATCCGTCGCCCCGGCCACGATCTCGCCGATCATCGGATCGGTCAGGTCCGCGGCCAACTCGCGCACCTCCACGCCATGGGTCGCCCGCACCTCCGCGGCGGTCGCGGCGAGCGTTTCGGCACCGCGGGCGTTCATCACGACGTTCAGCCCACGGGCCGCCGCCTCCAGCGACAGCGCCCGGCCGATACCCATGGACGCGCCGGCGATGAAGGCCCACGGCCCGTACTTGTCCTTGAACATGCTTCTCCTACCCGTCAGTCGACGCCGGCGAGCGGCGCGCTGGTGCGGTCCGCGCTGGGGCTTGCAGGCTGGAACGAGGGGACGCGGCGGGGTCAGGACCGCACGACGGTGGCCGGCCCGGGCCGGACGAGGCCTGCCGGGCGCACGAGCGGAAGGTCCAGGTGGGTGTGGATGCCGGGCGGTGCGGCGCAGACGGCCGGGATCGCGTTGACGGCGTTCATCGCCGTCCAGACCCGGCCCCAGTAGCCCTCGTCGCCGGTCGGGTGCTTGCGCGCGGGTTCGAGGGTGAGGGTTGTCGACGGCTCGCCCTCGATGCTCACCGAGTACTTGACGGTGCCGTAGCCCCAGTTCGGCTCCAGGTCGTCGGACATCTTCCAGAAGCTGCGGAAGACGATGACGGGCCGGCCGCCGGTCAGGGCGATCCACTCGTGGCGCATGCCCCCGACGGTGCCGGCGGGAATCTCGCCCGACCGCACGGTCAGGTCGGTCTTCGCGACGGCGACGTCGAAGTCCGTCGTGTATTCGTCGACGGTCACGCCCAGGCCCGCGGCGAGCAGCGCCATCGACTCGCGGAAGATGTTCTCCATCGTGTGGATCAACGGGCTGGGGTTCTTGCGCGCGTCGTCGGGGTCGCGGCCGAAGCCCAGCCCGTCGAAGTTCATCGCGTGCGACGGGTGCGGCGCGAGGTCGGCGACCTCCTGCACGGTGACCCGGTCGATGCGGGTGCACAGCCGGGCGACGGTCAGCGGCAGCAGGTCACCGGAGAAACCGGGGTGGATGCCCGCGCCGAAAAGGGAGGTACCGCCGTCGCGGCAGGCCGCGGCGAGCCGCGCGACCGGCTCCTGGTTCGCGAGCCCGGCCGGGAACACCCAGCCCGTCGGCGTGACGATGCTCTTTCCGGACCGCAGGATCTGGCACATCTCGTCGACGTCCGCGTACAGCGGCGCGTAGTTCACGCAGTCCGCCTCCAACGCGAGGACATCGTCGACGGAGCCGGTCGCCGCCACGCCGACGGGGTCGATCCCCGCGAGCGTCCCCGCGTCGACCCCTACCTTCTCCGCGCTGGTGACGTAGACCCCGACCAGCTCGTAGCCCGGGGTGTCGACGAGGTGTCGGATCGCGATCCGGCCGATCGAACCCGTCGCCCACTGGATGACCCGGTAGGTGCGCCCGGGTAAGCCGGTTTCGGTTGAGGTGTTCATGACAGCCACTGACCTCCGTTGACCGCGAGGTGCTGGCCAGTGATGACACTGGCCAGGTCGGACGCGAGGAAGAGCACTGCTCCGGCGCACTGGTCGGGCGACGGGACGATGCCCAGCGGCATCTCGGTAGCCTTGGTCTCCAGCCACTCGTCCACGCTCGTACCCGCGGCCGCCGCCGCGCCGGCCCCGAGGCGCTCCAGGTTCTCCCCCTGGACCGGGCCGAGGAAGACGCCGTTCACCCGGACACCGAAGCCGCCGACCTCCAGCGCCAGGGTGCGCGCCAGCGCCGCCAGCGCCGCCTTCGACGTCGAGTAGGCGCCCATCGTGGCCGGCGTCCGCACCGCGGCGCCCGAGTTGACGAGGATGACCGAGCCGCCGCCGCGTTCTCTCATGATCGGCACCGCCGCCTGCACCAGGTGCAGCGCGCTGAACAGGTTGACGTCGAAGATGCCCCGCCATACATCCGGATCGGCGGTCAGGACGGGCTGCCAGTCGCCCTCGTGGTGGCCGTTCTGCACCAGGATGTCGACGCCGCCGAACCGCTCGGCCGCCGCGTCGACGAGGCGCTGGCAGGCGCTCGCGTCGGTGATGTCCGTCGGGATGGCCAACGGCTCCCGGCCCAACGCTCGGATCTCGGCGGCTACCGCCTCCAGCCGGTCAGCCCGCCGCGCCGCGAGCACGACGTCGACGCCGGCCCGGGCGAACCCCAGCGCGATGCTGCGTCCCATGCCCGGCCCGATCCCGGTGACCACCGCGACCTTCCCGGCTTCGAAAAGGGACGGACCCGGCCCGCCCGCTAAGCCGTCAGCACCGGTCATCTCGCGGTCCTCCATGGTGTCCATACGTCGGGTAGTGCGGTCCGCCGCCGCCTGGCGGTCGCGTCACGGGAGGTCGGTGGCGAGGAAGGTCGCGGGCATGCCGAAGACGGCGGCGTGCCGCGACTCGCGCAGCGAGAATCCCGGCGTGCTGCGGTCCTGGCTGTACTCGACCCGGCTGCCATGCCGCTCGGCGACGGCCGTGGCGGCGTCGATGTCCGGGACCTTCACGACGACCGAGTAGACGCCCTCGCCGTGCTCCGCCAGGAACCGCTCCACGTCCGCGGCCTCGGACCCTCCGGCCGCGGTCGGCGCGATCACCTCGATGCCGCCGTCCCAGTCGAGCAGGACCCGCAGGCCCACGTCGGCCAGGTCGATCTCGGTGAAGGTGAACCCGAGGTCGCTCCACAGGGCCGCGGCCGCGTCCTGGTTCTCGCGGCGGACGCAGAAGACGACGTGATGTAAGCCCGGTTTTGACATCTGGCTGCTCCTCGCAGTGGGCCCGCGGCGCGGGAGGACGGTTTCTAAAGGCTCGTCGCGACGGCCGTCACCAGGGGCAGCGTCGCGACGGTGGCGATTCCCGGCGGCGCGGCGCAGACCGCGGGGATGGCATTGACGGCGGGCATCGCCGTCATGATCATGCCCAGGCCCATGTAGTTCGGTTCCGACCAGTCCGGGGGCGGGAGAATCTGGAACTGGGACCGGACCGCGGGCAGCCCGTCGATCTCGACGAAGTAGCCGTGGCCGACCTTCCACGGCGGTTCCCGGTGCGGGCCCATGACCCACAGGACGCGGCACTCGACGAACGGTTTTGCGCCGCGCGTTCCCGTCCAGGCGGCGCGTACGCCCGAGACGGTGCCTTTCGGAATCGCCATGAATCCCAGGTCCGCGTCGTCGGTCGCGACGGCGAACTGCGCGTCGAAGACGATGTCGTCGAGCTCGGCGCCCAGCGCGTCGGCCATCAGCGCCACCGCGTCGGCGAACACCGCCGTCGCCCGCCGGGCACGCGTCAGCAAGTCGGGAGTGTCGATGGGGAGCCCGAAGCCGATGGCCCCCTGGGTCTCGGCCGACTCGTACCCGCTCGCGTCCACGGACTCCGTCACGCGGATGCGGTCGACCCGCTGGCAGATCCCGGCGCTGACCAGCCCGAAGAGGTTTGCGAAGCCAGGATTAACGCCGGAGCCAAACAAGGTGGCGCCACCGTCGAACGCCGCCCGCTCCAGCCTGGCGCGCCGCTGCGCGCCGAGGTAGTCACCGGTGATGAACTCGGCGGTCGTCGAGACGTTGACGCCGACCGTGAGGAGACGACTGACCTGGTCGTCGTCGAAGTGCATCGGGGAGTAGCTGACGCAGTCGGGGTGGGTGGCCAACAGGGCGTCGATGTCGTCTGTCGCCAGTACCCCGACCGGTTCTCCCCCGGCCAGCACGCCGGCGTCGACGCCGACCTTGTCCGGGCTGTGCGCGAAGCAGCCGACGAGCTCCAGGCGCGGATCGGCCGCGATGGCGCGCAACGCCCTCCGACCTACGTTCCCGGTCGTCCATTGGACCACGCGAAGGCGTCCGTGCGTCATGAGGCATCTCCTGTCAGGTGAGCATCCGCACGGGCCGCGCTCGCGGGCTCCAGGTGCGCGACCAGCAGGTCGACCAGCGCGGCTCGCTCACGGGAGGTGTCGAGCGGCTCGCGGGTGGCCAGCTGGGCGAAGACCAGCCCGCGCAGCGCCGCCCAGAGCAGGTGGCCGACGGCTCTCGCGTCACCGTGGCGCTGCCGCTCGGCGATCAGCTCCTCGCCGAGGCGCGCCAGCTCGGCCGCGATCAAGGCGAAATGCTCGCCCGTCGCCGTGTCACGTTGGCTGCGCGTCGCGACGGCGATCTCCAGGCTCGCTCGCGACGCCGGAGTGCAGAACGCGGCCCAGGCGGCCTCGACGAGCGCGCCGACCTGCTCGCGGGTGGAGCCAGCCCCGACCCCGACGGCGGCCATGCGCCGGCGCAGCTCGTCGAAGCTCGCGTCGACGACGGCCGTCAGCAGGCCATCACGGTCTCCGAAGTGATACTGGATCACACCCCAGGTGACGCCCGCCCGCTCGGCAATGTGCTTGGCGCTGGCGGCGGCGAAGCCTTCCTCAACCACGCAGCGCACGGTCTCTTCCATGATCAGGGCGCGGGTCCGCTCGGCGCGCTCCTGCGTGCCGCTCGCCGGCCGGGTCGGCGCGATCGACCCGACGCGACGCGTGCCGCGCGACGTCACGACATGAGGCCGTGGGCCTGGGCGACCGGCAGGTCGGACAGGTGCGTGGGCCCAGGAGGCGCCGCGCAGACCGCGGGGATCGCGTTCACGGCCTTGGCCGCCGTCGCGATGACGCCAGCCTCGTTGTGATCGGTGCGCTCGTCGCCGACATGGGTGTTGATCTCGACGCCCGGCACACCCTTGATCACGACCCGGTGCACGCCTGGTCGCCCGTCGGGCGGGAACGGCCACTCGGGCGCGGCCTGGGGGGTCAGCCGGTTCACGTGCTCCATGACGATCGCGGGGCGTCCGCGCACGATGCCCTCGACGGCGAAGCGGACGGCGGCGACCTGGCCCGGCTCGACGGTCATCATCGTGCAGGTGATGGTCTCGGTGGCGGTCCAGGTCTCGTCGGGGCTGCTGGCATGCACCCCCACCAGTTCCAGCCCGGGACGGTTGATGATCGAGCGCAAGGAGCGACGCCCGACGTTCCCGGTGGAGAACTGAATCACGCGCAGCGACATGGACGCTCCCGACTGTGCGAGCCGGCGACCTCCGGCCTGGGGCATCATAAACGACTTAATGGTTTCGCTGTCCAGCGATCGCCGGAGGATCCCCGCGTCACGGCGAGAGCAGGGTGGGGCTGGCGCGCAGCCGTGGGTCCGTGAGCTCGGCGGGACCGTCGAGCTCGACCAGGATGACGAACTCGCAGCCCTATATGGGCGTGTCTGACATGGAGTGCAAGCCCACCGCCCGCCAGGCCGCACCGCGGCCGCACGGGCTTGGCCCGCCTGCTTGGAGGCGGCCGCACGCCGCTGCCGCTGCCTGCACCGGGCGGTTTCTCTGGGCCGACGAGGCGTGTCAACACCAAAAAACTGCGATCGGGGACCGTCCGCCCCATAAGCGGACGGTCGGCCAGACCGCTCCGTGCGTATGGGCAGGTCAGCCGGCTGTGTTGGAGGGCGCCGCCGAGCTCTGCGGCTCACTTGTAGCAACCCGTGTAGCAATGGCTGGTGACCGAACGCAGAGGAATGTGACTCGCTGGATCGCGATGCTGTCGTCGCAGATCGGGGGGCTCCAGCGGCCCGATCGCGTGGAGTGTGGCCAGATGTGGCGTCTCGAAGCGGACGCTCAGCCAAGGTGTTTGTTCTGGTCAGCGGGGTGCTTGGGGATCATCCGCCGTTCTAGCAAAACGGTCAGTTGCTACATCCGTTGCTACATAACGATCTTCAAAAGCCTCTAAACGATCTCATCTGTGAGGCAAACCCGCTGGTCAGAGGTGGTGGGCAGGGGCGGGGTCGAACCGCCGACCTTCCGCTTTTCAGTGCCACGGTGGCTCGTACGCCGGCCTTCATGGCGGTTCGCGCCTCTGCTCGGGAGATGCCACTGCGTGGTCTCGAACGCGGCTGAACGACTCTGAACGAGACCAAGACTGAGACCACGCGCGCCGGTACGGCGAGGCGATCAAGAGGTCACGGTGGAGCAGATGGCGGGGATCAGGTCTGCCAGGCGGACCTCGCTCTGAGTACGGCGATGCGCACGACGACGCACGCGACGATCGCAGGCACGTCCTGGTCGACAGTCGCCTCCTGCTCGGCACGACCGCCTGAACCGGTGCCAAGGACGCTCTCTCTTGAGGGATCGCCGACAAACCAAAAATGCCTGAGGAGGCTGTGACCTGGGCGTGCGCCGTGGTCTACGTTGCTGTGAGCAGGCGGGCGGGCCCAAGGTACCTCGGGTGTTCTGGCGAAGGGGCTGCCTGCCCGCGCGCGTGGGCTTCAGCGCGGCCATCCGCGTCTGTTGAGGCTGGCCGCGAGTCTCCTTCCGCTGGACCCGGAAAGATGCTTGGATGTTCATCCAAGCTTCACGGCAAGCTGATCGTAGATGCACTCGGGACGGGGCTGGGTAGTGAGCGATTTTGAACGAGGCCGTGCGGCAATAGAGGCGCTTGCGGAGGCCGTCAGCTCAGAGATAGACCTCAATGAGTCGACGACACGCCTTCGAATAATCGACCGACTCATTCTCGATTGCCTCGGCTGGCAACCGGAGGACGTCAACTGCGAGGAACACCAGCAGGGTGACTATCTCGATTACGTACTGGGAAGTCCGCAAAGGCAAGTGGTGGTCGAAGCAAAAAGATCGGATCTACATTTCCAGATCCCTGCGGGCGTTCAGCAGGATAGGGTAATTAGCCTCAAGACCTTCTATGACTACTCTCGGCAGAACCGCGAGGCATTGAACCAAGTTTTAAACTATAGCCAGCGTGGCGGCATACCGATCGCGGTTCTTTCTAATGGCCATCAGTTAGTCGCCTTTTTGGGAAGCCGTCAGGACGGTGTCGCGCCCCAGGATGGCAAGGCGTTGAATTTCTCAAGTCTCGCGGAGATGAAAGCAGACTTTTCCACGCTCTGGAGTAGCTTGTCGAGGCATGGGGTTGCATCTAGATCGCTGCACCGCAAGCTGTCGCGCGGAGGGGGGACCTCGCCGCCTCCTGAGAAGCTGTCCGCCAGAATATCTAATTACCCGGGATTTCGTAACAGAACCGAGCTGGAAACAGACGTCAGAATCCTCGCGGAAATATTCTTGCTCGACCTCATGCAAGAAGAGGCAGTATCAGAACAATTTCTCAGGCAATGCTACTGCTCAAGCGGAGCCCTCTCGCAGTATGCGCTCGTGAGTAAAGAGATCCTGAGATCCCGGTACTCCCCGGTGAGTGACGTTGCTTCTGCCAAGAGTGCGAGAGACCGCAAGGGAAATTCTACCCAAGTAGTGGATGACCTGATCTCCTCGGCTCTTACTCGGCGTCCTCTCATTCTTCTTGGTGATGTTGGCGTTGGGAAGACGATATTTCTGAAGTATCTATTTCGGGTCGACGCCGTCGATCTGCTTGATAACACGGTTGTCTTCTACATAGACTTTTTGCGAGAGTCGTCGTTGATCGGTGATCTCCGTATATTTCTTGTGGGAGAATTTGAGCGTGCACTAGACCGAACTTACTTGATCTAGGACGCACTGCGGGCTCGTGACTTGCGGGTTCGCGGCAGCCATTGATCGTCTTACTGACTACCAACGGTCTTGGAGATAGGCGCGCCGATTAGCTGGAAGACCTTTCTCTGGGTTTCGGTGGCGTTCGTGAGTAGCTGAAGGCTGCCGCCGCCGCTGATGCGGATCTCGTCGCGGGTCAGGGTGGCCAGGTGCGCGAGGAGGCCCTGGAAGCTGTAAAGAGGCGTTCCGTCGGGCTGTTCCTTGCGTGTGGATTTCCGGTTGGCGGCCTCGGAACGGAGAGCGGGCGCGACCGGGTCGGTGCGGCCTGGCGGCTCCTCGTCCGTGAAGGTGAGGGGGGCGAGCCGTTTCCTCAGGTGCCAGGTGATGTAGGCAGCGAGGGAGCAGATCAAGAGATGTGCGCGGACCCGGTTTTCCAGGTAGTGGTAGATCGGTCGCACCTGAAGGTCGGTCGTCTTGATCGTACGGAAGACTCGTTCGACCTGGGAGAGGTTCTTGTACGCGGTGACGATCTCGTCTCCGCGCATTCCGCTCGCGTGTTTCTCCTCGGCGCGGACGACGTAGATGCCGTCGAGCGCCGCCTCGGCGGCGATGCTCTCCTCCCGCCGGGCGATGGTGACATCGGCGTCCGTGATCGTGATCTCGAGGTGCTTCGCCATCTTCCGCCTGTGGACAATCTTCCCGATCTTCATGCCGATGTCCGCGGCGCCGACGATCCGGCCTTCCGTGACGGCGGCGACGACTGGGGCGAGCGCCTTTTCGGTGGCATCGAGCAGTTCGTCACGCTTGCGGGCACGCTCGGCTGCCAGGAAAGGGTTCCGGCAGGCGATCAGCCGCTCTCCGGGAAATTTCGGGTGGCGGATCTCGGCGAGGTTGGTCTCGTCGAACAGGGTCGGCTGCAGCGGGCCGTCCACGGCCGCGAGCTGGGCGATCTGGGGCGCGCGCAGGGCGGTGATCCATCCCAGGTCGTCGGACTCGCGGAGCGCCCTGATACGCGCCGACGTGATCATCCCTCGATCGCCGACCATGATCACACTCTTCAGGTGGAACGTTTTCTGGACGGCGTGCACGGCTTCGATGAACGCGGACGGGTCGCCGGTGTTACCGGGGAAGACGCGTATCGCGACAGGCCGGCCGTCGGCGTCCGTGAGGACTCCGTACTCGATCTGCTCGAGCCCGCGACGGCCGTCACGGGAATAGCCATGGGACGCCAGCGGGCAGCAGTGCCCTTCCATCCAGGACGACGACAGGTCGAAAAGAACCTGGCCGCCGTCGACGAGATGCCGGCCCACGAGTTGCCTTTCGATGTCGTCCTGCCGGTGTAGCAGCCAGTCCATGGCGGCATAGATCTCGTCGGTCGACGCCGTGTCTATCCCCAGGTCCGCGCCGAGCGTGTTGTCGGACCACCAGGATCTGGTGGCGAGCTTCGAACCGGGCTGGATAATCCGGGCGACAATCAGCGCTAGGGCGATATCCCGCTGTCGCCCAGCCGGCCCCAGCAGTGCCGGCAGGCCGAGCTGCCGGGCGACCGTCATGACCGCGGCGACATTGCCGTGCTGAAGAGACCGAGCGATCTCGACATCTTTCTCGACATCGACCAGCGTCCGGCCCGCGAGCGCTTTCCTGAGCACGTCGATGGCCGCCGGCGGAAGGTGCGAGACGTTCGCAATGGTCTCGTTCTTGACCTTTCCGTCTTCCCGGAAGGTACGCCGCACCAGATGCGACACGTACTCCCGCGGCTCGCCGGCCGCGTTCGTCTGCCGACTGACAATCCGGTCCACGTGCATAGCACCCGTTTGCCTCGCCACGAGTCGATGATCCCATCCAGCAAGATCCCGATCAAGCAACCTACTGACTACACTTCGGACAACACAGGCCAAAGTGCCAGGCTGTGCGCGTAGCGATCTTCGAGCACTCGCAAGTTCGG
>NZ_JASNFO010000065.1:0-95808 GCF_032027725.1 Pseudofrankia coriaricola | reverse complement strand
CTGATCACGGTGGCACAGAACACCCGGCTGATGGCGAGCCTGCGGGCGACCCAGCGCGGACTGCGCTACCAGGCACTGCACGACCCACTGACCGGCCTGGCCAACCGCGTCCTGTTCACGTCCGAGATCGACCAGGCCGTCGCCGCGCACCAGGCCGACGGCCGGCCGCTGGTGGTGCTGTTCTGCGACCTCGACGACTTCAAGGCGGTCAACGACACCCTGGGCCACGGCGCCGGCGACGAGCTGCTGCGCGCGGTCGCCGGGCGGCTGCGCGGCGCCGTCCGCCAGGAGGACCTCACCGCCCGCCTCGGTGGCGACGAGTTCGCCGTCCTGATGCATGACCCGTCCGACGATCCGCGCGCGACCGGCGAGAGCACCGCGTGGCGCATCCAGGAGGCGATGCGCCCGGGGTTCCAGGTGCACGGGCGGCGACGCGACGTCCAGGCCAGCATCGGCGTCGCCGTCGCCGAGGCCGGCTCCCCGGCCACCAGCACCGAGGAGCTGCTCCACCGCGCCGACCAGGCCATGTACGCCGCCAAGAACCGCCGCTGACAGGTTCAGCCAGACCCGGCGACAGCCATCGATCTGGCCCCGTTGCGACCCACTGGTCGGGCGGCTCCGGCGCACCGGCGCACCGGCGCACCGGAGCCGCCCAGCCCGAGCCTCGCCGGCGGGATTCGATCGCGCCCCGGGCCACGGGCTCGAACCGCCAGTCCGACCCGCCAACCTGCCGTTCACCGCCGTGTGACCACTCCGATGGGACAGTCCCGCAGGCGACGAAGGCGAAGGCGGTGACCGGGAATGTCTGACCGGGGGCGCTTCGGAAGGCAACGAGCGGTCGAGCCGATACCCTCGGGCCAGTCATGGAGACCAGGTCAGCCGGCGGGTTCGCCGCGCGGCGGGCCTGAACGCGAGGTACAGGCAAGATGCGTGAGTGGGCGGGTCCCGGCGAGCTGCTTCCGTGCCCGATTCGCCTCGTTGACGGATGAGGGAGCCGCCTGACGATCGGTTGTCATGGTGGCGGGCGCTGTCCGGTTTCGTGCCACGGCCCGGTGATCAGTGTCGCGAGTAGGCCGAAAAACCAGAATACGACGAGGCCGAAGAGGGAGGCGATGATGACCGTGGCGAACAGCGGTCCGGAGTCCAGGCTATGTGTGTAGTCGTCGATGAGTCGGCCGATTCCTGGGTCGCCCTGACGGAAGAAGAAGTCCCCGACAATGGCGCCGATCACTGAGAGGCCGGCGGAGATGCGTAGCCCCGCAAAGACGGCAGGAAGGGCGCTGGGGAGTTCCAGCCGGACGAGTCGTCGCCATCTTCTGGCGTGGCGGAGGGTGAAAAGATCATGGTGGCTGGAGTCGACGGACTGGAGACCGAAAAGCGTGTTTGTAGTGATGGGGAAGATGGCGATCAGGATGCACACGACGGTCCTGGACCAGAATCCGTAGCCGAGCCAGAATCCGATCAGTGGGACGATCGCCAGGATGGGGATGGTCTGGAGTACCACGGCCCACGGGTAAAACGAACGTTCGACCCAGCGCGCCCAATTCATTAGGATAGCGAAGGCTACGCCCAGTGCCGCCGCTACACCCAGGCCAACGAGCGCGACCTTTGCGGTCCCACCCAGCGCGGAAAGGATCTCGTCGCGGATGGTTCGGTCCAGGAAGCCATCGGTCACCACTTGATGCGGGGGCGGTAGCAGAAACCGTCGGCGGGGGGCGAGGAAGGCGTAGGTGACCAGGTACCAGACACCGATCACGGCTACGAAGACAGCGAACGGGGGTAGCACCATACTGCCGACCCGGGCCAGCCGGGGGAGCGCCCGCGGGGAGGGCTTCACGGGGGGCGCTATCTCTACTGGGCTTGAACCGTCGACGGCGGTCACGTGAACGACTCTCGCAACGCGTCGGAGACGGACCGCGCGACGCGGCCGAACGCCGTGTCGAACTGCAACCCGCCGCCCCGCGGGTAGTCGAACGGCACCTCGATCTCGGCGAGGACCCGGCCCGGCCGGGCAGAAAGAACGGTGACTCGGCGGGCGAGTCGAACCGCTTCCACGACGGAGTGCGTGACGAACAACCCGGCGAACTGCTCCCGCAGGTACAGCCGTAGCAACTCGTTCCCGAGGCGTTCCCGGGTAATCTCATCGAGTGCGCCGAACGGCTCGTCGAACAGGAACAACGACGGGCGTACAGTAAGCGCGCGAGCAAGCGAAACCCGCATGCGCATGCCACCGGAAAGCGCCCTCGGTCGGTGCCGTTCGAATCCTGTCAACCCGGCCAGCAATATCGCGTCGGCCACCAGTCGGCGCCGTTCCTCCTTCGGCACACCGTCGAGTTCGGCGAGCAGGCCGACGTTCGCCTCGACGGTCCGCCATGGCAGCAGTGTCGGGTCCTGGAAGACGTATCCCGGAAGCTCCGATCCCACCGCCACCGACCCGGCGGACGGTTCGGTCAGACCGGAGGCAATCCGTAACAGCGTCGACTTTCCCGAGCCTGAGGGCCCGACCACCGCCACGAACTCACCATCACCGACGGTCAGAGACACATCATGCAGTGCCTGCGTCCCATCCGGGAAGGTTTTTCCGATGCGGTGGAACGACAGTGCGGTACCTGTCGGGGCGGGTCTCACGGATGAGTCCGGCTTCTTCCAGGTAGTCACGCCGGGTTCCGGTCGGGTCTGTCCGTTGAGGCTCGGCTCCCGGAACCGGCCGCCACCGGACTTCTCATCGTCGCCAAGCGAGCGACCATGGGGCGCGCTGACCCACCCTGTGCCCGGACCGGGGTGGGCGGGCAACCCGCCATCGTTACCACCGCGGTCCTTCCGGCCGAAACCTGGAGCGATCTAGCGCTGTGCCACATCTGATCGGCATGGTAGCCCTGTCCTGCTCGTCTCAAGAAATCTCGCCACTGAGTAGCAGTTCCGCACACCAGCGCGTTGCCAGCCCTAGTGCCGCCTCTCCGCGGTCCGCGCCACGTACGAACGCCGCCTCGCCACGAACAACCAGCCTATCGCGGGCCTCGGCACCGGATCGTCAGAGGTTCACGCCGGCCTCATTACCGCCGGCTGACGTGACCACGGCTGTACTTCTCCGCCTACTGCGTGGCCTACTGCGTGGCGTAGCGCAGCTCCCCGGGAGCTCGCGGTCGGGTTCCTGGAGACACCGCCGCGGGTCAACCAGCGCCCGACGGAACCGCACGACCTTGGCGTGTCCAGCAAGATCGATGTCACGTCCGATCACCTTGGCCGCCACTACGCCCGGACTTCAGCGCCTTTGGCAGCTTCGCTCGGTCGTGGCGGGCTCGGGCCGCGTTCGGCAACGCTTCGTCCGACGCTCTTCGGCTGTGAGCTCGTGCACGGCGGCCCGCTCCTCGTGCGAGCTTGGGGTCGACCAGCAGGTCGGCGATCAGGGACGGGTGCTGGCGCTACCGCCGTTGGCGGAGGTCGAGGTGTGGTGCTGGCCGGCGGCACCACCCGGGGCAGCAGCGTCCGCTGTGCCCTGATGGGAGCCCGCGATGCCCACTGACCGGACTGCTTCGGCGCGTCCTTCGGCTCCCAACTGTCCTCGCTGGCGGAACGGGTCGAGCCTCTCTCATTCCATGTGGGCCTAGCGCCTCCCCTCGTAGCCCGCATCCCGGGCATGGAATCCTGAAGCGGGACGAGATGCTCGGACTGGACAGCAGGCCGTTCCCGCCGAGGGAGACGGGAGGGATCCGGTGTGGTGAAGCGGTACAGAACGCTCGCTGCCGCCGCCTGGATGTGCTGCACGCCGGCCCGGGGGCATCGGCGTCTGTTTTTCGCCGGTGTGGCTGACCCAATCCCCGCGGCTGGGACCTCGGCCCGCCGCGGTCGTCGTCCCGTCGCTCTCGCTCGGCCGTGTTCTGGCTGCCCCGTCATCGCACCTGTTTGTCGCGGCGGCCTGTGAATCGACGCCGCGGCCGCCCACAGGACCTGCTTTGTTGCCCGTGAAGGAGAGCTAGTGCGCGCGTCCCGTGTTCGCCGTCCTAGGCTGGCCGCCGGTGCGTGCGCCGCCGCGTTGGCCTTGGGCGTGGCTGCATGCTCCGATTCCGGAGGCGCGTCGGGTGACGTGCCCTCGACCGGCGCGGGGCATGTGCCTTCCTCCAGGTACACGACGCCGCTGAAGGGGATCTGCCCAGACCAGGTCATCGTCCAGGCGGGCTGGTGGCCCGAGATCGACGACGGGTTCCTCTATCAGCTCCTTGGGCCGAACCCGACGATCGACAAGGGCAAGAACCGGGTTTTCGGGCAACTCGGCGGCACGGGTGTCACGCTCGAGATCCGGGCCGGGGGCCCGGCCGTGGGCTTCCAACCGGTCTCCTCGCTGATGGCCCAGGACGACGACATCCTGGCCGGCGTGGTGGGCATGGACGAGGCGGTCCAGCACTCCGGCAGCCAGCCGACGGTCGCGGTCTTCGCGTCGTACGAGAAGTCCCCGCTGGCGTTCATCTGGGGTGACCCGGCATGGAACTTCACCAGCATCGCCGACATCGGCCGGGCGGACGCCCCTGTGCTGGCCAGCACAGGGGCCGCCTACCTGGACGTCTTTGAACGGGAGGGGCTGCTGAACTCCTCGCGGATCGACACCTCCTACCAGGGCGACCCTGCTCGTTTCGTCGCCGCGGACGGGAAGATCGTGCAGCAGGCGTTCATCACCAACGAGCCCTACCGGCTCCAACATGACGTGAAGGCGTGGGGCAAGCCGGTGAAGTACCTTCTCCTGGGCGACGAGTACCCGGTGTACCTGCCCTCGCTCGCCGTCCCAGCGGACAAGCTGACAGCCAACCGCTCCTGCCTCGGCAAGCTCGTGCCCCTGTTCCAACAGGCACAGCGTGATTACGTCACCGACCCCGGCCCCACCAACCAGCTCCTGCTGCGGGCCGTCGCGACATTGAACACGAGCGGGTTCACCTTGTCCCCAGGTCTGCTCGCGGACGGCAACGCCAAGCAGAAGAGCCTCGGCCTGATCGCCAACGGAAAAGACGGGGTACTGGGCAGCTTCGACACCGCCCGAGTACAGAAGCTGATCGGCCAGCTGACACCGGTCTTCGAGGCCAAGGGCACCGAGCCGAAACCAGGGCTGGCGCCGTCGGACTTGGCGACCAACGAGTTCCTCGACAAGTCGATCTCCCTGGGCTGACAGGACCGTGACGACCCCGGAGGCGGGGAGGTGAGGGCGTGGCCACCGTTTGTCGCGCCCTCCGGTTCCGCTGCAAGGCGGTGCACACATCGGCGGACACACAGCGTACACGCCGAGTTGCTGCGAGCTGCCCGAAGGGAGATCAATGATACCCAGCGCGGCCGGGCACATGTGATCTTGTAGTGTGATGCCTAGGACAGCCACCATGACAACGCTGGCCACCGCCTGCGAGGAGTGACCCGGTGAACGACGGCCCGCCACCCATGCTGGACATCGCCAAGCCACACTCGGCGCGGGTCTGGAACTATTTTCTTGGCGGCAAGGACTACTATCCCGCCGACCGCGAGTTCGCTGAGCAGGTTTACGAGTCCTACCCCGAAATAATTGAGGTGGCCCGCGCGGCCCGAGCCTTTCTCGGCCGCGCTGTCCGGTATCTGGCCGGCGAGGCGGGCATCCGACAGTTCCTGGACATCGGCACCGGTCTGCCGACCGCTGACAACACACACGAGGTCGCGCAGCGGATCGCACCTGGGTCCCGCATTGTCTACATCGACAATGATCCCCTCGTACTGGTACACGCCCGCGCGTTGCTGACCAGCACCCCGGAGGGCGCCACCGCCTATATCGAGGCCGACGTACGCGACCCCGACAAGATTCTTGCGGGTGCAGCCGATGTCCTGGACTTCACCAAGCCGGTTGCGCTCATGCTGCTGGGGGTCATGGGGAACGTCGCTGACCTCGACGAGGCATACCGCATTGTGGGCCGACTCCGGGACGCATTGCCCTCTGGCAGCTACCTCGCCGTTCAGGACGGTACCCGCGTCGTCATGAGCGAACAGGAAGCAAAGACCCAGCAGGCCCTCAGCGAAGACATCGGGTACGGCTACCAGCTCCGCACCCCCGAGCAGATCGCCGGTTTCCTCGCCGGCCTCGAACTCGTCGAGCCCGGCGTGGTCTCGAGCCCACTGTGGCGGCCCGACCCCAACCCCGCTGGTCCGCCCGTGGAGGTGGACGAGTACTGCGGCGTCGGACGCATACTGGGTTCGAGCGTGCCGTAGATCGTCGCGGTCGCAAGCCGGGGGTTAGCCCGCTCACTCGCGCGGGCTCGGACTCCTCGGCGCGCACCGCATCGTCCACCTCCCGAGAGAACACGAGCGCGCCGTTCGGGCAATGCGAGCGTGACTCGGGACCGGCCCCGCGGTCTACAGGGCGGCGGCAATCTTGCGGAGTATGACGGCTGTCTTGTCTGGAGTGCTGCTGTAGATGCACAGCTGGTCCATGGCGATCGTGTACTGATGCACGTCCTCGGGCTTGTCCAGGTAGGCAGCCCCGGTCAGCCGTTCAAGGTAGACAATGTCCGTCAGGCCGGGGTCGGGAAAACGCAGAATACTGAACGCCCCGCCGTCGGCCGCGTGGCTACCGACGTCGAACGGTACCACCTGCACGACCAGCCGCGGCTGGTCGATCAGCTCGAGGAGATGCCTGATCTGCGCCCGCGCGATCCTTGGCCCGCCGATCCGCCGGCGTAGCGCGGCCTCGTCGATCACCATCCACAGGCGCGGGGCGTCCGGCCGTGCCAGCAGCTTCTGCCGGCGCATCCGGACGTCGACCCGACCGTCGATGACGTCCTGGGACATCCCCGGCCTGCCCGACATGACCGCGCGGGCGTAGTCCTCGGTCTGGAGAAGTCCGGGAATGAACTGGAGCTCGTAGCTCCGGATTTGCGAGGCTGACTCCTCCAGGTCGATATACGGCTGGAACCAGTGGGGAAGGACGTCGGAGTAGGGCTGCCACCAGCCCTGCTGGTTGGCCTCGCGGGCCAGTGTCAGCACCTGCTCCAGTTCGGCCCGGTCGGTCACGCCGTACAGCGTGAGCAGGTCCTCGACGTCGCGATTCTTGAAACTGACCCGACCCAGCTCGAGCCGGCTGATCTTCGACTCGGAGGCGCGGATGTGGTAACCGGCGTCCTCACGGCTGATCCCGCTACGTTCCCGGAGCCGCCGTAGCCGGGAACCGAGCAGGATACGACGCACGGTCGGCCCACTACCAGCCGAAACAGTCACGCCTGGCTCCCTCGATCCCATTCGCTAGCAGTAGGTCAGCCTATTGGAGCGTCATCGTTCCTCTGTCACCACCAGCACCACCGGAAGCGCCGGAAGCGCCGGGCTGGTCACAGGATAGGCGGCTGTGACCATCAATGGCCAACCCGGTCGCGCGAACGCGCATCCGGCCCGCGGCTGAAAGCGATCGGGCACACCGGCACGGTCAGTGCCGTCTCGCAGGTGCTCGGGTCCTCTCCGATCGAGGACTGAACGATCGAGCGCTGAACCAGAGGACGGCCCCGGCGCGCGTCTGCCTGCCGACTAGTGCTCGTCTTCAGCGCCACATACTCACCGGCATCCGGTGCGGTGGCTGCGCGGCCGAGTAGTCCCGGCATCCGGGAGGCGAACAGATGCCGCGGCACTCGGCCTATCTGGGATCGCCGCCGTGCGGTCAGCGAATGGGCGCCCGGGGCCTGTTCGCCGCGGCCGTGTCACGCTCGCGGACATCAGGCACGAGGTCACCCCGCCCGTATGGCTCGGTCAAGCCGGTCGCCCTGGAATCGGCGCCATGAATCGGACGCCGGGCTACGGTCATGCCTTCAGGGTCTCTGTCCTGTGCAGGGTGGGGGCGAGCAGGGGTGGGTTGGCGGGCGTCTGGCAGGCGGTTGCCAGGTTGGGGGTGGGGCGGCCGAGGAGGTAGCCCTGGCCGTAGCGGATGCCGGCGTTGCGGGCGGCGGTGAGGTCGGCGGTGGTTTCGATGCCTTCGGCGACGACCCAACTTCCGATCTCGCCTGCGATGGTGGTGATCCCGGCGGCGACGGCGCGGTGGGCTAGGTCCCTGCTCATGGTCTGGATGATGAACCTGTCGATTTTGATGACGTCGGGGCGTAGGTAGAGCAGGAGTTCCAGGCCGGAGTAGCAGGTACCGAGATCGTCGACGGCGATGAGGACGCCGTGGCGGCGGAGCATGCCGACGGCTGCGAGCAGGCGCGGGTTGTCGCGGGCCTGCTCGTATTCGGTGATCTCGACCGCGAGCTGTTCGGGGTGGCCGGTGTCAACGAGGAGGTCGACGAGCCCATCGGTGACCGTGGAGGGCGCCGCGTTGACAGCGAGGCGGACATCGGCGGGCAGGTCGGGCAGGGCCGCCAGTGCTCGCTGGATCGTGGCGGTTTCCAGCTCTGGGCCCAGGCCGGCCGCCGCCGCGTCCCTGAACAGGGCAGCCGGTGATCGTGCCGGGTCGGGGAGGCGAGTCAGCGCCTCGAGGGCGGCGGTCCGCCCGGCGACGAGGTCGACGATGGGCTGATAGAAGATCCATAGCCCGTCGGAGTCGATCAGGTCGTGCACGCGGTGCCAGACCCGGCTACGGACTTCCCACATCCTGTGCAGGTCGGAGACGTAGTCGGTGAGGAATCCTGCGAGTAGATGCAGGAATCTCAGGTCACGTCGGCCGAGTGACGGCTGTGGTCTTCGGTGGAGGCAGCCAATCAGACCGTAGATGTCGCCGTCGGTGTCGAGGATGGGTGTCGCCACGTAGGCGCCGATACCGAGATCGCGCACCGAGGAGGTGCCAGCGGTGCGTGGGTCGCGTCGGGTGTCGGGGATGAGTTCGGGCAGCTCACCGGTCAGGACCCGTCCGAACAGCCCGTTCTCGCGGCGGATGCTGCACCCGGGAGTCAGGCCGAACGGGTGGACGTTCCCGCAGAGTGTCTGAAGGATCAGCAGGTTGCCGTCGAGCCGGCCAAGCCAGGCGACCTCCATCCGCAGTCGCCGTCGTAGCAGGTCAACCAGGTCCAGCAGGGCGTAGCTGGATGCGCACACCTCGCTTCGCGGTCCCAGACAGGCCGGGCATCCGGACATTCCTCTCCCCCCGACTCCGGGCTACCCAAGCGGCCATCGCGCACACCTGGCTGAAGGGCCCCGGCGGCGTGCTCACAGCCCGGTGACCGGACACGTCGGAGCGACCGCATGATCACGCGGTGTCGGCGCCTCCCGACCCCGCTGCCGAGGCTGAGGCCGCCGAGTTCGAGCGCGGCCTGCACGCGATCAGGGTTCATGCGGCTGGCCATGGCACCACCGAGGTGCCCCATGGCTACGTCGACGAGTCCGGGTTCCCGCTCGCCGTCTGGGTCGCGGTCCAACGTGAGGCGCACCTGGAGCAGCGGTTCGGGGACGCTCGACGGGCGGCACTTGTGCGCGTTCCGGGGTGGCGGTGGCGGTGGCGGTTGTCTGCCCGACTCGATCGCTGTGACCTTTTGCGTCCCCACTCCGAACTGGAAAACGACTCATCGCAGGCCAGGTAGGTTGCTGCGCATGCCCGACCTCGCACCCGCCTCGCCCGCCGACGCGTATGCGGCCCTGCTGGAGGGCAACGCGCGGTTTGTGCATGGGGAACGGCTTCATCCCAATCAGGACGCCGACCGCCGATCAGCGGTGGTGCCGCGGCAGCGCCCGTTCGCGGTGCTGTTCGGATGTTCCGACTCCAGGCTCGCCGCCGAGATCATCTTTGACCGGGGGCTGGGCGACCTGTTCGTGGTCCGTACCGCTGGCCATGTCGCGGGCCCCGAGGTGCTGGGCAGTATCGAGTACGGCGTCCATGTGCTGGGGGCGCCACTGGTCGTCGTCCTTGGTCATGACTCGTGCGGCGCCGTCACCGCCGCATCCGAGGCTGACCGCGACGGGGTGGCGCCGGCTGGCTATATCGGAGACGTGGTGGAACGGGTCATGCCCAGCATCCTGTGGGCGCGCGCGGCAGGATGCACCGACATCGACCAGTTCGTCCTGGCCCACATCCGCCGGACGGTCGACGGGCTGGTGGGACGGTCGGCCCTGCTGGCGACCGAGGTCGCGGCAGGCCGGTGCGCGATCGTCGGACTGTCCTACCGTCTGGCGGACGGCACCGTCAGCGCCGTATCCCGTAAGGGGCCTCTCCCCGAGGTGGTCCGATGATCCACGCGAGCGCCCCGATCTGCGCGAACGATCGAGCGCCCGGCCGGCGGGAGCGGTGGCCGCTGGCCGCGCCGGGGGGCAGACCGGACAGCCTTGGATGCTGTGAACAGGGTCTGACCGGGCCTGCCGACGATCGCGGTTGTCAGCGATGACCTGGCCGAACTGATCGATCGCCCGGTAGAGATAGGTCCACCGGCCGGCGACCCCTCAGATGCAGGATGCGTTGCCGGGTGTGCTTGTGGTGCAGACTGATCGGTGGATGGTCGGGGATGTAGCGCTGGACGGAGGGTCAGTATTGACCGACGGCGACCTCGATGATTCCGTCGTCGCTGACCCGGATTGGGTAGCAGGTCAGGGGCGGCGCTCCGCTGGGTGATGTGCCGGTGGCCAGGTCGAAGGTGTTGCTGTGCAGGGGGCAGATGACGATCGTTTCGTCGGTTTGGCCGTCGGCGAGTGGGCCGCCGGCGTGTGGGCAGGACGCGTCGGTCGCCTGTAGCCGGCCGGAGCGCAGCCGGAAGACGGCGATCTGCTGGCCGGCCGCCGCGTAGGCTCGGGCCTCACCGATCGGGATCTCGGACAGTGGGCCGAGGCGGTGGAAGACGCCGTCCGGGCTGGTGTGGGTTGTTTCGGTGGTCGGGTTCATCGCATTGGCACTTTCGGCAGTTCGACCAGTGGCAGGGAGGTCTGGAACTGGCCCGGTGTGGCCGGGTCGCGGCCCTCCAGCCACGGGTCGGTGTAGGCGTCGATCGCCTGCTGCATGCGGGCGTCGAGATCGGCGGCGATGCCGTCGCTGTCCCCGACGACGATGGCGCGGATCTTGTCGATTCCGAGGCGGGGGACGAAGCTGTAGGTCCGTTCCAGCCATTTCGCGTTTTCGCGGTAGTACTGCAGGAACCGTCCGGTGAGCGTGATGACTTGCTCGGGGGTGTCGACGGTGGCGAGCAGGTCGCCTTTGCGGACGTGCGCTCCGGCGGCGCCGCCGACGTAGATCTGCCACTGGCCGCCCTCGATCGCGACCGCGCCGAGGTCCTTGACCAGGGCCTCGGCGCAGTTACGGGGGCAGCCGGTGACGGCGAGTTTCAGCTTTGCCGGACTTTCCAATCCCTGGAAGCGTTTTTCGATGGCGATGCCCAGCGCGGTGGAGTCACCTAGCCCGTAGCGGCAGAACTCCAGCCCGACGCAGGTTTTCACGGTGCGAAAGCTCTTGCCGTAGGCGTAGCCCGAGGGCATGTCCAGGTCGGACCACACCTTCGGGAGGTCTTCCTTGCGGACGCCGAGCAGGTCGATACGCTGCCCGCCGGTGATTTTGACCATGGGGATGTTGTACTTGTCGGCTACGTCGGCGATCCGTCGCAGCTGGGCCGGGGTGGTGACGCCGCCGGCGATCTGCGGGACGACGGAGAACGTGCCGTCTTTCTGGATGTTGGCGTGGACCCGGTCGTTGATGAACCGGGCATCGCGTTCGTCGATGTAGTCGCGGCCCCACACGGTACGCAGCAGGGAAGTCAGCGCCATCTTGCTGCCCGCGTCCTCCTGGCCGCCGGGGGCGAGCGCGTCGAATACCGCGGACACCGAACGCAGCTCGCGTTCCCGCAGCGCGGTGATGAGCGTCGGCTTGTCCATGGGGATGGCCGGCACGTACCAGTCCGCCGACTCGTCCCGTTCGACGGCGCCGCCGGCGGCCCATTCCACGATTTGCGCGACCAGGGTCTTGCAGGAGCCGCAGCCTTTGCCGGCGCGGGTGGTGGCCATCACCCCGCTCACGGTCTTCTGACCGGAGGTGACGCAGGCGACGAGGGAGGCTTTGGTCACCCCGTTGCAGTTGCAGACCTGGGTGTCGCCGGCGAGTTCGGCGGCCCCGACCGCCTCTGGCGGGGTACCGAGATCGAACAGCATCTCGAGGCGGGCTTCGGGCAGCGGTAGGCCCCGGTCGAACGCCTGGATGAGGAAGGCGGCCTTGCGGACGTCGCCGAGCAGGGTGGCGCCGACGAGTTTCCCGTCCCGGATGACGATGCTCTTGTACACGCCGTGTTTCGGTTCGACGAACCGGACGATCTCGTCGTCGGCGTGTTCGGGTTCCTTCAGTCCCATGGACGTGACGTCGACGCCCGCGACCTTGAGCTTTGTAGCGATCTTCGACCCGTGGTAGGTGGCGGCCGGGTTCGTGCCGGTGATGTGGTCGGCGAGCACGATTGCCTGTTCCCACAGCGGGGCGACCAGCCCGTACACCTCGCCGCGGTGCTGGGCGCACTCGCCGACGACGTAGATGTCGGGGTCGTCGACGGCGCGCATCTGGTCGTCGACGACGATCGCTCGCTCGACGTCCAGGCCGGCGTGGGCGCCGAGTTCGCTGTTGGGCCGGATACCGGCGGCGATCACCACCATGTCCGCGGGGATGTGGGTGCCGTCCGCGAGGGTGACCCCGACAACCGCATCGTCGCCGAGTACGGCGGTCGTCATCGCCAGGGTGTGCACCGTGATGCCGAGGGCCTCGACGCCGCGCCGCAGGATCTGTCCGGCCTCCGCGTCGAGCTGGGCGTTCATCAGGGTTGGTGCGGCGTGCAGCAGGTGGACGTCCAGGCCGTGGTTCTGCAGCCCGCGGGCTGCCTCCAGACCGAGGAGGCCGCCGCCGATCACGACGGCGGCGCGGTGGCCTCGGGCGGCGGCGATCATCTGCCGGCAGTCATCCAGGGTGCGGAACGCGAAGACCCCCGGCGTGAGCCCGCCGTCGGGCTGGTACACGCCGTCGATCGGGGGGATGAACGCCCGGCTACCGGTCGCGATCATCAGCTTGTCATAGCCGACAGCGGTGCCGTCGGCGGCGAACACGGCTTTCGCGTAGCGGTCGATCCGGGTGACACGGACCCCGGCGTGCAGCCGGATGCCGTTCGAGCGGTACCAGTCGAGCGGGTTGAGGAAGATCTCCTTCTCGTCCTCTATCCCGGCGAGGACGTTCGACAGCAGGATCCGGTTGTAGTTGCCGTATGGCTCGTCGCCGAAGACGGTGATGTCGAACAGGCTCGCGCCGCCGCGGGTGAGGATCTCCTCGATCGTCCGGACGCCGGCCATCCCGTTGCCGATCACGACGAGGTGCTGACGGGGTGGTTCGGTGGGCTGCCGCTGGGCCGGCATGGACGTGATGGTGGTCATCGGGCTCAGACCTCGATGAGGCCGAGGTCGACGACCGCCGTGCCGGTGACCCCTTCGGGTGCGGCCAGGTGCACGTCTATGCGGGTGTCACCGAGGAGGTCCTCCACCACCCGGAGAGGGACGTGGGTCTCGCCCTTGGCGCCGATCGGGAAGTAGCGCATCGGCGCCCCGTCCCGCAGTATCACGATGTAGATCAGCTCGTCGGTGGAGTTGCCGCCACGGAAGTACACCGGCTGGGTGGTGGCGCCGGGCGGGACCACGTAGCTCAGCGAGGGGTCGAGAAGAAACGGCTTCTGCAGACCGTGGCCCTCGAAAGCGAAGACGCCGTGGAGGAAACGTGGCGTACTGTGCATGCGGCGGTCCTTCCGGATCGGTGCGGACGTTGGAGCCGGAGCGCTGTCAGCAGGCGGCCGGGTCGCCGTGCCGATATCGGCCAACGGCACGGTTGCGCCGGTCGGCAGGGTGTCGCCACCGTCGGGCAGGCCGTCCAGGCGGCGGATCGCGACCGCGCACGCCTTGAACTCCGGCATCCGGGACGTGGGGTCCAGCACCGGATTGGTCAGCACGTTGGCGGTGGACAGCCCACCCCAATGGAACGGGGCGAACAGTGTGTCGGGGCGGATGGTGTCGGTGACCCGGGCACGGAACACCGCCCGGCCTCGCCGGGAGGTCACCTCGACCAGGTCCCCGCCGGCGATCCCGTGCCGGTGCGCGAGCGTCGGGTGGATCTCGACGAAAGGGTCCGGGTCGGCCGTCAGCAACGCCCGTACCCGGCGAGTCTGCGTGCCGGACTGGTATTGCTGCATGGTTCGCCCGGTGGTCAGGTAGTGCGGGTAGTCCTGGTCAGGCTGTTCCACGGCTCCCCGGTGGCGGACCGGCACGAAACGGGCCCGCCCGTCGGCGGTGGCGAACCGGTCGGCGAACAGCCGAGGGGTGCCCGGGTGATTGACGTCGGGGCACGGCCAGAACACCCCGCGTTCGGCGGCGATGCGTTCGTAGGTGATTCCCGCGTAGTCGGCGAGGCCGCCGGCGCTGGCCCGGCGCAGCTCGTCGAACACCTCCCGCGGCGAGTCGGTGAAGAACTGCCCGCGGCCGAGCCGGCTCGCGAGGTCGGCGAACACCTGCAGGTCGGTCCATACCCCAGGTGGTGGTGGCAGGGCGGCGCGGCGCAGCAGGACCCGGCCCTCCAGGTTGGTCATCGTCCCCTCCTCTTCCGCCCACTGCGCGGTCGGCAGCACCACGTCGGCGAGCTGCGCGGTCTCGGAGAGGAAGAAGTCGGACACGGCGAGGAAATCCAATGCGGCGAGCCGGCGGGCGACCCGGTTGGCGTCCGGGGCGGACACCGCCGGGTTGGATGCGACCACCAGCAGTGCCCTCACCCCGCCGTCGGTACCCAGCGCGTCGAGCATCTCGAACGCCGACAGGCCGGGCTCGGGCAGCTCGTCCGGGTCGACGCCCCAGACCGCGGCGACGTGCGCCCGGTCCGCCGGGTCGGACAGTTTCCGGTAGCCGGGGAGCTGGTCGGCTTTCTGGCCGTGTTCCCGGCCGCCCTGCCCGTTGCCCTGGCCGGTGACCGTGCCGTAGCCCGAGAAGGGCCGCCCGGGCAGCCCCAGCGCGAGCGCCAGGTTGATCCACGCGGTCGCCGTGTCAGTACCGGACGCGGACTGCTCGGCGCCCCGCGCGGTGAGCACCATCGCGCTGTCCGCCTCGGCCAGCACGCGGACGACCTGACGGAGGTCCGCCTCGGGCACGCCGGTGATCCGTTCCACCCGGCCCGGCCAGTAGGCGACGACCGCCTGGCGTACCGCGTCGAACTCGACAGTCCGAGCGGCCACGTACTCGTCGTCGACCAGGCCGTCGCGGATCGCGATGTGTAGCAGCCCGTTGGCCAGCGCCAGGTCGCTGCCCGGGGTGTTCTGCAGGTGCAGGAACGCCCCGCGGGCGGTCGCGGTGGCGCGCGGGTCCACGACGATGTGCTGGGCTCCGGCCGCCCGGCCGGCGTCGAACCACTGCATCGCCGGTGGCATGGTGTCCGCCGGGTTGCTGCCGACGAGCAGCACCGCCTGCGCTTCGGCGATGTCGGCGACCGGGAACGGCAGCCCCCGGTCGATCCCGAATGCCCGGCCGCTGGCGGCGGCGGCGGAGGACATGCAGAATCGGCCGTTGTAGTCGACCGACCGGCTACCCAGGCCCACCCGGACGAACTTGCCCAGCGTGTAGGCCTTCTCGTTGGTCAGTCCACCTCCGCCGAAGCAGCCGACGCTGTCCGGGCCGTACCGGGACTGACAGTCCCGGATCGCCGCGGTGATCCGGCCCATGGCCTCATCCCACGACGCCGGGCGCAGCTCGCCGGGCCGGTCACGGACCAGCGGTGTCGTCAGCCGCTCCCCGTGGTCGAGCAGGTCCGCCGCCGTCCATCCTTTCGAACACAACCCGCCCCGGTTGGTCGGGAAGTCGTCCTGCGGCGTGAGGGTCACCGACACCGGGCCTGGGCGAAGCTCGATCCCGCACTGCAGCGAGCAATAGGGGCAGTGCGTCGCGGTGGCAGTCATCGTCTCCCCACCGCCGCATCCGTGGCCACAGACGACATGGTCGGATCCACCGGTTTCGTCGCCGTGCCCCGCGTGTTACCTACCGCTACAGGGATCCGGCCGCCAGCCGTCGACCGCACCTGCATGCGAGCCCGGCGCAGTTGACCCGCCACTGACCGCGACACCCATGGTCCGACGGTGCGTCAGGCAAGCTGATACCCATCCGGCTTGTTACAAGCGTGCCATGGGCGACGTAACGGAGCGCACCTACCGTGATCGGACCGGCCCGACCTCGGAGGAACGCGCCTATGAGCACCTCGCTGGATGATGTTCCGCCGTCCGGATCCGTCACCATTCCTGCCCAACGTGGCCGGTGGATCGAGGACTGGCGGCCCGAGGACACCACATTCTGGTCCGATGGCGGCGCGACGGTCGCGCGACGAAACCTGATCTTTTCCATTGTCTCGGAACACATCGGCTTCTCGATCTGGAGCCTGTGGTCCGTCCTCGTGCTGTTCCTCGGCCCGGAATATCACATCGACGCGGCCGGGAAATTTCTGCTGACGACGGTTCCCACCCTCGTCGGGGCGGTGCTTCGGCTGCCCTACACCTTCGCCGTGGCAAGGTTCGGCGGCCGGAACTGGACCATCTTCAGCGCTTCGGTGCTGCTGGTCCCGACCGTTCTGGCCGCGATCGTGCTCAAACCCGGCGTCTCCTACAGCACCCTGATCATCATGGCGGCGGTCGCCGGTGTCGGCGGCGGCAACTTCGCCTCGTCGATGACGAACATCAACGCCTACTTTCCCGAGCGACTCAAGGGGCGCGCCCTCGGCCTCAACGCCGGCGGCGGCAACATCGGCGTCGCCGCCGTCCAACTCGTCGGCCTGCTCGTGCTCGCCACCGCAGGCAAAGGCCACCCCCGGGTCGTGCTCGCCATCTACATCCCACTCATCGTCCTCGCCGCCCTCGGCTCCTACCTGTTCATGGACAACCTCACCTCCGCCCGGAACGACAAACGAGCCATGCGCGACGTCTGCCGGGACGGCTACACCTGGATCATGTCTGTGCTCTACATCGGCACCTTCGGCTCGTTCATCGGTTTCGGTTTCGCCTTCGGCCAGGTACTGCAGGTCCAGTTCAAATCCGACTTCTCTACCCCGATCAAGGCCGCCTACCTGACCTTCCTGGGACCGCTGCTGGGATCGTTGGTCCGGCCGGTAGGCGGCGCCCTGGCCGACCGTGTCGGCGGCGCCAAGGTGACCTTTTGGAACTTCGTCGCGATGGCCGTCAGCGCGGCGCTGGTGCTGATCGCCTCATTGGAGAAATCGCTGGCGCTGTTCCTGGCCGGGTTCATCGCGCTGTTCGTCTTCAGCGGCGTAGGGAACGGCTCGAGCTACAAGATGATCCCGGCTATCTTTCGGGCGAAATCGAAGCTGCTCATCGCCGATGGGGCGGACGCGACCATCTCCGACCGGGAGGCCCGCCGGCTGGCTGGTGCCCTCATCGGCATCGCCGGGGCGATCGGCGCCTTCGGCGGAGTCCTGGTCAACCTCGCCTTCCGCCAGTCCTTCCTCACCTACAAGACCGGAAACGGCGCCTACATCGCCTTCATCGCCTACTACGCAATCTGCTTCGCCCTCACCTGGTACACGTTCCTCCGGCCTTCACCGAAGAAGCTCGCCGAAATCTGACAGCACCCAACGCCTACAACCACGGAGCACGACCGGCTGTGTGAGCTGGAGGCACGGCGGCTGGTCGCGCGGGCCGAGCTGGCGGGGTTCCCACCGCGCACCCGCTACACCCTCACGCCCGCCGGCGAGGCACTGCGCCCTCTGCTCATCAGCCTGTACCGGACGGGGACGGCGATCCAGCACGCGGTGGCGACTCACCGGCCGTAGCGCTGCCGCCGGCCAGGGCGACCCCTCGCCTTCCGGCCCGCACCGCGGTCTGCGCTTCCGCGCTCGGGTGGTCGACGAGCCGATCACTCGCCCTGGACCCTCGCGCGTCTCGAACTCCAGGCCCGCGTCAACACCGGCACAGATCATCGCCTGGGCTGGCCAGCCTGCCGGTGCCGTACTCGGCGGACTTGACAATCCAGCGGCCGCGAAGCCGGGCGGCCACGCCGGACATCGGCGGAAAGGCCAGGCCAGCCAGATCTCGATGTCGGGAACGGTCAGTGGTCGCCGGGTCTGCCGAACTCCTCGATCAGCACCGGATACTGCTCCCCACCATGTCCGGCGGCGATCGAGCGGTCGGCCATCGCCTTGATCAACCTGGGCAGTTCGGCGTTGACTCCCACCGCCTCGCTCTCCTCGATCAGGTGCGCCATCGCCCGCGCGTCGGTCTCCAGGGCCGACACCTCGGCGGGGAAGGAGCCGCTGTCGATCTGCTCGGCATACCCCGGCAGCCATTCGGCCACGCCGGCAGCGATCTGCTGGGCGAACGGCGCGTACGTCGCGGCGTCGACACCGGCCGTCCTGAGCAGGGCAGTGCCCTGGAGCCAGGCGTTCAGGACGCTCCACATCATGGCCAGGCCGGCCACGTCGTACAGGGACGCCAGCCCGTGGTCCGAGCCGAGGTAGGTGACGGTGCCGAGCGCGTCGAGTGTTGGCCTGTGTGCCTCGAAGTCCGACCGCGGCCCGCTGTGCAGAATCACCGCCTCGGCGGTCCCGATCGCCGCCGGGATGGCCATGATGGCGCCGTCCAGGTAGTGCGCGCCGCGCTGCTCGGCCCATCGGGCGGCTTCCCGGGCCTGGGCCGAGTCGCCCGAGGTAAGGTTGATCAACATCGTGCCGTCCAGCTCGATGTCGCTCGCGGCGAGCAGCTCGTGCATGGCCTGGTAGTCGGTGACGCAGATGACCGTCAGGGAACCTGTGCTGAGCGCGTCATCGACCGTCGGCGCGAGCCGTGCGCCCTCGGCCACCAGCTGATCGGCCTTGGAGGTCGTGCGGTTCCACACGGTTGTGGGATGCCCGGCTTTCAGGAACGAACCGGCGAGTGCCTGGCCCATCCGTCCGAGTCCGATGACTGTCACGGGTGTGTCGGGGCTGTCGTCCATGGCAGCATCGTCAACGTTGAGACTGGTGTGAAGGTCAAGCGAGGTTTCGATGCGGATCGGGGAGCTGAGTCGTCGGACGGGCGTCAACGCCCATCAGCTGCGCTACTACGAGGCCCAGGGCCTGCTGGAGGCAGACCGCGGCGCGAACGGTTACCGCGAGTACGGCGACAACGCCGTGCTGCGGGTGAATCAGATCCGGCACCTGCTTGGGGCCGGTCTGTCGTCCGAGGACATCGCGTACCTGCTGCCCTGCGCGGTCGGAGAGGCCCCGGAGCTGCCCGGGTGCCCGGAGCTGCTGGCCGCGATGCGCTCCCGGCTGCGGCGACTGAACGACCAGATAGACAGGCTCGCACAATCCCGCGACGCGCTCGCCACCTACATCGACGCGGCCGAGGGAATGGGCAGCGAGAGCTATCCACCCTTTGACAATGCCGGCCTGGAGCCCGCCCCTGCCTAACCGCAGGCGATCTCCGGCCGCAGGATCAGCCACACGGTGCACGCGGCGACGACGGCAGCGGGCAGTCCGACTTGCCGCTCGGGTGAACCCGGGCGGTGTTTGTTGGGGCCGTTGAGGGGTCCGGTCGTTATTGGCGCCTGTCGCCGGCAAGCCGGCGACAGGCGCCGCTCCTACCAGGCGATCGAAGGCGCGCTGGGTGCGTCCGCGGGAGGCGGAACGTGGGTGACCTTGCCGGTGGCGAGGTCGATGCGGGCGAGTGCGCCTTGGAAGTTCGCGGCCATCGGCTCCGTCCCGGCAGGGTCTCGCGCCAAAATTGTGGCGGTCAGCTCTTAGTCAGCTACAGAACTCGTTCGCCCACGACCGCTCATGCCGATGAACGTGTGTTCCGAGTGGCAGTGAGCTCGTGTGCATCGTCGCTGTCTGTATGCGACGTCGTGGCCGAGGCCGAGCCAGATGATCGGGAGGCCATCGCGTCGGATTTCCTCCGTTCTCGCAGCTGCTCCCACCTACTGGAAGAGACTCGCCGCGGGAGAGATCCCCCTTATTCGGGGGTGAGATATTCGCTGCCGGCAGAGCGTCTGGGCGTTAGTGAACGAGCATCGGCGGGAGCGGGTTCCTGGCCGCCACGCACGGCACGTGGATCGCCCGCGCGCTCCTCGCTCTTGGCCTTGCGCTTGACTGTGCCTTCTGGCTGTCGATGCCGATGCCCGCGATCTACACGCTCAGCTTCGACGGCCCTCACCTGCGCCACGCGCTCGGCCCGGGTCTCGAGGCCGGAGGGTGACGCAACCGGCCCCACCCGCCAGGCGGAAGCTGGTCAGGCGGTGGCGTGGGTGGCGCAGGTGTGGGCGAGGCGGTAGGAGTCGCTGCCCGTCTCGATTGAGTCGGCAGGCCATTCTCGACCGGCCAGATCCGCCCCGGGCATGGGCGGTGATTGACGAGGCGGCACTGCGGCGCCCGGTCGCCGGGCCGGCCGTCATGCAAGGCCAGCTCCAACACCTGATCGCCCTGAACGCGAACCCGAACATCACCATCCAGGTGTTTCCGTACAACGTCGGCCCCCACCCCGCCGAGGGAGGCGCGTTCAGCATTCTGCGGTTCGGCGGCCGGACATCGCCGACGTCGTCTACCTGGAGCACCTCACGGGCGCCATCTACCTCGACAAGCCGGAAGACGTCACCCGCTACATGCTCGCCATGGACAACCTGGCGCTCAAAAGCACGGCGCCCGACGACACGGTAAAGGTCATCGAAAAAATCGCCTCGCACCTCTCACACCACGCCACGTGACGTCCGCCCCCGACCGGACGACGGACGTCAGGGCTTCCGGCCGACGCCACACAGGTCGTCGATCGGCAGGGGCGGTTCGGCCGAGGGGCCGGGCCGCCACAACGGCGTCGAGACCAGACCCGGCTCGACGAGTTCGAAACCGTCGAGGAAACGGGCCACCTGCTCGGGGGTGCGCATGTGGTACGGGTATTTCTCGTGCTCGTTGAGACGGTGGATGGCGTCGGCGCGGTCCTTGCCCATGACGGCGTAGGTGCCGTCCTTGAACATGAGGTAGCTGCCGGAGGGAAGGGAGTCGTACAGTTCGCGCACGATCGCGTACGCCTCGTCGAGGTCGGTCACGTTTCCCATGATCCCGAGCATGATCAACCCGATCGGCTGGGTGAAGTCCAGGGTCTCGCGGGCGGCCTTGAGGATCTTCTTCGGCTCGCGGACGTCGGCGTCGACGTAGTTCGTGGCCCCCTCGGGCGTGCCGACCAGCAGGGCCCGCGCGTGCACCAGGACCAGCGGATCGTGGTCGACGTAGACGATCCGTGAGTCGGGGCCGATCCGCTGCGCTACCTCATGGGTGTTGTCGGCCGTCGGCAGGCCGGTACCGATGTCGAGGAACTGCCGGATACCCACCTCGCCGGCCAGGTAGGTGACTGCGCGGCCGAGAAAGGCCCGAGCCTGCCGGGCGAGCTGCACAATCTCGGGGAGCAACTCGTAGAGCCGGTCGCCGAACTCGCGGTCGACCGGATAGAAGTCCTTCCCGCCCAGCCAGTAGTTCCACACCCGCGCCGAGTGCGGCACGGTGATGTCGACAACGGGTGACGAACCGTCGTTCATGGGTAACGTTCCCTTCGCAGCCTTCGCAAGGGTGGCCACAAGACCCCGATGCTCATCATAGGGACCGTCCAGGGCGGGGCCGCCCCGGACGTCGCCCGTCTTCCGCCGCCGTTCCGGCCGGTCACCCGGCCCGCCACCTCGCCGGGCAGGAGTGCCGGGCGGGTGCCGCCCCGGCCGGCGCGGCCCCGCCCATCCCTTACTGCAAAGCCCTCTACTTCAACGTCACCGTCTTGTCGAGGAACTCGTTGGTCACCAGGTCCGAAGGAGCCAGCCCCGGCTTCGGCTCGCTACCCTTCTCGGTGAAGACCGGGACCAGCCGGCCGATCAGCGTCCCTACCCGGGCCGTGTCGAAGCTGCCCAGCACTCCGTCACTGCCGTCGGCGATCAACCCGAGTTGCTTCTGTGTGGCGTTGCCGTACGCGAGCAGCCCCGGCGAAAGGGTGAACCCGCCCGTGTGCAGCGTACTGACGACCTTCAGCAGGAGCTGGTTCACCGGCGCCGGATTGGCGACGTAGTCCCGCTGCGCCCGCTGCAACAGCGGCACCAGCTTGGCCAGGCAGGCGCGCTGGGTCGACACCTTGTCCGGCCGAACGGCCAGCGCGGAGATGTACGCCGGGTATTCGTCCTGCAAAAGCAGGGACTTCACCGGCTTGCCCCACGCCTTGACGTCGTGCTGGAGCAGATAGGGTTCGTTGGTGACGAACGCCTGCTGCACGATCTTGCCATCGGCGGCGACGAACCGGTCCGGGGATCCCTGATAGGAGGTGTCGACCTGGGACTTGGTCAGCAACCCCTCCCGGATGAAGACGTCGGGATAGGACGTCCCGCTCGCGCTGGCCAGCACCGTCGCGCCCGACTGGCGGATCTCGGCGACGTTGGTGAAGTTCCACGCCGGGTTGCCCCAGATCAGCGCCAGCGGAGACTTCTCGTAGGGCGCGAAGACGGCGACCGTCGGCTGCCCCCCGGAGGCCTGCACGGCCTCGTCCGTTCCCACATAGCCGGCCAGGATGCTGTCGTCCTGAGCCAGTAGCGAGGTCACCGGCTGGAAACCCGTCGCCGGCCCGCCTGCGCGCAGCTGGAGCCTCACGCCGGTAGCGCCCAGCTCTCCCTCGACCCGGTTCTTGCTCACGTCGATCGTCGGGTTCGGGCCGAGAAGCTGGTACAGGTACCCGTCGGGAAGGCCGGGCCACCAGTTCGACTGAATGACGACCGTGGACGGGCAGATCCCCTTCAGCGGCGTCGTGTAACGCGACGCGGCGGCGGACCCCGTGGCGGACGGGCTCACCCCACCGGACCCGCTCGACGAGTCGGAACAGGCGGTCAGGCCGAACGTCAGCGCCGCGGCGCATCCGCCGACCGCCACCCAACGGCGGCGAAACCTCGAAACTCGCACCGGTCCAGATCTCCTCAACACTGTGAAACATGCGAACACCGGCGGTGAGAACACCAGGCTTTCGATGCTCCTGACTTCACGGCGGGCCGTCTCGGCTCACCGTCAGGATTCCACACCGCCGGAGACAGGACGGCACGAGGTATCAGTTCCCCGAAGACTCGCCCACAAGGGGATAGGCCGCCTCCGCCACCCCACCAGGCGACGGCGGCGGCCAGGGGAGTGTCAGGCTGTTATTTCGGGCCCCGCGTCGGAGGCCGGGCGGGCACTTCGAGGTTCTCAGCCTGAGTTGCCCGGGTCTGACCAGAACTCCTGGGCGGTGACGGGCAGCTCCGTTGGCCAGGGTCGGTCGCATAGGCCGGGGAGCGGTGCGGAACGCCCGGTTGAAGGCGGGCCTCGTCTGGCCGCTGGTCGCGCATTCACTGGCTATGTCGCTACGTCTGGCTCTGCTGACGTGGGTCGGTGACCTCTTCGGCGAGGCGGCGCAGGTAGTGGCCGAGCCGGGCGGCGTCCTCGGGCTGCCAGTGGGCGGTGAGGGCGGCGAACTTCTCGTCCTGCCAGGCGTGGGCACGGGTGAGGAGATCCTGTCCGGCTTCAGTGACGACGAGGACCGCGCGGCGGCCGTCGCGCGCCGACGGTACACGCCGCAGGTAGCCGTGCCCGGCCGCGTCGGCGATGAAGCGGCTCGCGCCGGACCGGTCGATGCCCAGCTGGTGGGCGACGTCGCTGACGGACACCTCGGTCGTGGCGCGCGCCGCCGCGTTCATCGCTTCGAGGACCTGCACGTCCTGCACCCGCCGCAGCTCGCCGGTCAGCTCGTCGGGCACGGCCGCGGTCCCGCGTCGGGACCAGAACCGGACGAGCTGGAACATGGCGGCTCCCGCGCCGGCGAACTCCGACTTCGGTCCGTCCGCGGCGCCGATCTCGTCCGACGGGTTGCGTCCGTCCGGACTGTCGGCGTGAAGGATCACTGTCCCTCCTCGCTTGTGTGTGCGCATCGCACACAATAACCTGTGCGATATGCACGCATCTTTGGTGGTGAACCCGGCCACCACCACTGGGGCCACGCGGGCGTCGTTCGCCGCGCTGTTGCTGGCCATGCTGATGGCTCAACTCGACACCTTCATCGTCGTCGGCGCCTTGCCGACCATCGGAGCCGAACTCGGGGCGGCCGACGCCGTCGCCGGCGTCACCGCCGTCTACCTCCTGACCGTCACGATCTCCACGCCGGTGCACGGCAAGCTCGGCGACCTGCTCGGCCGGCGCACCGTGTTCATGATCTCCGTGGGCCTGTTCGCGGTCGGATCGCTGCTGTGCGCGCTCGCCCCGTCGTTCACGTTCCTGGTCGTCGCCCGCGCCGTGCAAGGACTCGGCGGCGGCGGCCTGGTGGTCACCGCCGTGAGCGTGCTGGGCGAGATGTTCGACCGGGCGGAGTTGGTGCGCCGCCAGATCTGGCTCACCGGCACCTTCACCGTCTCCTCGCTCGCGGGCCCACCACCGGGCGGCCTGCTCGCGGCCGGGCCCGGCTGGGAGTGGATCTTCCTGGTGAACCTGCCGGTCTGCGTCGTCGCGGTGGTTCTCGGCGTCCGGGGTCTTCCGTCGCGCGGCCGCGGTGGTGGGCTCGCCGGATTCGACGTCACCGGCACGCTACTGATCACGGTCGGTGGCAGCGCTGTGGTCGCACTGGGCTCGTCGGACGCCTTGGCCGCCAGCCCGTGGTGGGCACCGCTGCTCCTCGTCGTCGCCGTGACCGCCAGTGCCGCGTTCGTCCTCGTCGAGCGACGCGCCACGGCACCCCTGATCCCGCCGTCGCTCGTCGCGGTGCCGGCGCTGGCCCGCGCGATCGGCGCCAACACGATCACCGGGATCGCGCTGTTCGGCACCTTCGCATTCATCCCGCTGGCCGTAGCCGCCGGCACCGGCGCGGACACATCCGGTACCGCCACGCTGCTCATCGCCCTGACCGGCGGTCAGCTGTCGGTGACCCTCACGTTCTCGATCCTGGCGCGTCGCTGGAGCCGGATGGTTCCGTGGGGCCGCGCCGGACTCGCGATCGGCATTGTCGGGCTCGGGACGCTCGCCGTGGTACCGCACCTGCACTCGGCCGGAACACCGGTCGCCGTCACCACGGCGGTGGTCGGCATGGCGCTGTCAGGTGCGGCGCTCGGTCTTTCCATGCAGGCCTACACCCTGCTCGGGCAGAGCAGCGCGCCCCGTGACGACATCGGCGCGGCCATGGCCACGCTCACCTTCGCCCGGCAGCTCGGCGGATCGCTCGGCGCCGCCGGGCTCGGATGGATCCTGCTCATCGTCGCCGACCCGGCGACAGGGCTGTCCACCGTGCTCGCCGTAGCGGCGGCCGTACTCGCCGTCGGGCTGGTGCTCGCTCCGCGCAGCCGGCACGAGACAGTGCGACCTTCGCACAACAATGATCCAGTGAGACATGCCATTTCAAACGAGACGCCAATCCTCCGCGAAAGCGGCAAGGCGGGTCATGCGACCCCGGACATTGACCATGTCATCCGAGATCTGCCCAGACCTGCCACCGATCAATGAGGCAAGGACTATGTTGATCAATGACGGTCCAGGTCGGGGTGCTGATCAAACGGTTCGAGTCCTCAGCCAGTCTCTCGACTGTGGCTACGGACGGGTAGTGGCCGAGCAGGCGTTCGTTCGGTGTACTGGTGACGTGGTGTCCACCGTGCGCGACGCGCCGACCGTCGGCCGGGCCGCTGAGCTGGCCGGCGCGTACGGCCTGGTGGACGGTGTCGCCCGGCGCGGGGAAGGCGCCTTGCTGGCCGTCGTCGGCGAGGCCGGGGTGGGGAAATCCCGCATCCTCGACGAGGTGGCCGCCCGGGCTCGCGCGGCCGGGACGAGGGTGTTCACCGGGCGCGCGGTGCCAGGCGGCGGCACTTACCGCGCGATCGCCGAGGCGCTGGTCGGCGGCCTGCGCGACGACCGGTACCCGGCCGCCGACGAGCTGCGCCCCTACCGTGCCGCGCTTGGCCGCGTCCTGCCGGGCTGGGCACCGGTCGAGTCCGGTGACCGGCCGGACCTGACGGTCGACCCGACACTGCTGCTCGGCGAAGGGGTGCTCCGACTGCTGCGCCAGCTCGGCGGCGACCGAGGCTGCCTGCTCGTCCTGGAGGACCTGCACTGGGCGGACGCCGACACCTGGGCGGTCGTCGAATACCTGGCGGGCACGCTGGCTGGCTGGCCCTTGCTGGTCGCGGTGTCGGCGCGCGACGACGAGGACGAGGCGGTACCCGGCCTCGTCCGCCGTCTCGGCCGGCAACCCGCCGTCACGACCATGCGGTTGGGGCGGCTGGACGCGGCCACCGTCGCGGCGCTGGCGGCCGCCTGCGCCGGGGACGCGTTGTCGGACCGGGCCCTGCGCTACGTCCTTGAGAAGTCCGACGGGCTTCCATTCCTCGTCGAGGAACTCGTCGCGGCGGTCGCCGCCGAGGGCGTCACCGAGGACGCTGCCGAGGGCGTCGCTCGCGAGCCAGCCGAATCGCTGCCGCACACGCTCGCCGATCTGGTCGCGCACCGGCTCTCGGCACTGACGGCGCGGCAGCGCCGGGTGGTCGAGGCTGCCGCCGTGCTGGGGGCCGGACGGGACTGGGCGCTACTCGGTCCCCTGCTCGGCCTGACCGACGCCGAGGTGCTCGACGCGCTGCGGGCCGCGCATCCCAGGCTGCTGGTGTCCGACGGGGCCACGCTGCGCTGGCGGCACGCGCTGACTCGAGATGCCGTCCTGGCCTCGCTGTTGCCGCCGGAGCGCGCGGCGCTCGCCCGCCGGGTGGCCCAAGGGTTGCGTACCAGCGGCCGGTCCGACGACGAGGCACGGGCCGGCGACTTGCTGGTGAGCGCCGACGAACCCGATGAAGCAGCCGCGATCTTCCTTCGACTCGCCCGGCGCGACCTCGCCCGGGCGGCACCACGCAGCGCCGAGGAACTACTGGCGCGGGCGGCGGCGACCGGTGCGCGGCCGGCAGAGGTCGCGATCGAACGAGCCCGGCTGCTCACCCTGTCGGGACGGGCGTTGGAGGCGTTGGATGCCGGCGCCGCGGCCCTTGCCACCGTCACGGGAGACCGGCACGCGGACCTCTGCCTCGTCATGGCGGATGCGGCGGTCGTCGCCGGCCGGTGGGCTGAGGCCGAACGCCTCGTCGAACGTGCCGGACGAGCCCACGAACCGGGCAGTCTGGCGCTCGCCGCGGACGCGGCGTTCGGTGGCGGTGACCCGCGGCGAGCCGCCAGGCTGGCCGACGAGGCCGTCACCCGAGCGGCCAGGGGCGGCGACTGGACGGCGCTCGTCCACGCATCGACGACCCTCGCCCGCTGCACCGCGCGGGAGGACCCGGACGCCGCACTCGCGGCGTTCCGCCGGGCAGCGGCCATCGCGGCGGAGCACGGGCTGACCCGGTTGCGTGTGACAGCGCTGATCGGCGTCAGCACCGTGGAGTTCTTCGACCGCGCATCGTCGCCCGCCCTGCTCGAAGCCCGCGACGTCGCGCTCGACGCGGGTCTGCTCGCGCAGGCCATCTCGGCGGACCTGATGCTCGCGGACGGTAGGTCGACCGCCGAGGGGCCGCGGGCTGCCGAGGACCTGGCGCGGCACGCGGCCGACCAAGCGCACCGCCTCCGGCTGTCGGCGCTGCGAGGACTAGCGGAGATCTTCGTCGCCACCGGCCGGGCCGCCGCGGGGGACACCCGCGGGATGGAGGTGGTGCTCACCGCCGCTGTCGGCCGGTCGGACACCTCACCGGAGGTCGCCGCACTCGCCCCGGCGGTCCGCGGCCTGCGGCGGGTGCTGGCCCATGACCTGCGGGGCGCCACCGCCCTGTTCGACACCAGCATCGAGCTGCTGGGAGAGCACGCGAGCGCGGCTCCGGTCCATATCTGGGGCCTGTGGGCGCTGTTGCGGACCGTGACGGCTGACCGCGACGCGGCCTCCCGCGACCTGCTGCGGCGCTCCGACGCGCTGCCGAGGTCGCTCAACCGTGGCGGCCTGCGCTACGCCGAGGCGGTCGCCTCCGGCCGGGACGGCGAACCAGAGCGAGCCGCGGCGCTGTTCGACTCGGCGGACGCGATTCTCGCCGAGCAGCACTGGTGGCGGCGTCTGCTGCGGCTACTCGCCCTCGAAGCGGCGGTCGCCGACGGTTGGGGTACCCCCGTGCCCGCGCTGCGAGCCGATCTTGACGCCCATGTCGCGGGCGGCGACGACCTGCTCGCGCGCACCTGCCGTGACCTGCTACGCCGAGCTGGCGCGCCCACCCGGCGAGGACGCGGCCGTGGCACCGTCCCCCCGCGGCTTCGCGCGCTCGGTGTCACCAGCCGGGAGATGGACGTCCTCGGACTGCTCGTCGACGGGCTGACCAACCGGGAGATCGCCGAGCGGCTGTTCGTCTCGCCCCGAACGGTCGACACCCACGTGGCTAGCCTGCTCGCCAAGACCGGCGCGCCCGACCGGATCCGGCTGCGCGCCCGGCTGTCGGGCCAACTGGCCGATACCCGGCCGCCGCCTCGGTAGGTGCCGCGCGGGCTAACTCGGTAGGTCTCACCGATGCCGGCCGATCGCCCCGCGCCGATGCTCGTCACACGGAAGTGATGGGCACGACGACCACGGCGAGCTAAGGACGGCCACGATGAGCCTCGATACGACGACGAACGCAACCGACGCATCCCACCCGGCCCAGGGAAGCACCCTCCAGCCCGGGGATATCACCGGCGTTCTCGTCGCGATGCTCCCGGTCAGCGACCTCGCGGTCAGTGTCGCCTGGTATCGCGACCTGCTCGGGATGCACTACCGCCGCGAGTTCAGCCGGGACGGCGTCGTGACGGGGTGCGCGCTGGGCAGCGACGCCGGCTTCGCCATCTCCTTCCGGCTGCGCTCGACGACAGCCGGCACCGCGGATCTACGCGGCGAGCACCCGATCATCCTGAACGTGCCGGACCCCGACGCGCTCGCCCGCATCCGCGCGCACGCCGAGCGGCTGGGCTACAACCCGGTGGCCGGCGAGCACGCCGACGGTACATGGGTAGAGGTCATCGACCCGGACGGGATCTCGACCCGGTTCATCCACGGCACGGGCGACTGGAGCCGGTTCACCGGCGTCGCCTTCCATCCCGGTGGGGAAGCCACGTTCTACCCGTCCCCGCGCCTGATCCTCACCGCGCCGCGACGCTGACGATCTCCACCGACGCTTGCGGCAACGAGGCTCACCGGCATCAGCGCCGGCTACCCAGCATGGCCCGAGGCCGGCGCAGCCGGCTGATGGACACCTTCGCCGGTCGGACCAGCCGGGGCGGCGCGAATCCTCGCCGCGGTCGGCGATGTGGCCCGGTTCGTGCCATTCGCGCAGGAGGAGATCAACACACAGCTCGCTGCGCCTGTGACCGAGCCGGGGTAAGCCGAAACCGACAGCTTGCTGCGCCGTGCCGGAAACCGGTCTCTTCGCCATGAGGAGCTCATTCCGCTGTTTCGGACCACCGGAGATGCGGGGACGCTCCCGCGCCGGGAGGCTGTGGTTCACCGCCTGGTCGGCGGTGGCCGGACGGTCGTCGTCGATGGCTAGGTGCGGTCGAAAGGGAGCCATGCCAAGCAACAGGGCGGGAGCGGGGTGATGGCACGCCGGACTTCCGGGAAACAGAACTCCGGGGCCGAGCCGGGAACGGTCACAGCCGGCAGGGCACTTCTCCCCACACTGGCGGCGGCGCAGTTCCTCATGACCCTGGACAGCTCGGTTATGAACGTGTCGATCGCCACCGTCGCCGCGGACGTCGGTACCACGGTGACCGGAATCCAGACCGCCATCACCTTCTACACCCTGGTGATGGCCGCGCTCATGATCACTGGAGGTAGGCTGGGGCAGCTCCTCGGGCATCGGCGTGTGTTCACCATCGGCTGCGTCATCTATGGCTGCGGGTCACTGACGACCTCCGTCGCCAGAAATCTCGCCGTCCTCACGTTCGGCTGGTCATTCCTCGAGGGAGTCGGCGCCGCGCTGATCATGCCCGCTGTCATCGCCCTCATCGCGTCGAACTTCTCCCCGGCGGACCGGCCGCGCGCCTACGGGCTGGTCGCCGCCGCCGGCGCGATCGCGGTCGCCGCGGGTCCGCTCGTCGGCGGCCTGTTCACCACCTATCTGTCTTGGCGCTGGGTCTTCGCGGGCGAGGTCCTCGTGGTGGCCGTCATCCTGCGACTGACCCGGGGGATGGCAGGCACACCTCCGACAGCGGGCGGACGTCTCGATCTCGTGGGCACCGCGCTGTCCGCGACCGGCCTGGCTCTCGTCGTGTACGGCGTCCTCCGATCGGGGAGCTGGGGCCTGGTCCGGTCTGCACCCGGCGCACCCGTCTGGCTGGGGCTCTCCCCCGCGATCTGGCTGATCCTCGCTGGCGGAACCATCCTGTGGCTCTTCGTCTGGTCGCAGGACCACAGGCTCGCCCGAGGCGCCGTCGTGCTGCTCGATCCGACGCTGCTGCGCAACCGGACGCTGCGGGCCGGGCTAACGTCGTTCTTTTTTCAGTACCTGCTCCAGGCGGGTCTCTTTTTCGTGGTACCGCTGTATCTCTCGGTGGCGCTGGGGCTCTCGGCGGTCGCGACCGGCGTCCGCCTACTGCCGCTGTCCATCGCCCTGCTGGTGGCCGCCGCCGGCATTCCGAAAGCCTTCCCACACGCCTCGCCCCGGCGCGTCGTCCGCGGCGGTTTCCTCGCCCTGTTCGCCGGTATCACGATCATGATCGTCGCGCTCGACGCCGGCGCCGGACCGGAGATCGTGACGTGGCCGATGCTGCTCGCGGGCCTCGGGGTGGGCGCCCTCGCGTCGCAGCTCGGCAGTGTCACCGTGTCCGCGGTCGCCGACGAGCACAGCGGCGAGGTCGGTGGGGTGCAGAACACGGTGACGAACCTGGGCGCCTCGATCGGTACCGCGGCGGCCGGAGCGGTACTCATCTCCGTACTGTCCACGTCGTTCTTCACCGGCGTCCGCCAGGACCCCGCCGTGCCGGCAGGCCTGACCACGCACGCTGAGGCGCGGCTGGCCGAAAACATCCCCTTCTTGTCCGACCGGGACCTGAAGATCCGGCTCGACGAGGCCGGAGTGTCGCCGGATACCGCCAAGGCCATCACCACCAACAACGCGGATGCCCGCATCGACGGTCTGCGAGCATCTCTGTCGCTGCTGGCCGCCATCGCCCTGACCGCGCTGATCCTCACCCGTCAGATCCCGTGCCAGCAGCCCGCCCCGGTACCGGCGCCCGGCCAGGCCACCTGATCGCTCCACCGCCGGCGATGCCGGCTTGCGGCCGCCCTTACGTCCCCCGGGAACCTACCTATTGGCGCCGGCTGTCCGGTTGGACGATGTTGAGGTCGCCGTAGCTGGACAGCGTGTCGGCCATGTCGCCGGGCTTGCCTCGGAGCGCGTGGTCCAGGAAGGCGATGCAGGCGCCAGCGGTGACCCGCGGGCCCCCGGTACGGCCCAGTGAGCCGACGATCGAGGGCACGGGCGGGAGGTAGAGGGGAGCGTCCGTGAAGGTGAGATGCGCGGCGCCTGGGACGGTGAGCAGGTAGCTGGTCTTGGTGCTGAGGCTGAGGACTTTGGCGAGGCGGGGGATGTAGTCGGGGCTGGGTTTGCCGATGGTCGAGGTGAGGGCGAGCGCCGGCTGGTGGTAGGGGCGTGGGGTGGGGTCGTGGGAGTAGCCGTCCATGTCGATGACGGCCGCGAACCGGGGGTCCTGGTGGGCTGCCTGTAGTGCGGCGCTGCCACCGAAGGAGTGGCCGGTCACCGCTACCCGCGCGGTGTCGAGACGTCCGGTCAGTGGGCCAGGGATCTGTCCGTGCTCTACCCGGTTCAGCTGGGTGAGGACGAAGCTGAGATCGGTGGCGCGGATCCCGGTTGCCTCGGCCGCTTGCTTTTCGCCCTCTGCCTGGTCGTCGGTGGCGGCGAGCCTGGTATCGATCGTGTGGCCGTTGGTGAGAACCACGGCGGCGGAGTCGTAGGGGTGGTCGAGGGCCGCGACGACATAGCCGTGGCTGGCCAGCTCCTCCGCCCATGCCGTGTTCTGTGTTCGTACTCCTCCCGCCCCGGGAGAGAACAGCACGACGGGGAACAGTTCGCGTCCGGGGGCCGGCGGGGCGTCGGGCACCGCGTGCGTGCGCACCCGCGGAAGGCCGTCGAGCAGGAAACCGGGGACGCCGACGTAGCGCGCCAGCGCGTCGGAGACGGTGCGCGCCTCACCCTGCGTGCGCCCCAGGTACGGGGCGCGCTGCGCGCCTGCGGGGCTCTGCCGCGCGGGGTACCAGAGCTGGACCACGACCGTGCGCCGGTCGCGGGGGTCGGCCGTGGCGGTCTCGGCGCGGGCCGGGTCCGTCCACTGCACCACGCTGGTGCCGACAGCGGAGTTGCCCGACGGCTCGGGGAACACCGGCCTGGGCAGCGCCCAGGCCGCCGCGGGGCCCGAGGCGATCAGACCGAGGCACAGCGCCGATCCCGGCAGCGCGAGCCACCACCGGGCCCTGCGCGGCGAGCGGCCACCGCGCGGGGGGAGCAGCGGAGCGACGGCGAACGGGAGGACCACAGCCGCGCCGACGAGTACGGGCACCAGCTGCCAGCGCAGCCCCACCACGCCCAGCACCATTCCGGAGAGCACGACGGCTGCCACGGCGCCGAACGTCAGTGGGCGACGGGCAGCCGGAGGGAGCCAGCGCGCCAACACCAGGGCGACGGCGCCAAGCACAAGCAGGATTTCCAAGGGGGACATCTGCAGCCCCTCAACGATCTCGGTCACAGGCACCATGCTGGATTCACATGCACGCCGCCGCGTCAGCCGCCAGATCGAAATCATGTGCTACCTGGGGCTGACGAAGGTCTGCTCGACATCCGCCTCAGTGCGTACTCCGGTGAACGGTGTGGCGTGGAGTCCAAATGGGTCGCCGATCCTGACCGCCAGCAACTTCGGCTCGGCGCGGGTCTGGGATGCCGGGTTGTTGCGACGGCGAACTGGCGGTGATCTGCGCGCGCCCGCCCGTGTGGTCCGACGACGAGGCGAGGAACGGTTTGCGCCGCTGTGCCGATCCCGCTTACCGCGGGATCGGCACGCGTCTCGACCACGCCAGGAATGACGGTGTCGTCCACCAGATACGGGCCTATACGGAGTGGAGTGCGCGCGGCGGCCTGGTAGACGTGCCGCACTGTGCCCAGCACCTGCTCGGGTGTCGAGCCGAGGTGGAGCTGATCGTCGTGCCGGACCCGGCACCGCGCCTCACTGTCTTGTATTCGCGCGTCGCGGTCGGCTGGTCGTCTCTGTCAGTAGTCACGCCCGTGTGCCGGTCCGGGCTGGGCCCGGACCGGCACTGGGCGTTGGTCCGTGTGTTGCGAGGGGGACGAGTGGGCTAGACCGTGACGGGTTCCAGGTTCGCCCGGGTGGTCGGCGCGTCCGCTGAGACTGCCCGCAGTGTGGAGTGGCGCTCTGTGGGCGATCAGTCGGGGGCTGGCCGGTCGCCGGCGCCAGGGCTCGCGATCAACGGCCCGTCGCGCTGGGGCCAGCCCTCCATCGAGCGGATGCGCGCCGCCACCCGACCGCGACCCTCGTCCACCTACCCGTCCACGCCAGCTGGCGCAACCAGGTCGAGGTCTACTTCTCGATCCTGCGACGCAGGGCCATCGAGCGCGGTGACTTCGCCGACCTCGACGCGCTCGCCGCCCGGTCGTGGCCTTCCAGACGCTCTACAACCAGACCGCCAGACAGTTCGACTGGAAGTTCTGGGTAGGGCGGGATGCTCTGGATAAAGTGGAGCTATATGGCCGCGTTCCGCACTCACATGCCGCATGGGCCGTGGGCTGTCGTCGCTGGGGCCTCCGAGGGCCTCGGCGCTGCCTGGGCCGAGGCCCTCGCCCGGCGCGGCCTGCACGTCCTGGCGGTCGGGCGCCGTCCCAAGCCGCTCGAACAGACGGCACAGCGCCTGGCCGCCAAGCACGAGGTCGAGGTGCGCACACTGGCCGCCGACCTCGCCGAGCCGGGCTTCGCGGACCGCCTCGCCGCGGCCGGCAGCGGGCTCGAGATTGGCACCGCCGTTTACAACGCGGCCTTCTCCTTCACGGGCCTTCTGCTGGACCATCCACCGCAGCACGCCCAGCGCCTCGTCGATGTCAACGTTCGCGGCCCGCTGGCCCTCATCCACCAGCTCGTCCCCGCGATGATCGAGCGCCGCCGCGGCACCCTCGTCCTGATGTCCTCGCTCGCCGGCAACCAGGGCGGCCCGGGCCTTGCCGCCTACGCCGCCAGCAAGGCTTTCACCACGTCCCTGGCCGAGAGCCTGCATGCCGAGCTGCGCCCCGTCGGCGTCGATGTCCTCGCATGTGTGGCCGGCGCTGTGCGCACGCCCGGCTACGCCACGACCGTCGGGCGTGACGCGCCAGGCACCCTCGATCCCGACCAGGTCGTCGAGGCCGCCCTCGCGGGCTTGGGCCGGATGGCGCTCGTGACCCCGGGCCGCGCGAACAAGCTCGCCGCGTTCGTCATGCGCCGTCTGCTGCCGCGCGCCACCACCACCGCCATCATGGGTCGCGCGGTGAAGGGCTTCGACGTACCGTGATCCTCGGCTTCTTTCTACCGTGGATCATCTTCGGCGCCATCCTCGCCCTGCACGTCGCCCTCCCCGCCCGCTGGATCGACGGCTACGTGCGCGACGATCACTACCGGCCGCTGCGCTACCGACTCAACGGCCTCGTGGTCCTTCTGGCCGCCGTCGGGATCGCCGTGGTGCTCGTCGCCGTGCACGCGGCGCCGGCCGACGAACTCTGGCGTCACCGCTGGGCCGAACTCGCCGGCGCATGCGTCTTCGGCCTGCTGTTCACCGCCGCGCTCGTCCTGCCCGCCCCGCCGACCGGCAGGCCGCCCGTCGCCGACCTCTACCTCGGCCGCCGCGAGAACCCGCGCTGGCGCGGCGGCACGGTCGATGCGAAGATGTGGCTCTACTTGGCGGGCGCGGTACTGCTCGAGCTCAACGTTCTGTCCTTCGCCGCCCACCAGCATCTCGCGATCGGCCACCTCAGCGCTGCCGTCGCGCTCTCGGCGGGGCTGCTGACCTACTTCGTCGTGGACTACCTCACCTTCGAATACGTCCACCTCTACACATACGACCTCTTCGCCGAGCGCGTGGGCTTCAAGCTCGGCTGGGGCTGTCTGGTCTTCTACCCGTACTTTTACTGCGTAGGCCTCTGGGCGCGGGCTGACGAGCCCGACCCGCACGCGCCGGCCTGGCTGCTGGTCCTCGCCGGCGTCGTCTTCGCCGCCGGCTGGACGCTCGCGCGCGGGGCGAACATGCAGAAGTTCCTCTTCAAGCGCGATCCCGCTGCCCGCGCCTTCGGCCTGTTCGAGCCGCGCGCGATCGGTGACGGTGAGCGCACGCTGCTCTGCGGCGGCTTCTGGGGCGCCGCCCGCCACATCAACTACCTCGGCGAGATCCTCATGGCCGTCGGCATCACACTCGCCCTCGGCACGCCCGGCGACCCCGTGCCCTGGCTGTACCCCCTCTATTACGTCGGCCTGCTCGTGCCGCGCCAGATCGACGACGACCGCCGCTGCGCCGCCAAGTACGGCGCGCTCTGGGACGAGTACCGCGCTCGCGTGCGCTGGCGGATCGTCCCTGGGATCTACTGAGCGTCATCGCTAGCGGTGCCGTCCCGGGCGTCGCCGCACTCCTACCGCCCTGACCGATAGGTCGAACCTATTTGCCCAGGTCGTGTGCCACGAACGCTGAAGGAGGCGTGGTTGTAGGAGCTCCTGGAAGCGGTTCTGTGCAGGTGATGGAGGTAGGTCCTCCGGGGTCGCCCTGCAGGGGGAGGTCTCAAACCACCGCAAGCTGCGTCGGTTAAGTGCCGGGGTGGTGAGCGTTGCGGGAAAAGGCGCGACGTGATCGCGTCAGGTGCGGGTCAGGAAGGCGAGCGTGAGCGAACCGCTGATATCCTCACGATTCGTGATGGCCGCGTGAGCGTTGTGCGCACTTTGATCGCGCCTGAAACGGCCGCGTGATGCATTTACTGCGCCGGGCCGAGCTGTGCGTGGGCGAGTTGGCGGCGCGAGGTGAGGCCGAGCTTCCGGAAGATCTTCCGGAGGTGGTAGTCGACGGTGTAGGGGCTGAGGTAGAGATGGGCGGCGATCTCCGCGTTGGTCGCGCCCGTGGCAGCCAGTCTGGCTACCTGGTCTTCCTGCGGCGTGAGGTCAGTTTTGGGGCCCGGGGCCGCTCGGGCCGGGCGGGTCTCGCCGGCTGCGGCGAGCTCGCCGCGGGCGCGCGCGGCGAAGCCCTGCGCGCCGACGTCCTCGAACAGTTGGTACGCCTGGCGCAGGGCGGCGCGGGCGTCTCGAGGCCGGCGGGCCGCCTGAGCCATTCGCCGTAAAGGAGCTGGCTGCGCGCGAGGTGGGCGGGTCCGGCTGAGCGTGTGTGCTCGTCGACGGCTTCGCGGTAGAGGTCGTCGGCGTCCGGACTGTCTGCCGCGGTGAGGGCGCGGACGCGGGCCAGAAACCCGAGCATGACCGGGCTGGGGGTGTCGGCCGCCAGCGTGCCTAGCTGACGGGCGATGCTCTCGGCGGCGCCGCGGTGACCGGAACGCGCGGCCGCCTCGGCGAGATCGGGCAAGGCGAACTTGAGCTGCGAGGTACCGGCGATGCCGGAGGGGTAGCTGGCATAGGCGGCGTCGTAGCGGCCCTGCCCGAGTTCCACGACGCAGCGCGCGTAGCTGGCAAACACGAGCTGGTATCCCTGCCCCTGGCGGGCCGCTTCCGCGGCGACCAGGTCGAGGAGGGCGTAGGCCTGCCGAGGCGGCCCGCTCCAGGCCGTCAGCAGCAAGGATCCGAGGCTCCAGGGTTGGCCCCGGGCATCGGCCAGAGCGGTCATCTCACTGAAGCACCGCCGGGCTTCGGCGAGGTCTCCGGCGAACAGGCCCCAGGCTCCTGCATGGCTGAGGGCCAGCGCCAGGGAGAGCATGGTCCCGTGCTGCCGGGCCGCGGTTTCCATGCGGTGGCTCAGCTCGCGCAGCGTGGGTTCGTCCCCGAGGATCGTGGCGTCTTCGCAGGCGGCGGCGAGCAGGTGGAGCGTCTCCGGGGAATCCGGGTCGCCGCGTCGCACGGTGTCGATCGCACGGCGTAGAGCGGGCCGGGCGACGTCCAAGCCGTGCAACTGCAGGGCGGTGTCGGCGTCGAGCAGCAGGTCGCCGACGGTGGAGGTCATCCCGGCGGGCAGTGGTAGCGCCAGCGCCGCGCGGGCCACGTCGGCCCGGGTGGCTCCCTCGGGCGCGAGCTGGTCGTTGATCTGTGCTTCCACAGCGGCCTCGACCAGGATGTCGCGGGCCAGCCGGATGTCGACCGGACCGAGGCTGGCTGCGGCGGCGAGCAGGTCGCGGGTCGCCTTCGCGGGCTGGCGTTGCGCGTGGTGGATGCGGCCCTGAACCCGCCGGGTGAGGCCGAGGTGGCGCGGGTCGTCATGGTAGGTGGCGGCGGCGTCGAGCTCGGCTTGCGCGCGGTCGAGGGCACCCGAGCCGCAGCTCGCCTCGGCGGCGGCGAGCATCCGGCGGCTGCGGGCCGCCTGGCCGGTGGTGAGGGTCGCCGCGCGGCGGAAAAGCGCGGCAGCCGCGCTCCAACCGCCGCGGCCACGGGCTCGCTCCCCGGCGCGCTCGAGGCTGATCGCCTCGGTGGTCCGCCCGGCCTGTCAGTACGAGGTGGCGAGGTTGCCGCGGGCGGTCAGGTTGCTGTGCTCCGGCTCACGCAGATATGCGAACACGGCCGGGCTGGCCAGGCTGTACGTGCCGTTCTTCATCGGACTCGACCGCCGCCACGTCTGGCTCGCCGGCGTCACCGCCCACCGCCACATGGGTCACCCAGCAAGCTAGGAATCTTGCCTATCGACTCGGCGACGCCGGGCAGTACAGGTTCCTCATCCGGGACCGGGACGCCAAGTTTGTCCGCGGTCTCGACGACGTCTTCGCCGACGATCGCATCCGGATCATCAAGACTCCGGTCCGGGCCCCACGGGCGAACGCCTACGCCGAACGCCGGGTCCGCGCCGTCCACTCAGAATGCCTCAACTGGATCTTGATCTGGAACCGACGCCACGCCCAACAGATCCTGTCGACCTACGTCGAGCACTACAACCCCGACCCCACTGCGGCATCGACCTCAACACCCCAACCCGCAGACACCGACCGGCGATCCCAGCAGCCCGATCAGACGGATCGACCGCCTCGGCGGCCTCCTCCACGAATATCAACGAGCTGCTTGATCAAGGCGCTGACCAGCGAATCGCATACCTGCACCCTTCACGGTCTCCGGACGCACCAGCAGGCGCAGGCCGCGCAGAGTTGGCTGCGGCAGCGCGTGCAGGAGCGCCGCCAGCAGCGCGCGGTCGGCGGGCTGGAACTGGACCCGTTGGCCGTCGAGCTGGCATTGCAGCACGGCGATCTGGTGTCGCAGCGTGAGGATCTCGACGTCCTTGTCACGATCACTGCGGGGCAGCAGGCGCAGCAGCGCGAATGCGTTCGTAACCCCGAGGTAGGTCAGGCGAAGCACCACGAAGCGGCATCCTCGCGCAGTCACCGGCCCCGGCAGACGTGGGCCAGGCGCCGGGTGGGCTCATGATCGGCCGCAACGGCTGCGACCGCCCTGACCAGGGCAGATGGCATTTTCGGCAGGCACAACGTCATCCGGCGGCGACACTTGATCACGGCCGCGCCCGACCCCAAGGGGCGATCAGCCGCGCGTGGCGCTCCGCCAAAGCCCGATCCTCACTCAGATGCCCCAGCCCACCGCAACCAGGACGATCAGAACCTCCGAGTCGTAACAGAATAAGAAGACAATTCATTCCGCGGTTTGGGGTTGACTGGAATGGGGATCGATAGCATGTCGAGATGGTGGAAAATGATGAGGGTGGGCGTTCCGGCGGAATCGAGGTTCTCAACATATTCGGCTACCGCTCCCGCTCGGAATCCAGGTACACGGCCGGAAGTGGCGAGCCGTCCCACCTGAGGAAAATTGAAGGCTCGCGGACGTGGGTGACACGCAGAGGAGATATCCAGCGATATCTCCTTGGAATGATGCGCGCAGAGCAGGGTTGATGATTACATGCCATTGTCGCTGGCAGCCGGACCGTCGAGTGATCAATTTCTATATAAAAGGAGTAGGGATGTCCGTGGTGCGCGGAAACCCGGTCTTGATCCAAAGTAGATTCGGTAGCACGGGAAACTTCGAGTTCGCCATCCCGTCGTCCAAACCAAGAGGAATCGTTTTCCTTTGGCGTGACAACGATGCCGCAGGCATGCCTTGGAGTGCCCCGACCACGTTCGGCCAGAACGCCGAAAGGTACGACGCGCTCACCATGATTCAATCGAATTTTGGCAGCCCCGGAAACCTCGAGATGATCAGCCGGAATCGCAACAATCTGAACTTCTTCTGGCGCGACTCGCAATGGAACGGACCGATCCAGATCGCCAGCGGCGCCGACAGGGGCAACCCTGTTCTGATACAGAGTCGTTTCGGGACTAAAGGAAACTTCGAACTCGTCTACCCGGGCAACACTGGAATCAACTTCATGTGGCGTAATAACGACGCTGTGGGCATGCCCTGGAGTGCCCCAACCACGTTCGGCCAGAACATGGGGATCGTCGAGGCGCTCACCATGATCCAGTCCAACTTCGGCAACCCTGGAAACCTTGAGCTCATCGCTCGGACCGGCGACAAGCTGAACTTCTTCTGGCGCGACTCGCAATGGAACGGACCGATCCAGATCGCCAGCGGTGCCGGCGGGGGCAACCCTGTTCTGATACAGAGTCGTTTCGGGACCAGGGGAAACTTCGAACTGGTCTACCCCGCGGCGAACGGCGGAATCAACTTCATGTGGCGTAATAACGACGCTGTGGGCATGCCCTGGAGTGCCCCAACCACGTTCGGCCAGAACGCGGGACACATCATAGCACTTACCATGATTCAGTCCAACTTTGGCAACCCCGGAAACCTTGAGCTTATCGCTCTGAACTCCACCGGGCATCTAAACTTCTTCTGGCGTGATTCGGGACCTAACTTCGCATGGAACGGCCCGTTCCGGATGGTTATTGGGAGCGCCGCACTCACGGCTGTCCAGACGCAGGCGGGCAGATTCATCCGCGTCGACGGCTCCCAGTTCTCCCAAAATGCGAATGTCGCGATCTCATACGACATCGTTGTCGATGGTAGTCCCACGACGCATCAGACCGGGCAGCATCGAGACACTACGGATGCCAACGGGTCGTTCAGCGACGACATCAAGGTCAATATCGGGGCTGTGAGTGGAGCACAGGTCAATGTCGTGGACGAGAACACACGGATGCACGCCGATGCCTTCATCTGACTTGGGGGGTGCATTGCTGACCGAGCGCGGAGACCATGACAGGCCATGATGTCAACAGTATGAACCGCTCCGGCATGTTTGACTTCGGACTCGCCGGGGCGGTTCTCCATCCTACGGTGGCACCGCCGCCTGGTCACCAGGAAGTGGACCTACGGGCGCCCGACCGGCCGACCGCCGGTCGCCCCGGAGATCACCACGCTGATCGAATGCCTCGCGACCGAGAACAGGACGTGGGGGTACAAGCGAATCCAAGGCGAGCTGCTCAAGCTCAGCCACTGCGTGTACCGTGCCAAAAACTCGATTTCGGGCCGTTGACCTGAGACTTCGTCGCCAAGCGCGGTGGAGAGTCTGATCGGGCGCCGAAGCGGAGTGGAGTACTTGGCGACCGTACTCGACACCGGACGCATCCGTACGGAGTCCGGCGGCCTCCACCGAACTCCCTCAGCCGCCGCTGCGGATGCCCAGGGTACCGGACAGCCGAACGGCTGGACTTTCTGGACCCTCAAACGTAACAACCAGACACTGGACGGGGTGCGCAGGCGCTACAAGGGTCCGGTCTAACGCGGCGCGACTCCGGTGCTCGGGATTCCACGGAAGCTCGCCGAGCGGGATCCCGACCTCGGTGAGCAGTTGGCGGGCCGAGCGCGGATCGGCAAACCGTTCGGCGAGCGCGGTCATTTGCTCATCGCTCAGCCCGGCTGTCACTTCATCCCCCGGCATGTGCTCACGTGAAAGGCGACGCCCTTCGCCCCGGACCTTGATTGCCTTCGCCCATCGTCGCACTCGGAAGTCTGCCGGCGGGAGACCCAGCCCGGGGCCGAACACGGCCTGGTGGCGCCGACCCTCGACCTCCCGTCGTCTCGCTGATCGTTTCACTCGCTGGTCGGGATTTCTATGAGCTACGGCAAAGCAGGCGTCTCACAGGGTGCCGGGCTGGGGGAAAATCGTTGGGACGAGCGTGTGGCCGTCGCGGTCTGGGCGAGGCGGGGGGATAGATGGCGGAGGGGCTCTCGTCGCAGGAGATCGGTGAACTCGCGGAGCTCTTCGACGCTCCGGCGGCTCGGCGGTTGTTGGAAGCGGCGGGGTTTCCGCGTGGCCGGCAGCCGTTTTGGCAAGCGGCGAGCGGGGTGGCGTTTTGGACAGAGGTCTCGAGGCTGCTCGTCCACGGAGCTGGGCCTGGGCTGCGGGACGCGATTCTCGCCGAGGCGGCCCGTGCGTATCCGGGTAACAGCGTTCTGGGCCTAAGCGGTAGCGGTAATTCGACTGATCTCGGCGAGAACGGGGAACTTCTGCTCCCAGGACCGGCGCAGCTGCGTCGGCAGCCACAGGACCGCCCACAGGCGACGCAGGACCGCGGCGTTCAGGTAGGCGTAAAGATCCTGTGGGCTGGCCGCTTCGACGAGCACCGCGCGGTAGAGATCGATGATCCGCCCGGGCGCGTCCAGGTCGTATCCCGCATGGCCAGACCAGTCCAGGTGCGCAGGCAGCTGGACTACACCGGACACCGGGCCATGGAGCAACTCGAGGCTGCCCGCGACGGCGTACGGACGCCGGTAGCGGGGCGACGGGTGGTCACCGGTGTCCGCCATGGTCACAAGCCTATAGCCACCCAGCTGCGGGGCACCAGATGTGTCGTGCGGATATTGCTGAGCGCCGGTCGCGGCGGTCTCCGCTGCCGCGACCGGCCACAGGGGGTAGGCGCTCGGCCAGCTGTAGGCCAGCAGCCGGTGGTCCGCGGAGGCCGGGGCGCGGCGGGCGAGCCGCACGGGCTTGTTGATCTGTTCGTGGCGAGGCTGGTACCCATCGGCCTGCCTTGCATGCTGGTCGAAGCTGGTCAGTGACTGCGGCGTGGAGGTTGAAAGACAGGGCTGCGACCAACGTCATCGTCACGCCGAACGTCGGCACTGATCGGTTGGGACAATTCAGGGCGTGGACTTGGACCGTTCGGATGGCGGCGGTGGCGGCGCGACAGAGATCCCGGCATGCGTCAGAACGCTGAGGTCGAGCGCCCACGTCGTGGTGGACCGTTGGGTCCAGAGTTCGAAGGCGGCGTCGACGTGCTCCTGTGCCTGCTCCTCTGTGAATCCGTGACCTGACATAGGTGCGTCAGGGTCGAGCACCGCGTCGATTCCAACGGCAGTGACCGTCCGTTACGCATCGGAGAGTCGGAATCGTCGCGCGCACATCCCACCGGCAGGTTGCCCACGACTCGCGCGACCACACAGAAAGCCGCTCACCGTCGGGGGCGTGGTTCGCGGGTGACACGGGCGCCGGGCGGCTGCCAAGGACACTGTTGATCCGGCGAACGGGCCGCCGGAGACGTCTCCGGCATGGGCTGGCTCAGTCGCATCCGTCGAAGTCCCGTCGTCCTGATCGGCCGGTCCCCTTCTCGGGTGTGCCGAGCGGTCCCAACCACGGCCTCCGGGGAATATCGTGCCGGGCCGACCTGGCGCCGGACGTCAGTCCCGCGGCAGGTCGCTGACGACCGGACATGCCGTCGGCGATGTAGCCGCATGGCCGGGCGGGTCATGGGAGCCAGTCCTCGGTGTGCCGATGCCGGCCGAGGTCCACCGAGTCGAACTCGTCGTGGACGCCCTCGCGGGTGACACCTACCCACGCGAGTGCCTGGGAGATCGGCGTGCCATCCACCGGCACCAGCTGGCCTTCGCCAAGCGCGACGGGTCCAAAGACGAGGGCGCCGCCGCTCCAGACGGCGGCGCGCTGGCTGCCGACACCGCCGAAGAACTCCGCTTCGACATAGGCGAGCGGACCAGCGCCGGACCAGCCGCGCAACAGACGATCGAAGCCACCAGGAAACGCCAGAACCCGAGTGACGCGGCCGATCCGCCGCCGGCCACCTCGTCGACGAGCCGGTCCGTCACCGGGACGAGGCCCATGCCCTGCCGCAATGGCACCACGACGGCGCTCACCACGTCCCGAGCGACCAGCGACAGCGCCGCCGCCGGCCCGACAATCGCCTCAAGCGAATACCCCACGACCGTGATCTTCCCGCAGTTCCCCTCCAACACCCCACGGGCCTGGCCCACGCCGCACAGCGACCGCCGAACCTATCGGGACGTCCCCGCCGGACCCACCACCTCGGACATCGTCGAGCTGTTCACCCGTTCGGTGCTCCCTCGGGTTCAGGCCCTGCACTGACGGACACACACCGCGCCAGCCGAAACCTCGCCCTCGCGGGCACGGGGCAGCGCCCCGTTAGTTCTGGGGGCCGGCGTTGGCCGGCCACGTGGGGCGATGGAACTCAGCACGTCCTACAGACGTGCAGTCGTCAAGCTTCCGTGCGGGGGCGGAAGCGGACCGGGAGGTGGGCCAGCCCGCGCAGAAGGATGTTCGGCTTGTACGCCGGCCGCTCGGTCAGCAGCTCCATCGTCCCGACCCGCCTGATCAGCGCGGTGAGCAGGATCTGCATCTCCAGCAGCGCCAACGGCGCCCCCAGGCAGTAGTGGTGGCCGAGGCTGAACGACAGGTGCCGGGCGACGTCGCCCCGCGCGTAGCGGCGGAGGTCGAGCCGGTCGGGATCGTCGAAGACGGCGGGATCGCGGTTGGCACAGGCGATGAGGGCGACGACCCCCTCACCGGGGGCGAACACCCGCCCGCCGACCTCCATCTCCCGCTTGGCCGAACGAGTGTTCATATGGATCGGAGAGTCGTAGCGCAGCAGCTCCTGCACCGCGCTGGGGATCAGCTCGGGGTGCGCGCACAGCTCGGCGAACTGGTCGGGATGGCGCAGCAGGGCCAACATCCCGTTGCCGACCAGGTTCACCGTCGTCTCGTGGCCGGCGATCAGCAGGGTGATGCACGTGCCGAGCAGCTCGTCCTCGGTCAGCCGGTCGCCCTGCTCCTCCACCCGCGACAGCACGCCGATGATGTTGTCGCCGGGGCTGCGGCGCTGCGCCCGGACGAGATCGCGGAAGTAGTCAAGGAATGCCGGGATGGCCGCGTTGCGCGCGTCAAGTTCCTCCGGCCGCACGAGTACGTCCGGGTCGAAGGAGCGAGCCAGCGGCTGGGACCACTCCTGTACCTGCGGGTGGTCCGCCCCGGGCACGCCGAGCAGCTCACAGACGACCGTCAGCGGCAGCGGGTAGGCGATCGTGTCGATCAGGTCGAACTCGCCGGCGGCGAGCGAATTGTCGATCAGGCCGTCGACCAGCGCCTCGATCCGAGGTCGCAGCCCGGCGACGTGGCGTGGAGTGAACCCCTTGCTGACCAGGCCGCGCAGCCGGGTGTGGTCCGGCGGCTCCATCCACAGGAACGTCGACGGGAAGTCGCTGGGGGAAACGTTCGGGTGAAGCTGTTCGAGCTCCTGGTCGTGGCCCCAGTCGGCGTTCGACAGGATGGCCACGCAGTCCTCGTACCGGTTCGCCAGCGGTAGGCCGAAGGGTGACGGATGCAGCGGCGCCATTTCACGCATGACGTCGTAGCGGGAATAGGGATCGTCGCGGTAAGCGGGATCGAAGAACTCGGCGACAGCCTGCTCTGCCCGTGCCGCTCCGCTGGTAAGGACGTCGGTCGGTCCCATGCTGTGCCCCTTCCTGCCGCCGGCCGGCGGCGCCTGCCCTCGTACCCTGAACACTTCAACGCGGGCGGCTGAACGCGACGGTAACTACACATTTCCGTTGCGTGAATACTATGCTGCGACATTTATTGCGATCGGGACGCTGAATCGTCCGATCGAACTGGCCGGCGCCGCCTTGACGAATTCCGGCAAGACTTCGAACAATGTCCGTTGAACAGGCCTGTCGACGTCCGTAAAGGAGGGACATGGCAGACGCGCGGGGTCGTCGCGCCGTCGTCCTCGGCGGCGGGTTCGCGGGCCTGCTGGCCGCCCGTGTGCTGTCCGAAGAGTTCGACCGGGTGACCATCGTCGAGCGGGACCCGACGCCGAGCGACGAGTACCGGCGTGGCGCGCCCCAAGGTCGCCACCTGCACGGCCTGCTGGAGCGCGGCCGGCAGATCCTCGACGAGTTCTATCCCGGATTCACCGAGGAGCTCGTGGACCGGGGCGCGCCGACGACGGAGGTTCTCGTCGGCTCCCGCTGGTACTTCGCCGGCCGGCGGGCCTGGCCGCGCCCGACCGGGCTCACCACCGTGCTGGCCAGCCGGCCCCTGCTGGAGACCGTGCTGCGGGAGCGGACGATGGCCCTCCCGGGTGTGCATCTGATGCTTGGCGTATCGGCCGTCGGCCTCGTCGTGGAGCCCGTGGCCGGCGGCGCGGGACGCGGCCAGGCCCGCGTCATCGGTGCCCGGGTGACGGCCGGCGCCGACGCGCCGCGGGATGGCGTGCCCGGGACGATCGAGGCTGACATAGTCGTCGACGCGACGGGCTGGGGCACGCGGGCGCCGCACTGGCTGGCCGCGCTTGGCCTCGCCCACCCGCCCGAGGAACGCTTCGAGGTCGACCTTGGTTACGCCTCCCGGCTCTACCGGCGTGAACCCGGCCACCTCGGCGGCGACCTCAGCGTGATCATGGCGGCCGTGCCGCGCACCCGCGGCGGCGGCGCGATCGCCCTGGACGGCGACCGCTGGCACGTGACGCTCGCCGGGATGCTCGGCGACCACCCACCGATCGACCCCGCCGGCTTCGAGGCGTTCAGCGCCACTCTGCCGGGCCCGGAGATCCACGACCTCATCCGGACGGCGGTGCCGCTGACCGATCCGGTCCCGCACCGGTTCGCCGCCTCCGCACGGCGCCGCTACGAACTTCTGCCCACCGCGCCCGACGGGTTCGTCGCCTTCGGTGACGCGCTGTGCAGCCTCAACCCGCTCTACGCGCTGGGCATGACCGTGACCGCTCAGCAGGCGCTGGCGCTGCGCGCGAGCATGGCCGGCGGCGCCGGACGTGCCGGCAGGGTGGACGGACTGGCCCGCCGCTTCCACCGGCGGGCGGCCGCCGTGATCGACATAGCGTGGACGATGACGACCGGGTCCGATCTGCGCTACCCGGCCGTCGCCGGCCGCCGGGACGCGCGCACTCGGCTGGTCAACGCCTACGTGGCTCGGGCCCAGGTCGCGGCGCACCGGGACCCCGCCGTCGCGCTCGCGCTCGTCCGCACGGTCAACCTCATCGACCCGCCGGCCGCGCTGCTGCGGCCCGGAGTGATCGCCCGTGCGCTGTGGCGGGGCCGGGGCGGACCGGCGGGGCCGGGGCGGACCGGCGGCGCCGATGCCGGTCAGCCGTCCGTCTCCGGCGGCAGCATGACGACGCCACCGATCGGAAGGAACGCCGCAGGAGTGAGAAGCCCCCAGCCTGGGTGTCGCGGGCCACTACAACGCACGACGACCCCGCCGCAGCCGTGATCTTCGGCCACCGCGGCCTGACCACCCCATCGCCGACCTGACCAAGGAACGCATCAAGCGCGGACCCGCCCTCGGCGGCTTGATCGACAGATACGAACGCGCCGCACAAAAGCCCAGCCCAAGTGATCGTCGAGGCCACCACGCCGGTTGATCATGTACGAAAAATGTGTCCGAGGGGGACTTGAACCATTACCCCACCGCCGGTCACCCTTTCCGGTCAGCTCGTTCTCCCAGGTCAGTGATCATGCCGGCTTGCGCCGGCCCCCTGTCCTGATGAGGATGTTGGTGCCGTCCGGTCCGACGTCGTCCCGCCTTGGTGCCTGCGAGCCCGTAGATCAGTGTGACGCGGAGGTCCTGAGGAATCCTGTCCTGCTGCCACGAGCGCGTACCTCAGAATCTTTGGTGACAGGTCCTCCCCGGGCGGTCCGTGTGGATCACTGATCGTAGGGAGAGAGGAGGCCACCTTCAATCCTGAGCAGCCATCCGCCTGAGCACCTGGGAGGGGCGGAATCAAGTGGTCATGGCGACGCATGACTTTCCAGCAATTCGGCGAAAGCCTCGATCGGCTTCGCCAGTTCGTCGGCGTTCGCCCCCTCGTCGACAATCTGGCGCGCCACCCGAATCCTGATCGATTCCAGTGTTCCATGGTCGAGTTCCGGCCGTCAGTCTCCCGCACACAATGATTAAATCGCGGCAGTCCCGCTATGTCTAGATATTTTCATTCCCATTAGTAACTCGGTAGCAAAACCGCAGGCCATGGCCCCAAGTCGAGTTCTGGCACGCTACAGGCAGTAGGATGGCGCCCCGGCCGAAGAAATCCCACGCCGCCGGGCCATAAGATACAGGCGCGTTATCCTGGCGATTGCCGACGCCACGCCGTCACGATGAATTTTCAATGCCGGTCATGAGAATGTGGTAGAAATATTGGGCAATTTCCGGGGCCGTGCACTTCCCGCCGGGGCGGTACCACTGATAAGTCGAGCCACACATACCCAGGATCGCCATCGCGGTCAGGTTCGGGTCGGCAACCGTGAACACGCCTTCGGCCACTCCCCGGCCGAGGACGTCGACAAGCATTCCTCGGTAGCGGTCGGTCTGCTCAGCGATTTTTCCGCGGATGAGTTCAGGAAGCTCTCGATGGCGCTCGACATAGATACGCATGTGGCCGGGATGAGTCTCGGTCAGCGAAACCAGGTCGGTCATCATGGCCAGCAGCAGTCCGCGCGAGTCAAGGGCGCCCTCACTCAAGCGACTCTGGTGTGCATTGATAACCGGCTCGATCATCTCCTGCTGCATCTGCCCGAGCAACTCATCCTTGCTGCTGAAGTAATAGTAAAGCGACGCCTTACGAATCCCGACGTGTTGCGCGATGGCCTCCATAGATGCCTCCTGGTAGGCGCGCCGCTCGAACAGATCGCCTGCCGCCTTCATGATCTGCGCCCTACGAGAATTCGCCGGTAATGGAGCCTGCGCCCGCTCGTCCGCCACCGAGGACCTCCGTCCGTTCCCGCCGAATTTCTTCATTCTATGTGTGTCGAGGGCGGCCTCGTCGAACGGCCGACAGTTCGACGCGTAGATCCAGAGAGGTCGCGTCAGGCGGATGAGGGGCGGAGACCACCGACGATGAGGACCGCGCCGCCGAGCCGGACCGGGGCAGGCACTTTGATCATTTGAGCCCACGGATGCGGGAAACGACCGATGCCTCGTTGAGCTCATGTGCCGGCGGATGGTTGGACACGCCCCAGGCCGAGCGGCGGCCGGCACCGTTTGGAACGGTTCCAGCATACGCAGAGTGACGGACAACTGGCTACTCGCGAGGCGGTCCACCGTTGCTGGCCTCCCAGTGGGCGGCCGGCCGGATGGGGAAGAAGGCCATCCGCGGTGTCGTCGACCACCCCGACCTGGAGCTGGTCGGCCTCTACGTCCACTCGCCGGACAAGGAGGGCAAGGATGCCGGCGAACTGGCCGGCATCGGCCCACTTGGCGTCCTCGCCACACGCGACATCGAGGACGTCTTAGCGTTGAGGCCCGACTGCGTGCTCTACATGCAGGAGGGCTTCGATCTCGATGATATGACGCGGCTGCTGAGTTCGGAATCAACATCGTCACCACACGCAACGAGTTCTTCTACGCCGCGGCGATGGATCCGGCCATCCGGCAGCGTGTCGAGCAGGCCCGCTTCCACCTATCCGGTTCCACGACCTCAGACACAACGCGGCCAGCCTCACCTACCACGCCACCCACGACATGAAAGCCGTTTCCGCGCTGCTCGGCCATGCCTCGATCCAGATCACCGGCGACATCTATGCAACGCTGTTCGAGGAAGCCGACCGCGAGGCCGCGGAAGCTGCCGCCCGGCTCGTCCCGCGCACCAACCTGCCCGCGGGCTGGGACGACCACGAAGACCCCGGCGCCGAGACCGATACACCCGAGGCCGACGACCCCGACCTGGGTCTGTGAACTCCCAGGATCATCGGGGGAACCGTACTGGCGTCATGCGGCAGAACGTGAAGCGATGCGATGCGCCGCCCACGTCACATCCGCCTGTCCAAACCGGCCCAGACCTCGCGATCGTCACGCTGTGTAGTCTCCGCCGGAGCCTTCAAGATTAGTTGTTTGTGATCTGTTGGGTTGGGTTCTCGGCGGCAGTGGACCGCAGACGCGGGGATCGGCTACTCGCCACCGTCGCCGCGCCGTTTCGCCAGCTCGATCGTGACTCGCCGGCCCGGCCCGGTGGAGCTGCCGACCTCGCCGGCCAGCGCGCTCAGCACGGTCCAGGCGAACGTGTCCCTCGACGGCGGCTCGCCGTCGAGGCTGTCGACCGAAACGGTCACCCGCATGCGGCCTGGCGACAGCGTGAAGACGCACTCCAGGGCCGATCCCGGGACCGCGGAGACCAGCAGCAGGGCGGAGGCCTCGTCCACGGCGATCCGCAGGTCCTCGATGTCGTCAAGGGTGAAGTCCGCCCGCGCGGCCAAAGACGCGGTCGCGGTGCGCAGGACGACCAGGTAAGCGCCGACGGCGGGGATGGCGAGCTGCACGACGTCGCCCAGGCCGTTGCCCGTGCCATCGCCTGAAGGCGTCGGATCCACGTTCTACCCCCAGTGCTGGGTCGTTCCGGCTCCGAGACTCGTCGCCGGCTTCGAGTTCGAGGCGTCCGCCGCCCGCCGGGCACATACCCGCCCAGTGGGCCCTCGCTCACATCATCCGGCAACCACGCTGCCGATTCGTCGCGGCGGGGGTCCGCCCCCCGACGCAGCTACGGCGAAGCCACCTGGCGCTCGGCGGGCTCGGCCCGGTCCAGTCGGCGACGGCTTAGCGGTCGGCGGTCAGACACCACGAGACCCAGCCACGGCGACGCGGCCGGTGTGCTGTTCCCTGCTCGCGGGGAACTTGACATCACAACCGTAGTACGGGTCACCAGACTCGGACCCAAGGTTAGCCACGACCGACACCGAGGCCACCAAACCCAACTGGTCGCAAACAACGGCTGCCGTATTAGGCGCCATCTGTTGGAGGGCGGAGCGCCGGTCGGGCACATGGAGTCAGGCTGACGAGTCGGCAGGCGGTGCGGCGCCGGATGCCCGACCAACTCGTCGGGCGGCGTGGGCTATATGGCCAGGTCAGAACGGGTGCGCCGCCAGGGACTTGAACCGCGAACCCACGGACCAAGAGCGGATGGTCTTGCAGTCTGTGTTGTCGCCGCCCGCGTGGACCCTGTTGAACCACTGGGTGCCCGTGCTGAAGTGCGAATTCACATAAATGCCACACATGAGCGGGCGCCCCGCCCTGACCAGGTTGGCCGGGAGCGGACGTCGGCGACGGTGAGCGGGATGAGGCCGGGGGGCGCCCCCGGGCGTCGTTCCCTGTGGCCGCAGCCCTCCTCGGGCCGGCCCTGACGGCGTCGCCACGATCCGTACCAACAGCGAGAATGGGATGCCGTCCTGCAGGAAGGCCTCGACCGGCGCCCGGGTCCGCCCGCCAACCAGCGCCAATCCGACCCGCCGAAGTGGTGGCCATGCCACACGATGGATCCTCCGGTCCACGCGGATCCCTGCGGCGTGCGCCCGGCACATCCGGGCGCGGGCGCATTTCTGTCGCGTCTGCGGCCTGAGATAACGTGAGTCCTGTCCGGAGAGATATCAGAACCGCCGTATTCGAACACTGAGCAAGGTGGCCGCGTGCCCTGTCAGGACATCGCCGTCGGGCCCTCGGCGGCGCGCGAGTCTCTCCGCGGGCCGCGTCCGTGACTTCATCTCCCTGTCCCCGTCGGTTACCGACACACGCCCACGATCAGACCAAGGTTCTGCGAATGAAACGCAAGCGACCGTCACCTCGTCGCTCGGAAGGCGGCTCGTCCGTCGTCTTCGGCGCCCTGGTAGCAGCCCTAACCGCGCTCTGTACGGTGGCCGCGGTCCTTCTCGTCGCTCCGCGCGCCCGGGGCGCCGTTGCCGTGTGCGGCCTCGTCGCGGCGGTCGCGATCGGCTTGGCCTGCGCCGAGATCCGCCGCCGCGGGCACGAGATCGTCCAGCTGCGCCGTCGGCAGGCCGCCACCGAGCAGGAGCTCGTGCGCCGTCTGGAGATGCAGGAGGCCGAGACCAGCCGCCTCGCCGTCGAGGTGCTGCCCGCCGCGATCAGCCGGCTGCACCGCGGCGACTCGGTCGAGGAGGCGCTGTCCGGCCCCAGCAAGTCGCCCGCCCTCGGCGCCGCCTTCATCAAGGCGCACGACGACGTGGTCCGCTCGGTCCTCGAAGCGGTCAAGGCGGAAGAGGACCTGCGCGACTCCTCGCAGCGCGCGTTCGTCAACGTCGCCCGCCGCGTCCAGGCCATCGTGCACCAGCAGTTCCAGGATCTGCGCGAGATGGAGGAGCGGCACGGCGGGAGCCCCGACGTCTTCGACGACCTGCTCCGCCTCGACCACGGCACCGCGCTGATCGGCCGGCTCGCCGACTCGCTCGCCGTGCTCGGCGGATCCCGCCCCGGCCGGCAGTGGCAGCATCCGGTGCCGCTGTTCAACGTGCTGCGCGGCGCGATGTCCCGGATCACCGACTACCAGCGCGTCGAACTGCACTCGGTGGTCGAGGTCGCCATCTCGGGACCCACCGTCGAACCGCTCATCCACGCGCTCGCCGAGCTGCTGGACAACGCCACCCGGTACTCGCCGCCGCAGACGCGCGTGCACATGACGGCGGTCGAGGTGCAGTCCGGGATCGCGGTTGAGATCGAGGACGGCGGCGTCGGCCTCGGCGAGGAGGCCCGGCTGCGCGCCGAGCGGGTGCTCGCCGAGGTCAGGTCGGGCCTTGACCTCGCCGACCTCGGCGAGAACCCGCGCCTCGGCCTGTCCGTGGTCGGCCGGCTCGCGCAGACCCACCGCTTCAAGGTCTCGCTGCGGCCCTCGGCGTACGGCGGCGTGCGCGCCGTGCTGATCATCCCACGCGACCTGGCCACCGCCGTGCCGCTGTCCGCGGCCAACCCGGGCGCCGCGGTCCGGGCGAACCCGAACAAGCCGGTGCCCGCCATCGCCCTGCAGCCGGAGGAGCCGCGGCAGATCGAGATCAACAACAACGGCCTGCCGCAGCGTAGGCGCGGCGTCACCGCCCCGCTCGCCGGAAGCGGGAGCCAGCGGAGCCTGACCGCGCCGCAGTCCGACGCCCCGTCCCCGCCCGTATCGAGTAGCGGATCTGCTCCCGCCGCGCCGTCCCCGCCGCCCGGACTGTGGCTCGCCGCGTTCCAGAACGCGGTCTCCGGCGAGGGCACGAGCACCGAGCACGCCCTGACTGACGATGCGTCGAGCAAGGAAGGCGAGTAGTCGATGGACCACCTGCGGCCCAGCATGGACTGGATGCTCAAGGACCTTGCGGAGAGCGTGCCGGGCACCCGGCACGTCATTGTCCTGACCGCGGACGGCCTGCGCATGGCCCAGCACAACACGGATGTGGACACCGCCGACCGCCTCTCGGCCGCGTGCGCCGGACTGCAGAGCCTGTCCGCCGCCGTCGGCGCCGAGTTCCCGCAGGGGGACAAGCGCATGCGGCTCGTGGTGATCGAGGTGGGCGGGGGATTCTTCTACCTCATGGCGGCCGGCGCGGGCGCGTACCTCGCGGTTCTGGCCGACGAAGGGGTGGACGCTGGGTTGATGGGGCAACAGATGCGCAACCTGGTCGCACGCATCGGTGAGCATCTCACCAGTCCGCCGCGGATGGAGGAGAGGACGGCCGGGTGACCCCGTCCCCGATCAACGACGCGCCCTCCGCCTGGGAGGAGGGCGGCCCCGAGCGCCTGTACGTCCTCACCGGCGGGCGCGGCGCCTCGGGCCGCCGGGCCGACATTGACCTGATCACCCTCGTGGTGGCGCGGGCCGCGGCCCGGCCGGAGATGCAGCCGGAACACGCGTCCATCCTGCGCATGTGCCACTGGCCCCTGTCCATGGCGGAGATCTCGGCGTACCTCAAGCTGCCGTTCAGCGTGGTCGCCATCCTGGTCTCCGACCTGCTCAGGGACTCGCTCATCGAGGTGCGCGCCTCGGTGCGCATGGACGGAATCGGCGATCCTGAACTGCTCAAGGCGGTGATGAATGGACTCCAGAGGCTCTGAGTTGGCCGTCGGACCGGCGCGCGAGGACGCGCTGCCCGCCTCGGCTGCCACCGCGGTCAAGATCGTCGTGGTCGGCGGGTTCGGCGTCGGCAAGACGACCCTGGTCGGCTCCGTCAGCGAGATCAGACCGCTGACGACCGAGGAGACGATGACCGAGGTCAGCGTCGGCGTGGACGACGTCCGCGGGGTCGAACAGAAGGACGCGACCACCGTGGCCATGGACTTCGGCCGGATCAGCATCAACGAGCAACTGGTGCTCTACCTGTTCGGCACGCCCGGACAGCAGCGCTTCTGGTTCCTGTGGACCGGTCTGTTCGAGGGAGCCCTTGGCGCGGTCGTGCTGGTCGACACCCGGCGGCTCGAGGCCAGCTTCGACGTCATCGGACGGCTCGAGAAAGGCGGCGTGCCGTTCATCGTGGCCGTCAACGTCTTCCCGGACGCCCCGACCCACCCGATGGCAGAGGTGCGTGCCGCGCTGGATCTGCCGGCCGCCGTGCCGATCGTCGCGTGCGATGCGCGCAGCCGGGCCTCGAGCCGGGACACCCTGCTGGCCCTCATGCGCTACCTGTACCGGCTGTCCACCCAGTCCGCGGCCCCGGTGGCCGCCTCAGCCGCCACGGAGTAAGCGTGTCAACAGTCATCCCCGAATCATCAGGCGCGGAATCAGGCGCTGCGATCCCGCCGCCGGAGTGTCCGGCGCACGCGGCCTTCGCACAGGGTGCCGCACTGACCGCGCTCTACGGCCCGGAAGCGCAGCAGGATCCCGGCGCGATCTACGAGAAGCTCCGCGCGGAACACGGCGGGATCGCCCCGGTGGCACTCGAGGGCGGCGTCCCGGCCTGGCTGGTGCTCGGGTACCGGGAGAACATGGAGGTCGCGCGCACCCCGAGCCGGTTCACCCGGGACGCCCGGCTCTGGCGGGACTGGAACGAGGGCAGGATCGCCGCGGACGACCCGCTGCTTCAGCTCCTCGGATGGCGTCCCGACGTCGTGTCCTACGACGGCGAGGAGCATCAGCGGCTGCGCGCCGCGGTCAACGACTGCCTGACCAGGTTCGACCGGGGCGGCACCCGGCGGCACGTGCAGCGCTACGCGAACCAGCTGATCGACGGCTTCGTCGAGGACGGCCGCGTGGACCTGGTGACCCAGTTCGCCGCGCATCTTCCGATGCTCGTGCTGAGCCGGCTGGTCGGCCTGAGCGAGGGGTACGGCCGGAAACTGGTCGAGGCCATCGTCGGCATGGTCAGCGGCGGCGAGGAGGCGTACGCGCACAACCAGTACATCATCGGCGTCCTGCAGTCGCTGACCCAGGCGCGGCGCAAGGCCCCCGCGCACGACCTGGCGTCCTGGTTCATCCAGCACCCCTCGGGGCTGAACGACGAGGAGGTACTCAACCACCTGCGCCTCGTGATCGTGCTGGGCTACGAGGCCACGACGAACCTGGTCTCGAACACGCTGCGGATGGTGCTGACAGACCCCCGCTTCCGCGCGTCGCTCACCGGTGGGCTCATGACGCTGCCGGACGCGGTCGAGCAGATGCTGTGGGACGATCCGCCGCTGCTGGTCTGCCCGGCGCGGTTCGCCACACACGACATGCATTTCGCCGACAAGGAGATCCGCGAAGGCGACATGCTGCTGCTCGGTATCGCGGCGGGCAACGCGGATCCGGAGATCCGCCCGGATCCCGACGCGCCGATGCACGGCAACCGCTCGCACCTGGCGTTCAGCCGGGGCCCGCACGAGTGCTCGGGACAGGAGATCGCCCGCGCCATCACCGACACCGGCGTCGACGTGTTGCTCAACCGGTTGCCCGACCTGCACCTCGCGGTGCCGGAGGACCAGCTGACCTGGACCGCTTCGACCTGGTCCCGGCACCTTGACGCGCTCCCGGTCACGTTCGCCCCGCAGCGCCGCCTCGCCCCGTGGTCCGCGCAGGCCGCCCCGGCGGCCTCCCCCCCGGTCGAGCCGAGCGCCGCCAAGGACGCGCTGGCGGCGGTGGCCGAGGCCGAAGCGCAGGCCGAGTCGGACACCCGCGGCGGCTTCCGGGCCTCGCTGGTCGGCCTGTTCCGCCGTCGGCGCTAAGGTTTTCGCGGTCGGCTGACGTACCGCTCAGTGGCGCTCGGGAGCGATTCCCGGGCGCCACTCTTTTGTCTCCGACGCACCGTCAGACCGCCCGCGGCGAGGTGAGCATGCGAGAGATCTCCTCGCGCGGCGGATCCGTGTCCATCAGCAGCTCGTTGGCGGCGGCCCAGGCCTGGTAACCCCAGTTCCAGTCGTCGGCGATCCTCGCGCCCATCCGGGCCTGGGCGCGTTCCGCGTCGGTGAACTGCAGCACGTCGCAGGCCGCGTCAAGGCGCTGCTTTGTGATGTGTATCGACCGGTCGAGCGTCCGCATCTCCCGCTCGCAACGGGCTCTCGCCTCCTGCCAATCGCAGCCGGCCTGGTCGCGGATGATCGTAATCAGGTTGCGCGGGTCGTCACGCTTCGCGTCGCGGACCGAGGAGTAAACGTCGTTGCAGTACACGATGATGTCGCTGGCCAACCTGCGTAGCAGTCGCAACTGGGTGCAGTGGTGGATGTGCGGAGCCAGGTAGGTGAAGTTCACCTTCTCGCCGAGCACCAGGCACAGCGCCACCGCGCCATTTCCCTGGCGTAGTTCCAAATACTCTTCGACCGTCGTGTCCAGCCGCCGGTCCCGCATCGCCGCGTACGTGGCCTGCGTGTTGAAATACCATTCCCAGTGCTCGCTGACCCGAGCCACCCACTGGTCCGGCGAACTGATGATCTGCCGCGTCCACAGGTCATGGAAGATCATCCCCATGGGGGACTTCGCGGGTCTGCCGTAGAGAATCCCGGTGAGCTCCGTGCTGATGACGTTGATGCGGCTGATGGCCGCCGCGAGGTCGTCGGTGAAGTCGTCGTAGATCCGAAAGAAGGCGTGGATGTCGTAAGCGAGTTCCAGCTCCGGCAGCGGGGCCAGAGGGTACACCCAGGCCGAGAGTGTGGCGTACCTCTCAGCCCGGGGCGTGTGGACGTGGAAGCGGGTAAGCCATTCGACGGTGTGCGCCAGGGCTCCGGCAGCGTTCGGGTTCGGCTGCCAGGAGCGCGCGGCCTCGTGCACTGTGAGGATCTGGTCGCCATTCATCGCGTCTTGGCCTGTCTCCTGGTTGAGAATGGTGATCACGGACCGCTCTCGTTTCCTGAGGTGCGGCGTCGGGCACTCCTGGAGTCATGGGGGTCGCGGGCTGCTCCAAGGAGGCGCACAGGGTTGAGGAAGGAGCCATAATCGCAAGTCAGAGCGCTTCATGTGATCTTCGCGAGGATGGTCGGGAGAGGTTGACGCGCGCGGTGGCATAGACCTCGACCCGATTTCAGTGACAGGGTGTGATGGCCGGGCTGGTGTGATGGTGGCGGGCTGCCTCCGGTCAGGGTGACGGACCGTGATGGAAGATGGGTGCCCGTACAGGCAATGGGGCCACCCGGCATGGTCGGGATCGTTGACGTCACTTCCCGAGTCCCGGGATACTCCGTTGCCGACCCATTCTGCCCGGTCATGCGGTCGCACGACCACGGATTCCGGCAAAGTCAGCTCCCTTCGTGGCAGGGCCCGCGGGCACCCGGCGAAGCCGCCGCGTAAGGAGCCGCGGCCCCAGCTATGGGACAGTGAGGAGGCTGAGCGGGCGCTGGCCGCGAGGACGGCGAGGACGGTGGACGCGAACGGCGCCGGGCTGCTGGCGTTCCTGCGGCTGGTCTCGGCGGAGGTCTCGCTCGGCGGCGGTCTTCTCGGCCAGCGAGGCCGAAACGCGTCATATGCGTGACGCGGTCCCGTGGCGGCTGGCCGAGTGCGGGGGGTTGGAGCTACATCCGATAGAACCCGCATCGTGTACTGCCGGGACGACACGAGGCGTGGCTCGTACGAACACACCTCTTTCATCTTCCTCGGGTACGAGTTTCGAGCTCGCGAAGGAGATCAACCCTGTAGCAGGTGGAGCCGGAATGGGCAAGCCTTGGGCAGGATCGCGAGGATCTACCCAGGGCTCTTCGACCACTGGAGGCTCCGCAAGTCGTGATCGTGGACGACTGGACGACGGGAGCCGTGTGAATCAGGATGGCGAGCTCTCGGGCGCTGCGCGCCGGTCCCTCGGTGCCGAGCGCGGCGGTGGAGGCGTAGAGCCCCTCGATGACCACGGCGAGGCGGTCAGAGATCGCCTCGGCGGTCGCGGCATCGCGATCGGGTAGCTCGAGGGCGAGCTCGCGCAGCCTGGTGCGGACCCATGCCTTCACCGCTTGCGCGCTGGCGTGGGCTGCGGAAGACGGCTCGGGGTACTCGGCCAGCACCATGAGGAATGGGCAGCCGCGGAACGCATCGGGACCGGTGGCGGTGACCAGCCCGTCTACGACACTGTTGTCGAGGAGACCGGCTCGGGCGACGGCTACGAGCGGTGGATCGGGCGGATGCACATCGTCGAGGCGGCGGCGCTCGTCGCCAGCGCGGTCCTGGGCGGGCTGCTCGCCGCGCTCGCCTCGGCTCGGATCACCTACTTCGCCACCGTCCCGCTCATCGCGGCCGCTACCCTCGCCTTCGGGCGCTGCCGCGAGCCGCGCCTGCACCGGCGCGCGGAACGGGTCACCTTCCGGCGTCAGGCCCTGGCCACCGTCCGGGTGCTGGCCGCCGACCGCGCGCTACGCCCGGTCGTGCTGCTCACCGCCCTCACGGCCGTCGTCGCCCAGCTGGTCTTCGAGTTCGGGCCCCTGTGGCTGGTCTCGCTGCACGCGCCGGCCGCGCTGTATGGGCCGTACTGGGCGGCGCTCGTCTCGACCGGTGGCCTCGGCGGCTGGCTCGTCTCCCGGACCCGGCTCGACCGCCCGGCCGTAGCAATCGGGTTCGGCGCGTTGCTGGTGCTCGCGGCCATCTTGCCGACGCTGGGCCACACCCTCCCCATCGTCATCGCGGGCCAGTTCCTCGTCGCCCTGGCGGCGGGAATGATCGGCATCCGGGCTGGCCGGCTGCTGCACGACGCGGTCGGCCCGCAGCTGCGGGCCGGCGTCACGTCGGGCGCGGGCACGCTGTCCTGGCTGATCTTCCTGCCAGTCTCCGTCCTGTTCGGGCAGCTCAGCCGCGGCCAGGGTGTCCAGACCGCCGGGCTGCTGCTCGTGCTGCTCGCTCTCGCGATGGCCGTCCTGCTGGCACACACGTCCCGTCGGCCACAGCCTGTGACCGACGCCGGCCCCCAGGTCGCCGAGCCGACGCTCAACGTGACCTGAACCGGGCGACCGTGCCACGGCGAGCGGGGTCAACCCGCTGGACACGAAGATCCCCAGCGCCTCCGCGCGCCCGAGCCCCTCCGAATGCAACAGACCCGACGGTAGCTTCCTGCGGCTCCGGCACCGCCTCACGAAGGTGGTGTACCGAGCTTCGGTCCCGGCCGCTCGTCACGGCGGATCATATCGACGAGGTGGCCGATGCTCCAGGTGACCGCTTGGGTCGCCTGGTCGGGGTCGAGTTTCCACACGTTGACGAGGCGGTCCTGGGTGTTCCTGTCCCACAGGATGTCGAGGATCGCAACCACCATCAGTCGTTGCGTGTCGGACCATTCAGCGGTGACGGGGGTGACGGCTCGCAGGAGGGCGTCCCGTCGTCGTCGGTCGGCGACGAAACCGGGCGCCGCTGGGTCCTGGTCGGCCCCTGGGCGGGCGGCGAACGTCGCCATGTGCGCGAACGCGCGCACGACCAGCGGGTTGAGGCCCTCGAGATCGAGGTCGTCATAGGAGACGCCGGCCTCGTCCTCGATGCGCTGCATGATCGCGTCATGAAGTTCGCGCTCGGTCGGGAAGTGCCTGTAGACGGTGGCTCGGTTGACGCCCGCGCGATCGGCGACGGCGCCGGCGGTCAGGCCCGCCCAGTCCCAGGTGGGGAAGCCGTAGGCCAGCGCCGCTCCGGCGGCGAGGATCCGATCGCGGGTCTCGGCAGCCCGCTGCCGACGCACGGGGCTGTCATAGGGCCGACGCTCCGTGCTCGCCGCGTCCCCCCGCTTGCCAAGGCTTGGCGGATCAGCCATATTGGTGCAACTCCAGTCGCGCGAATCTGGTGACCTTGGGACGGAGGTTACTTTGCATGGGCCAGGAGGCACGCGCACCCGCGAGCACGGGCCCGATTCGAGCCCCGACGGTGCCGGCCGGCGCGTCGACAGCGTGGTCCATCCCCGCCGACCCGGCGGTGCGCCGACGTCAACGGGACGGGTCCGTCCGTTGCCTGCCTGGCGCCTGGTGACGACCACGGATTGCCGACCAGATCCGATGCGTCGGGTTCTCGCTCGAGCCCTGGTCCCGGCGGCCGGCCCGACCGGCCTGGACGGCTCGTGACCGAGGTCATCGCGGGCTCCCCCGGTTTTGGGTGCGCACATCCTGCGTCGCCCATCAGGGCGAATGTCGTGATCAGTAGGCAAAGACGAATGGGAATCTGAATGATGAGTATTCCTGGCAAGCGTTATCGCGTCATCTGCCCGACGCGCCGGCTGGAATCGTCACACTGGAGGATCTTCCCCCGATCCTGGCCAAGGGACCGAGAGTCGCATCCGTCCACTGACATTGATGCGCGAGGTCACGGAATCCAAGAATGCGCCGTCTTCGGCGGCGGCGCCGCGGGGGCGGCCGGCCGGAATGGCTCATTCAGACCGACCACCTCGACGACCAGGATGCCCGAGCGGAGTCGCAGGCTGGACCGCGGCCCAGCCTGCGCAACGTTGACGCCGGTGTTAGATGCTGGTAGAAGACTCGCCGAGTGGTTGACGGATGGTGGAAGTAGGGGAAGGCCTCATGTCCAGAAACCCCAGCCCACCTGTTCCGGCCGGTGCCGCGCAGCGCGGTTTCCGCGTGGCGATGATGTTCCATCCGAGTCACCGCGTGCCCGATCTCGGCGAGGCCGAGCGCTGGTTTGAGCGGGTCTTCGGCAGCCCGAGCGCGCGGCTTGACACATTCGGCGCCGGCGGAGCCCAGGATCCCGAGAACCGGACTGACTACTCCACGTTCACGGTGATCAGGGACGTGGTGCTCGACACGATCGATCCGGAACTGTACGTCAAGAACGGCGTGCAGCAGTACCCGACGGTCGAGAAGCCGCACCTGAACGGCTTCGGATGGTACGTCGACGGGCTCACCCACGCCTATCGCGCGCTGCGGAGCCGAGGTTTCCAGATCGTGGACCAGCTTGGCGCGATCGTCGAGAGCGATGAGCCGCCGACCGTGGTCGGCGGCGGTCTGCCGATGTTCTGGACGACGCCCGACAGCGCCGGCCTTCGTTACCAGTTTCTGCCGCCCATCCCGTTTCCGGGCGACCCACGCGTCCAGCCGGGCTGGGTCCTGCCTCCGGTCTCGGAGGACGACCCTCTCGGCATCGACATGTGCTCACACCACATCGTGCTCACCGCCGAAAGGGACCGCGCGCTGCGCCTCTTCGTCGACGCTCTCGGCGGCACCGTGATCCACGAGGGCTACGACTCGGTCCTCTCGGCGACCAGCACCTACGTCCACCTCGCGGACGGGGTGTACGAACTCGCCACGCCCGACGACCGCACGCTGGCGTTCGCCGACTGGGCAACCAACGCGCCAAGGGACACGTATCACGCGATCGCGTTCAAGGTCGTCGACCTCGACCGCGCCGACCGCCACCTGCGAGCGCAGGGCGTACGCATCGTCATCCGCTCGGACGACGTGATCGTCACCGACCCGGAGACCAGCCTCGGGGTGCCCTGGCGCTTTGTCGCGGCGCTGACGCCGGGGGACCCGCGCGCACTGAGCACCGGCCGGGCAGAAGCCCGGTGCGGGTCACGAGTCGGCCTGCGGCCGGCGAAGGAGAGCCACCATGCATGACACGACCACTCCCGTCTGGCCGCATCACGAGCTAGGAAGGGAGCTCAGCAACTGGGGCCGCTGGGGCGACGACGACGAGATCGGCACGCTGAATTTCGTAACGCCCGAGAAGCGGGTGCGGTCAGCTCAGCTGGTAAGGACCGGCAGGGTCTTCGACCTCGGCATGCCTTTCGACAAGAACGGTCCGTTCCCGGCCGGCGGGTTCCGCATCAACCCGGTGCATGTCATGACCCTCCTGCCCGGTGACACGGCGGCGTCGAAGGATGGGGGCATCTCCGCGGACGATATGATCATAACGGGGCTGCAGTCCGCGACCCAGTGGGACGGCCTGGCACACGTGGGCTATGACGGGATGTTCTACAACGGGGTGCCCGCGGCGGCGGTCAACAACTTCACCGGTGCCGCCCGGAATGCCTTCCCCAAGGTCATCGAACGCCTCGTCACCCGCGGGGTACTCCTCGACATCCCCCGCCTGAAGGGCGTCGACCGCCTCTCGGACTCCTACGAGGTGACCGCCGAAGACCTGTCGGCGGCCGAAGAGCGGCAGGGCGTGCGCGTCGAGTCGGGGGACATCCTCCTGCTGCGCACCGGGTGGTACCAGTGGTTCCTGGAGGGCGACCGCGAGCACTTCCTCGGCAACGCCGCAGGACCGGGGCTCGACAGCTGCCGCTGGCTGCACGACCGAGAGGTCGCGGCCCTGGCGGTCGACAACTGGTCGGGCGAGGTATGGCCAAGCAAGGTTCCAGGTTCGGTCATCCCGTTCCACCACGTCGTCATCCGGGACATGGGCCTCACGCTCGGCGAGATGTTCAACCTTGAGGACCTGGCCGCCGACTGCGCGGCAGACGGCGTCTGGGACTTCCTGCTCGTCGCGCCCGGCCTCAAGGTCACCGGCGCGGTCGGCTCCCCCGTCACGCCGCTGGCGATCAAGTGATGAGCGCGATGACCGTCACCGACGAGGTCTTCGCCCTTGACAGCAGGACGGCGCTCATCACGGCCGCGGCCTCTGGCATGGGCCGCGCCGCCGCCAGGCTGTTCGCCGCCCGTGGTGCGCACGTCATCGTCGCCGACGTCGACGACGCGGCAACCGCGGACACCGTGCAGGAGATCGAGGACGCCGGCGGATCGGTCGAGGGACACGTCGTCGATCTGGCCGACCAGCGAGCGCTCGACGCGTTCCTCGATCGAGTGCAGGCAGGACACCAGGTCATCGACGTGCTGTACAACCACGTGGGCATCGCCGGCCCGCGCGGTCTCGACTTCGACGACGCGAGCTGGCGGGCGACCATGACGCTCAACGTGTGGGTGCCGACCGCGATCACCCAGCGGCTGCTGCCACAGCTCCGAAGCTCGCAGGCGGCCTCGATAATCTTCACGGCGTCGACGGCGGGGATCATCGGCGTGCCGACCCTGCTCACCTACGCGGCGACCAAGGGCGCTGTCATCCAGTTCATGAAGTCAGTGGCGCTGCTGCTGGCGCCGGAGGGGATCCGCGCGAACGCGATCGCCCCAGGCGGCACGGACACAGCGGGAATGCGGGCGTCGTTCGAGAGCGGGGTGATCGACAGGTCGCTCGCGGCCATCGCGGCCACGGTTCCGCTCGGACGCGTGGCGACGCCCGAGGAGATGGCGACCGTGGCGCTGTTCCTCGCGTCGGATGCGTCCCGTTATGTCACTGGCACCGTGATTCCTGTCGACGGAGGGGTCACAGCGGGCGCGCGTGCGTTGTAGCTCTACGTAGCGCCGGCCGGCACGGCGCGCAGGGTTGATCTTTCAGGGCGATGGCGGCACAGAAGGAGACGGTCGATGGAGAGACTGGGCCTGGAGTTTCTGAGTGTTTTCGGACTGCCGCCGACCGACTTCGTCGCTCTGGCCGCCGACCTGGGCTGCCAGCACATCTCCACCGGACTGGAGTCGAATCCCTACGGCACGCTGGGCTATCCGCCGTTCTCGCTCCGGGAGGACGCCTCGCTGCGGCGCGAGATGATCGCCGTGATGCGGGACCGCGGCGTGTCCATCTCGCTCGGAGAGGGCATGTCCGTCCGCGCGGGTGCCGATGTGCGGGACAAGCGGCTCGGGCGGTGCGTCGAGGCGGCTCGCGGCATTCTGGCCAAGCTGTAGCGCGTCCCCCGGACCGGGACATCGACTCGGGGCTTTACGACCACCACCCCGCCACGACGTCCGCAACACCTGCGAGCGAGCGCCGGCCCCGCCATCCGACAGAACCTCACAAGTTGAGATCGGGCTTTGACAGACGCGGACTGCAGTTGGAGACAGTGACATGCGCGTGCCCTCGGTCATCGGACCCGTTGTCGGGCAGCTACCCCCGGCGGGATCTCCACGCCCAGAGGCCAGGGATCTCGCCGCACTTGGCTACCTGTGCGAGGAGTACTTCATCGAAGGAACCACCATCGCCTATGGATATGCAACCGAGGGCCGGCCGCCGAAGTCCGGCCGTTGGGACGCGGTCGAGAACGGCAAGGCGCCGTACCGCACCCGCATCCTGGTCCTGCGGCCCGCCGACCCGACCGCCTTCAACGGAACCGTGCTGCTGCACTGGCAGAACGTCTCGGCCGGTTACGAGATCGAACGCCCCGAGACCGACGAGCTCTACCGCGGCTACGCCTGGGTCGGCGTCAGTGCTCAGGAGATCGGGCTGTACGGCTCACCCTGGGGCGCCGGGATCCGAGGGCAGTCCAGACGCGCCACGGGACTGATCGACGCCGACCCCGAACGCTATGCGACGCTGACCCACCCCGGTGACCCCGGTTCGTTCGAGATCTTCACCCAGGCGGCCCGCGCCGTCCGCGGGCAGCACGACGGTGATGTCCATCCGCTCGGCGGGCTGCCAGTTCGACGGATCGTCGCGACCGGCGGGTCCCAGTCCGCCATGCGGCTGGTCGCCTACGCCAACGGCGTGCATCCGGGCAGCCATGCCGTCGACGGATTCGTCCTGTCGGTGTGGGAAGGCCGGGCCCCCCTCCTGGACGAAGGTGCGCTGGCCACCGGCATGAAAACCCGGCTACGCGACGACCTCGACGTCCCGACGCTCATCGTCAACAGCGAGTTCGAGGCGACCTCCGCGGCTGCGGACGACATGCCCGACCACGATCGACTGCGCGTCTGGGAGGTCACCGGGACCGGTCATACCGCCCGCCGCCGGCCGGCGGCCGAGGGGCGCGACGGCTGGCGGGCCAACACCCTCAGCTGGGCGCCGGTGCACGAGGCAGCCCTGCGCCGGATGCATGAGTGGCTCAGCGAGGAGACGCCCGCGCCCGCCCAACCCCGAATCCAACTACACCCGTCCGGGCAGATCGCGCGTGACGAACTCGGCAACGCTCTCGGCGGCATCCGCCTGCCCGAGATAGCCACCCCCTGGGCGGAATACCGCGGCCTGTCCTTCAGGACCGGGTACGCCAACCTGCTCGGCGGCTTTCGCCTTTTCCCTCCCGAAACGATCGCCGGCCTCTACCCGTCGCGAGTGGACTTCCTGGATCGCTGGGACCGCTCCATCGACGACCTGATCGCCGCCGGCACGCTGCTCAGCGAGGACGCACCCCCGCTTCGCGCTCGCGGACGCCTCGGGGCGACGGACCTGCCGATCAGCGACGCGATCTGACTGTCATTGCGATCACTGTGGTGTGCCGGTCACCGGAACGGCGGTGTCGCGGACTGGCGGCCACCGGGTCTGTTGCATTCGGAGGGCCTCCGGGCGTGCGGAGGCGCTGGCAAGCCTGAGGATCAGACCGCCGCAGCGAGCTGGGTGAACGCCGCGGCGATCTTGGGATCCCTGCCTACGACTGAGGGGCCCAAGGGTTGACGAGCGGGATACCCATGGGCGCGAAGTCGGACTCATTGCGGGTGACGAGTCTGAGACCGTGAACTACAGCCGTTGCCGCGATGAGTGCGTCATGGGCCGGCCGCCGGTCGGGCACGTGGAGTCGCGCCGCCGCGTCGGCGACTGCCGGGTCGACGTCGAGCAGTCGACCCGCGTATGCCGGGAGGACGTGCTGATCGAGCCAGGTGTCCAGAACCGCCGCCTGGTGGGCGTCCTGCCGTCGCTTGTTCTCGATGCCAGCTCGCAGCTCTAGCAGGGTAATGACGGACAGGAACGTGTCCGATGGCGACAGAGTCTCGGCCCAGGCGTTGAACCGGTCGTCCCTACGTTTCGCGGGCTTGCGGAGCTCGGAGATGACGTTGGTGTCGAGCAGGAAGCTCACAGGTCGACCTCACGCAGCGAGTCCTGTGGCCGCACGGGCTCGAAGTCGATCTCCTCTTCCAGGACGAACGCGTCTCCCAGACTGCCCGCGGTGCCGGTGAGCCGCTGGTAGTCGGCGAACGACAGCAGGACGTGCGAGGGCCGTCCGTGATCTGTGATGATCACAGGGCCGCTGGCGGCGGCTCGCTTGACCGCACTCACGTCCCGGTTGAACTCTCGCGACGAGACCATGGTCATCGCGACCACCTCCCTGGTAGGTACGTACCTACACTACCCGCTGCGAGGTGCCCCACTTGGCCGTCCGTGGCGATTGGATCCCACCGACCGGCCGTGTCGGCTCAGCATCTGGGGGCACGGGAGGCCGGGGTCGAACGCCAGCGAGACTCTGAGGGAGAGCGATGGCCGGGAGCTATCCGGCTAGCGCACGAAGTCGTTCCAGCGTGGCCGCGTCGGTGTGGACGAGTCCAACGGTGGGGTTTCCTGGCAGGCGCGGGCCACGGCTCGCCAGCGTGATCGCGGTCACCGCTGCTCGGCGAACGGTCTCCTCGTTGCCGATCACAGCCCCGACTCATGAGTGCGGCTGCCACCGCGGCTGACAGAAAAGATCAAGGACGGATCGCCCAGGTGGTTCAGGTATGTGGTGGTGGCTGGGTCAACGGGACGGCGGTGTAGCCGCGCAGGACGAAGGTGGGGCGCTGGACCGGTTCGGCGGCCAGCGTCCAGGTCGGGGTGTGGTCGAGGAGCGCGGCCAGGGCTGCCTGCAGCTCGATGCGGGCCAGCGGCGCGCCGAGGCAGAAGTGCAGGCCGGCACCGAAGCCCACATGGGGGTTGGGGTCGCGGCCCGCGTCGAAGGAGTCCGGGTCGGCGAAGACCGCCGGGTCGCGGTTGGCGGCGCCGAGCAGCGCGGCCACCTCGGCCCCAGCCGGGATCGTGACGCCGGCGACGGTGACGTCCGCGGTGGCGGTGCGGATGAACAGGTGCAGCGGCGGGTCGTAGCGGATCATCTCCTCGACCGCGGCCGGGATGAGCGTACGGTCGGCGCGCAGCCGGGCCAGCTGGTCTGGATGCCGCAGCAGGGCCACCACTCCGCCGCCGAGTGCGTTCACCGAGGCCTCGTGGCCGGCGTTGAGCAGCAGGATCGCCGAGGCGACCAGTTCGTCGGCGGACAGACGGTCGGTGCCGTCGCGCGCGGCCACCAGGTGGCTGATCAGGTCGTCGCGCGGGTCGTCGCGGCGGCGCGCGGCCAGCGTGCGCAGGTAGCCGGCGAACTCGCCGGCGGCCGTGACCGCCGCGGCCTCGGTAGCGGGTGACGGCGCCACCTCATACATCCGCACGATCGCGGCTGACCACGGTCGCAGCCGGTGCCGGTCCTCGCGGGGCACGCCGAGCAGTTCGGCGATGACCGTGACGGCGAGCGGCTCGGCGACGTCGGCGAGCAGGTCGAAGTCGGGTCCGGCCGCGGCCAGCAGCGCCGTGGCCTCGGCCGCCACCGCCGGCCGCAGGCGTTCGACGTGGCCGCGGCTGAACGCCTGCGCGACCAGCGACCGCAGCCGGGTATGCGCCGGCGGCTCGTTCTCCATCATCTGGTTGCGGTGCAGCAGGTTGAAGGGCGTGAAGAAAGCCGCGGGCTCCTTGTCCTGCCAGAGCCGGCCGAGGCGGCGGTCGCGCAGCACCGCGCCGACCGCGGCGTGGCTCGCCGCCAGCCACCGGCCCGTGCCGGCGTGCCAGCTCACCGGGGCGTGCTCCCGCAGCCGGGCGAGCGTCGGGTACGGGTCCCGCAGGAACCCCGGATCGGCGAAGTCAATCTCCAATCGTGGTCCCCCTCCACGCCCGCCACAGTGGGAGCCCACTGTAGAACGACCCCCGTGACTCGCCGGGTGCGATCAGGTTGGAGGGCGGGCAGGGCACTGTCGAGGAGGCCCGCGAAGATCCCGAGCGAGCCGCAGGTGCCGTCGAGCACGCGCTACGCGCGGTGGCGGACGATGCCACCCCCGCACGGCTACCCGCGCCCGGGAGATCCACCGCCGACTGACGGTCAACCCGGACTGGGCCCGTCTACCGGCCGTCCGCGATCTCGGCGAGCGCCTGCGACCCGTCGCCCTGTCCACGGGACAGAGCACGCAGCTCGAGGCTGCCCGCGACGGCGTACGGACGTCGGTAGCGGGCCGACGAGCGGTCACTGGCGTCGGCCCGCATGGTCGGCTCGGCCGGTGGGTCGAGGTGGCCCGCGGGCTCCTGGCCAAGCTGTAGGTCGCTGCTCACGCCGCCTTCTGCGCACCGAAGCCCGGAAGCTTGCCGATCCGACGCGGCGACGTCCCACACACGGATCTTCTGAACGACACCGTCGGTGGCAGGTCCGCAAGGCACAGATGACGCCTATCCTCACCCGCCGCGAGCGCCGTCCCCTTCGGGAGGAAGGTCGAGATCGATGTAATGCGCTCCTTGCACCTGCGCTCAGCGCAAGACGATGATGTGACAGAGGGCGTCGGCTGATCGGCTGGCCGGGACGGAGAGCGGCCAGCGATGGTCCGCGTGCGTGTTGTGGATCATCTGTTCACGGAGGGACCACCAGACATGGCTCGTATCGAGCACCTCCCGTGCGCTGGTGGTCAGCTGAGACGGGCGAAGATCGAGCCAGGCTGATCCCCGCCGAGCGCTCGCCAGCCTGTGCCCTGTGAGCGAAGGTCGCCGCAAGCGCGTGGACTTGCTCGGGCTCCTGACCTACAGCCGGATCTTCGCCGCGATGTTCCACACCACGAGAAGGGCAGCTTCCCATTCCTACATATTTGAGCTATCCGGTCTTTGACGCCGACAACCACATGTACGAGACGACGGACGCGTTCACGAAGTATCTCCCGGCGGAGTATGCGAACCTGGTCAAGTACGTTCAGGTCAACGGCCGGACGAAGATCGCGCTGCGAAATGTCATCAGCGAGTACATCCCCAATCCGACCTTCAACAAGGTCGCCCCGCCCGGTGCTCAGGAAATTGAGTTCCGACTGAAGAATCCGTCTTCCAAGCACCAGATCGGGACCGGCTTCACGCTGGGAAAGTCGAAGAGCGACCAAATCGCGGAGCGGGTGCCGGGGATGCCCCCGCGCTACATCGAGGCACCGCCGGCGTTCTTCGACCCCGCCGCCCGGTTGCAGCTGATGGACGAGCAAAAGGTCGACCGGGCCATGATGTGGCCGACGCTGGCCAGTCTGCTCGAGGAACGCCTGGCTGACGACCCGAAGGCGACCGCGGTTGTAGTCCACGCCCTGAACGAGTGGATGCACGAGCACTGGACCTATAACTTCGAGAATCGCATCTTCGCAACACCGGTGATAAATCTGTCCATCGTCGACGAGGCAATCAAGGAGCTCGACTACGTGGTCGAGCGTGGTGCCCGGGCGGTGCTGATCCGACCGGCGACCGTGCCGGACTTCGGAGTGCGCCGCCGGTCCTTCGCGCTGCCGGAGTTCGATCCGTTCTGGGCCCGGGTGCAGGAGTCCGGCACTCTGGTCGGGATGCACTCCTCCGACGACGGTTACACTCGCTATACGAACGAGTGGAACGGCATCACCGACGAGATGAAGCCCTTCGGCGGGCGGAACAAATTTACTGAGCTCGTAGGAAGTGAGTACCGCAGCATTCGCGACGCGGTCTATTCGATCATCGGCCATGGTCTGGCAACCCGGTTCCCGGACATCCGGTTCATGCCGGTGGAGAATGGCAGCCAATGGGTGCCGACCGCCATCAAGCAGTTCAAGAAGATCTACGCGGTAGATCCGGGCAGTTGGGACGAGGATCCGATCGTCGCGCTGCACCGCTCGATCGTCGTCCACCCATTCTTCGAGGAGGACGTGATGGCGATCGTGAACGCAATCGGTGTCGACAACGTCGTGTTCGGATCAGACTACCCGCACCCCGAGGGCATGGCCGATCCCACTTCTTTCGTTGAAGAACTCGACGACTCCCTCTCCGAGGACGAAAAGGCCAAGATCATGGGTGGAAACCTGTCCAAGCTCATGAAGTGCGACCCTGTCGAAAAGGTCATCGCCGCCTGACTCAACGGACCGAGGTGACAGGGCGCTGATATGTCAGCGGGCCCGCGCATGGTTGTGCTCGAGCTCGCGGTGAAGATCGCGGACATACTCGGGCGGTCGTGATGCGGCGTCCGCGACGCCGCTGGCGGCACGCGGCCAGGTCTCGTGGAGATCGCTGAAGGCGTCCATCGCCGCATCGACTGCGGGACGTCGCCGGTGGCCAGCAGGTCCGCGATCAGAGCGCTTTGGGGTCGGCGGCAACCGGTTAGTGGACGAGACCGTGGTGTCCCCATCGGGGGGTGGGGCCGGGGTCGCCGAGATCGGTTCCGACGGGGTCCTGTGAGACGTCCTGGGCGATCGCGGTGCCCCAGTCGAAGTAGTCCATGAGCGTCGTGGCCAGCTCCGGCCGGCCGGGGAGTACCTCGCTGATCGCGTCTGCCATGAGTTCTAGCCAGCGCTGTCGATGTTCGTCGCGGATCCCGAGCCCGAGGTGGCTGTGTAGTAGCGCCTGATGGCCGCCGAGGTGTGCTGAGAAGTCCTCGGGGCCGCCGAATACCTCTGCCAGCCAGACGGCGACGTGATCGAGGTGGGTGGGGGTGAAGTGCGCGAACACGGGCGCGAGCACCTCGTCGGCGAGCACACGATCGTAGAACGCTGCGGACAGGCGCCGTAGGCCGTCGAGACCGCCCACCTCGTCATAGAGCGTGGAATCCACGGTTGCCTCCCGAGGCTGGGGCGACTCGGCGCCGAGGCTTCCACCGTGCCGGATCTCGGTTGCGAGGCTACCCGGCCCGAACGTCTCTGATGGTGTTCGGAAGCCTCACACCGTGGGCCTGGGCTGTCCGCCCGGTGGGTGCGGAGAGCGCCGCCTGCACCTCGCTGCGCCTATCCGGTGACCTTCCTCGACGACCCCCGTCCGGCGAGGCGGTGCCGGCCCAGCGCAGGTGATCCTTGCGCTTTGGTCTCGCGAGGCTGCGGTAGGTCGGGTGCGCGAAGTGATCGCCGTGACGGCAGACTCTGGGTTCCAGAGTCGCGGGCGGGATGGGGGTCGCGTCGATGACCACGGTCCTGCTCGGGTTCGCTGCTGGGCTGGTGGTCGCGGTGATCACCGCTCCGGTCGGGGTGTCGGGGGCGGTGTTCCTGCTGCCCGTGCAGCTCGATCTGCTGCACGTCCCGAGCCCGGCGGTGACACCGACGAACCTGCTGTTCAACGTGGTCGCGACTCCCGGCTCACTGGTGCGCTACCACCAGCAGGGCCAGCTTGGCGGGCCGCTAGTGCGCCGGCTGGTCGTCGGAACCCTGCCTGGTGTCGTGCTGGGCGCGGTCGTACGGGTGCGCTTCGCACCGGGCGTGCAGGTGTTTCACCTGCTGCTGGCCGCCCTGCTGCTCCCGCTGGGAGGCTGGCTGTGCGCCTGGACCCTGCTCCCACCGGGTCGCTCCAGCACGGCGCCACCGCGGCCGCGGACCATCACCGCCCTGGCCGTGCTCGTCGGCTTCGTTGGTGGCGTCTACGGCATCGGTGGCGGTTCGATCCTCGGCCCGATCCTGGTCGGACGTGGCCTCCCGGTCACCACGGTTGCGCCAGCCACCCTCGCCTCCACCTTCCTCACCTCCATCGCCGGAGCCGGCGCCTACGCCGTCCTCGCCCTCACAACCCCGGGGGACATCACCCCGCACTGGGTCCTCGGACTGGCCTGCGGGGCTGGTGGCCAGGAGGAACTCGTCCGAGGCGAACGTCACGCGCAGACCGGGACCAGAGGGGGGCGTGAGCGCGCCGTCGGGCAGCGGCGGCATCCACATCATCGCGTTGGTGTTGAGCCAGTTCTCTGGCAGACCGTCCTGTCGGGCCAGCGCGCGGGCCTCCGCCAGCACCACCTCGTCGCGAGTGATGGCGTCGACGTCCTCGGTGCGTCGTAGGTCCCGTCCGGCGCGCACCGAGATGGCCGCTCCGCCGACGATGAAGACCGATGCCGAGACTCCCAGGACCCGAAGCCGCTCATCGAGCCTGGACAGCAGTGCGGTGATCTCCGAAGCGGTGAACTCGTAGCGCTGGTTCACGCCGTGACCAGATCACGGACCGGAACAAAGACGTTGAGTTCTCGTAGAAAGCCGGGCGTCTGGGCGATGACCTGCTCGCGATCGAGGAACGGATGCTCGGGAACCCATGGCTGCGGCAGACGCCTCGGCGCGGCCCAGGCTGGCGGCTCGACACCCGCCCGCTCGAACTCACACCGGGCCAACGCGGCCAGCAACGTGTCCATCCCCAGGCTTTTCGTACCTGGCGGCGCGGCCTCCCAAGCCGCCGCGGACCCGTCTGCGCGCTCCAACAGCAGACGCAGATGATCCCGCCCCTGCAGCAGCATCCGCCACGCCCACTCCTCGTCGCCAGCCTGGCGGATCGCCTTCGACGTCTCCGGTGCCGACATCAGACGCGAACCCCGCGCCGCGGCCAAAGCCCGCCCGATCCGACGTGCCCGAAAACAGAACACGGCGGTCGGTCTCGTCGCGCCCGACCGGTAGGTCGAGAACCTCGACCCTGATGTCCCCAACGCCGACGCGAACTCCGCCTGCGTCAGGCCACTGTCCACCAGTGCGGCCTCCAGCAGTGCCACGACCTCACGCGAGTCCGGATCAGGCTCCACGACCACCACTCTACCGCGGGTTATCTAATCAGATAAGGGGTGACCGACGGCCGGAGCAACGCGACGATCACCACCTATAACAGTTTGGGCCTGTCCGAGAAGGTCGTCGAGCCGTCGACCACCGCCTATCCGAACCTCGCCGACCGCACCTGGCAGACCACCTACGACGCTGCGGGCCTGCCCATCACTCTGGCCGAACCCGGCGGCGTTACCCGCAGCCGCACCTACGACGCGCTCGGTCGCCTCACCGCAGAGACCGGTTCCGGCGGAGGCGCCACCGCTACGGCGCGTGCGCTCGACTACGACCTGGCCGGCAACCTTGTCGAGGTCGACCACCCTGGCGGTAGCCAGCAGTTCGGCTACGACGACCGCGGGCTGGTTACCGAGGCTGACGGCGACGGCGGTCCGTCCTCGTTCGTGTACGACGAGGACGGCCGGATGCTGCAGCGCTCCGATCCAGGCAGCTGGTCGGACTACTACTACGACGCCCGCAGCCGCCTCGTCGCCGTCGGCGCCGCAGTCAGCGGTGACACCCGGGGCTACGACTACGACGACGCCGGCCAGCTCACCTCCATCGACTACCACGGCGGCACCGGCGCCACCCAGACCTTCGACTACGACCAGCTCGGCCGGCTCACCGACGACACCCTGGCCGGCCCGTCCGGCGCCCTGCGCGGGCAGACCTACGGCTACGACAACAACGACAACCTCATCTCCACCACGATCACCGGCACCGGCGTCGCTGGAGCTGGCACCCAGACCTACGCCTACGACTGGGCTGACCGGCTCACCTCTTGGACCAACCAGTCCAGCGTCACCAAGACCTACGGCTGGGACGCGGCTGGCAACCGCACGTCGGTCGGTGGGGCGACAGCGACGTTCGACGCGCGCAACCAGCTGACCTCTGACGGCACGGCCAGCTACACCTACACCGCCCGCGGGACTCTTTCGACCCGCACAGCCGGCTCGGCGACGACCACGACCGCGTTCGACGCGTTCGACCGGCTGACCAGCCACACCGCCGGACCGACAACCACCACCTACAGCTACGACGGTCTGGACCGGATCGCGTCCCGCAACACCAGCCGCCAGTTCCTCTACAACGGCCTCGACAAAGAACCATCCATCGATGGCAACTCCGCCTACGCCTGCGACCCCGCCGGCGGCCTGATCGGTGCCGGAACTGACGACGGCGCCTGGGCGACCATCCACAACCTCCACGGCGACACCGTCGCCGCCTTCACCACCGACGGCACCCTCACCGACAGCAAGAGCTACGACCCCTTCGGTCAGCCCCTCACCGCCGGAAACACGAACCTCCAGATCGGCTACCAGGGCAGCTGGACCGACCCCGACACACACCTCGTCAACGCCGAGGCTCGCTGGTACAACCCACAAACCGGCGCCTTCCTGACCCGAGATACCTACCCCCTCCCCTGGACGGGAACCTCCGCAGACAACCGATACGCCTACGCCGGCGCGAACCCACTGATCTACAGCGACCCGACGGGCCAGAGCTGGTGGAACTGCGTGGGCGACGTGCTGCTGACGGGGGCGGGCGTCGGAATTGTCGGCGTCGCCGTTGCCGTGGAAAACCCCCTGGTGGCCGACGTCGGCATCTATGTGGCCGGAGAGGGCGTCGGTAATGCGCGGAGTTCCTGTGGCTCCAAGCCGTCGACCACCAACACGGACAAGCCTCCGCCCCGGCCGGCAACAACTCCTCAACGCCCCGCTCCTCCCGCCAGCGCCACCAGTGTCTGCACCATCTGCCAACCTGCCAACAACGGCGGTGGCACTCCGGGTGGTTCCGCTGGCATGGGTGGTGGCGGCGCCCCGAGCGGCGGTGGTACCAATAGGCCGGTCAGCGCTGGCGGAGGCACAAACAGCGGACGCTGCACGCAGTGCAAGCCGGCTGCCCCACCGCAGCCGCACTACCCTGACCCGAACTCCGTCATCCACGGCCCCCACTACGTCAACCCCGACCCCAACCACGGCGTCGGCACCACCCCCAACCCCGGCCCCCGCCAGGAGTACTCCAGCCCCCTCGACGCCTACCTCGGCCCCACCACCGACGAAACCGCCGGCAGACAGTACGACGGACCAACCTGCCAGGAAGCCGGCCTCCCGCACTGCATCGACGACGACCAGGTCATCCCATCTACCGGCGACGCGGGAGGAGACCAGGGCAATGACGATCCACCTGGCGGCCCAGGGTCTCCTACCGATCTTGAAGGCTGCGATCCTGCCGACCCAGACTGTGAACCTTACATATGGGTTCCAGGTCGACCGGACGTGGACGACACCCCTCAAGGGTTGATCCCCGCAGACGCTGGGATCAAGCCTGGCGAGCCCCTTGATCAAGGTCGTTACGATTACGTTGTTAGGCTGGACGGGTCGCTTCGAGCGCTTCACAAGGAAGTAAGGGATCTACTCGGTGACACTCCAGGACATACTAGCCTCGCTGAAGGTCGGCCCGTTATTATGGCTGGGACCTTCGAGGTTGATGAGTCGGGCGACATCATTCAGTTTGATAACTTCTCGGGTCACTACCAGCCTGGCAACGACCCTGGATATATTGGTAACGAAAGTGAATATGCTTCGTTGGAGCAGATTGCGCGGGCTGCGTTCGAGCGACATGGACTGCCTGCGCCCAGACCTGGCACTTGGGATCCAGTTGACTTCCAACGATAGCGGAGGTGCTGTTGGCGCGATCGGTAGATGGGAGAGGGAGTTGTTCGTCCTCCTCGCGCCTCTTGGTTTCGCAGTTCATCGAGTGACCCTGGATGGATGAGATGGCTGGATGTCCGAATTTCGATACAGTGCTGAGGCGAATTCTGGCCCGGCGGAGTATCGGTATTGGAGAGCTGTCGCGGCGGACCGGTATCTCTGAGAACGAATTCCAGTCAGTGTTGCACGGTGCGACGCCGAAATCATCTATGATTAGACAGCTCGCGCCCGCACTCCAGCTGCACGCTGCGGACTTGTTCGCGATGGCGCACGTCTCGGTACCGGACGATCTCGCTCCTCTGGATCCTAGAGTGGGCCAGAAAATACCTGGGATTGTCTCGCTTGCTAAGCGTCTATCGATTGAGTATAGGGACCAGCTGCGGCAGTACGTTAGGTCACTGCCTCAGCGGGAGCGCACTCAGCCGTCGCGGTTGTACGATCCGTACCCACCAGGTCCCGGTGCGGTACTCATGGGCCTGCTCGCTAACCGAAACTTGGACCAGGATAGCGCGGCGCAGGTGCTCGCCAGAGTAACCCCTGTTTATCTGTCTGCTTCTACATATTCACGGATAGGTCAGGGCCGTAAAGATCTTACGGCCGCCATGCTGGCAGGATTCTCCACTGTTCTAGGTATTGAATTCGAAGACCTGGCGACGCTCTTCGAGGGAGAATTGCCGGATTCTGATTTCTCGCCAGATTTGAAGATGGCAGGCATCTCGGAGTTAATCTGGGATCTCCGTCGTTTGGCTGCGGACCAAGTTCAGGAGGTTCGCAAGGAAGCCGATCTCTTGATGGAGCAGAATTGACTAGAAGATTTAAGTGTTGGGTATCAATGTTCCTTCGCGACAGCCTCGCGCGCCGAAACGTCCCTGTTTCGCGGGACCACGTCCGAGCGACGCAGATACCGCGGAAATGATCAAAAGTCGCGACCGGAGTCCCCCGCGCGTCGCGATGCTCAGCAGCTTGAGGGGCCTATGGGGGTGGCGGCGTAGCCGCGACCCCATAGGTGCCGAGGGGTTGCGGTGGCCCGATTTGGGTTTGCTTCTACTTTGACCGTTCGGTCCTGCGGCCGGGCGGCAGGCTGCGCGGGGGCGGCCTCGGGGATGGGGTGGTTCGGAGAGGCTCCCCTATGGGCGAGTTGTCTTCAAGCAAAGTAGCCACAGCGGCTGGCTTCATGATCGATGATGTTGGGCTGGTCTCGCGCCGTGAAGATCATCAGGCTGGTTGGTGGTGGCGTTCTGGTTCGGTCGGTCGGGGCCGTGGGATTAGGCCGTGCTGGTGGGCGGCGACGCCGAGTTGGAAGGGTGTGGAGACGTTCAGTTCGTTTCTGAGGTTGGCGATGATGCGCCCGACGGTGCGGACGTGGATGTGGAGGCGTGCGGCGATCGCGGCTTCGGTGAGGCCGTCGTTCAGGAGCGTGAGCACGTCGGCACGGCGGTTCGTGGAGTCGGTTTGGAGTGGCGGTGGTGTCGCGTCGCGGTGAAGCTGCTCGATCAGGTTGGTGACGAGTTGGCGCAGGGCGGGGGTCCGGAAGGCAAGCGCGCCCTGGGCCAGGTCGCTGGCGTCGACGGGGAGGACGGCTGTCTGCTGGTCGACGACGAGCATGCGCATGGGGACGTCGGCGCTCTGGCGGATCCAGTCAGCGGCGCGCAGCTGGTCGCCGGCGGCGCGTGCGCAGGCAGCGGCGAGGAAGTCGGGCGTCCAGACCGAGGTGATCGTGACGCCGCGGTTCGCGGCGCGGAGCAGCGTGGTGATCAACTGTTCGCTGTGGTCCTGGGGCAGTGTCGGGCCGCAACGGATATCAGCGAGCGTGAGGATTAGTGAGCGCGGGCTCGAGCCTGGAACAGTGCGGCGATGTCGGTCAACGCCATCCGGTCGAGAATCGCGTCCAGGGGGACGGTGACGAAGACCGGCAGTGGCGCGGAGGGGTGCTCGGCGGCGGCAAGGTCGGCGCACGCCTGTCGCAGGGTGAAGCGCAGGAGCCTGTCGGCCAGACGGGCCTCGCCGGCGAGCTGGCGTAGTCGTCTGGACGCGATCTCGCCGTGGACTGGATGGCGCCAGCGTGGCTCGGCGCAGACGGCGACGGTCTGCTGGTCTCGAAGCTGGATCACAGGTTGATAGGTGACGTCCACGGTGCCTGCGTCGTCGTCGCAGTGAAGGAGGCGCGTGAGGTCATCGGATATCCGGAGCGCGGTGTCGCTCATCGTGAGGTCGGGGCGGTAGACGACCAGCTCGCCTTTCCGTTGGCGCTTTGCCGCTCGAGAACGCCCGCGACCATTCGGAAGCCGAGTCCCTCGCGCACCGGCTCGCGGCGGCCATCCGTGCGCCGTGCACCCTGGCGGGCCACCGACATCGCATCGGCGCCAGCGTGGGGCTGGTCCTCGTCAGCCGGGACCGCGGCCCGGATGCCGCCGAAGTCCTGCAACGCGAAGCCGGTGTCGCCATGTACCACACCCTTGACTTGACGGTCATCGCCGAGGGCGTCGAGACCCCCGACCAGGCCCTGCTGCACCGTCTGGGCTGTGACCTCATCCAGGGCCACCACCCCGCCCGCCCGCGTACGTACCTGGAGAGGAACTCGTCCAGGGCGGCCAGCTGGGTTGGCTCGGACGGGATGTAGGACAGTCCCACGCCTCCGTGACCAAGACGGCATCCGGACCGGGCGAGCCGCGTCCCCGCGCCCTCGGCGGACGGTCACCATCGACGCCGCGCACGTGTTAGGAACGCCACCTTTATTACACAGAGTCGCCGGAACCAGGATCGATGCTCACAGTGAGTACACCAGCCCGCAGAGTCGTTACTAGAACGATCGGGGACCTTTATCGGTAAGAAACACAAGGTTCCCAACCTGACTTGAGAAGAACTTCTCAGATCGGGAGGTCGGATGAAACTGGGGGCATCGCGTCGCCGCCGGCTGGCCGGCGCGCTACTGGGCGCGATCGGCATGATCGGTGTGATCGCGGGTTGCGGGAGCTCGTCCGGATCGACGACCTCGTCGAGCGCCGGTTCGGGCACGGTCAAGGTCAACATCTTCGAGGTCGCGCAAGCCGACGTCGTCACCACCCTGGAGACGGCGTTCAAGAAGGAGCTCACGGCCAAGCTGGCCGGACGGACGGTCAGCTACAGCGTCAGCAACGCGAACGGCGATCCGTCCCTGATCCAGAGCATCGCCCGCAACCTTTCCCGGTCCAACTCCTCGCTGATCGCGGTGATCGGCACTCCGGCCGTCATCGCCATGGCGCAGCAGGACAAGACGCATCCGATCATCGCGCTGGCGATGGGCGACCCGGTCGGCGGCAAGGTGGCCGACAGCCTGGACCACCCCGGGCACAACGTCACCGGCACGATCGACTTCGTCGACCCCGCCGAGCTCCTCGGCGAGCTGGCTAAGGTCACCCCGGCGCCCAAGCGGATCGGGACGATCTACGATCCGTCGAACGAGAACAGCCAGGTCTGGGTCGCGCAGCTGCGGACGGCGATCAAGGCGCGGCCCGGTCTCGCACTGGTCGAGGCGACCGTGGCGAGCGCCGGTGACGTGCAGAGCGCCGCCCGATCCCTGGTCGGCCGGACCGACACGATCCTCGTCGGGCCTGACGCGGCCGTGGCGTCGGGCATCGCCGCGGTCGGCGCGGTCGCCCTGTCGAACAAGATCCCGCTGTACCTGACGTCGGGAGACGCGACCACAAGCGGGGTGCTGGCCACGCTGGGGCCGAGTTACGCAGACCTAGGTTCGCAGGGCGCCGACGTCGCCGTGAAGGTCCTCGACGGTGCCCAGCCGGCGGCAACCCCGTTCGGCCGGCCGGGTGCGCTCGAGTGGGACGTCAACCATTCGACGCTCGGCGCGCTCGGGGTCACCATGCCGTCCGCGGCGATGGGTTAGCCATGCGATTCCTCGTCACCGACACCCTGATCGCCGGTCTGCCGCTGCTGCCGGTCGTCATGGGCATCTACCTCGTCGTCCGCATCCGGCAGGACTTCGACCTCACCGTCGACGGCAGCTTCACTTTGGGCGGCGCGATCACCGCCGTGCTGCTCAATCACGGACTGGGCGTGCCGCTGGCGATGCTCGTGGCCGTGGCCGGGGCCGCCGTCGCGGGGCTCGTCACGACCGGGCTGCACCTGGCGTTTCGCATCCCGGTCATTCTGGCCGGGCTGGTCATGAGCATCGGCATGACGACGCTGAACCTGCACGTGCTGGGACGGCCGTCGATCAGCCTGGACAGCGGCCGGACCCTGTTCGGTGGGCTGATCGGCCTGGCTCCGGAGGTTCAGGACTGGCTGACGATCGCGATCCTCGCCGCGTTCGCCGCCGTGTTCCTCGCCGCCGTCGGTTACCTGCTGCTCACCGAGGTCGGCCTGGCGTTGCGGGCCACCGGGGTCAATCCCCGGATGGCCCGGGCTCAGGGCGTCGACGACCGGCGTTCGCTGGCGCTGTGCCTGGCGCTGGCCAACGCCAGCGCCGGATTGTCGGGCGCGCTGACCGTGCAGTCCCAGGGCTTCTCCGATTCGTCGACCGGCACGGGCACGCTGCTGGCGGGTGTCGGCGCGGTGATGCTCGGTGAGCTGATCGCCCGGCCGGGCGGGGCGTCCCGGGTCGGCCGGGTGATCGCCGCCGTGGTCGCCGGCACGTTGCTGTACCGGTTGATCCTGGTTGGCGCGCTGCGGGCCGGGTTGCAGGCGACCGACCTGTCCGGCATCACCGCGCTCACCCTGGTCGCGGCGGTCGCGCTCAACCGTTACCTGCCCGAGATCGGCCGAGCGCTGGGCCGGTTCGGCGCGGGCGGCCGTCTCGGCAGCCGGGCGGTGGCGCTGGACGGCCCGAGGACCGCCGCCGTGGCGGGTGGCCGGCCGGTGGCCGACGACGGTCCGACTGTCCCCCCTGCCCGCCAGCCCGCCGCCGCCGGGCGGGCCTCGGCCTCGGCGACGATGAAGGAGGCTGGCTGATGCTGAGAATGGACGGTGTGCGCCTGGTCCACGGCGCGGGCACCCCGACGGAGGTCGTCGCGCTCGACCACGTCGACCTGGAGATCCCGGCTGGTCAGTTCGTCACCGTCGTCGGCAGCAACGGCGCCGGCAAGAGCAGCCTGGTCAACGTGGTGGCCGGGGTCTACCGGCCGACCCGGGGGCGGGTGCTGCTCGGCGGCCGGGACGTGACGCGGCTGGCGGTCCACGCCCGCGCCGGCGCGGTAGCCCGCGTCTTCGACGACCCGCTCGCGGGCACCGCGCCCGATCTCTCCCTGGCCGACAACCTCGCTCTCGCCGCCGCCCGCGGCCGTCGGCGGCGGCTGTCGCCCGCGGTCACCCCAGGCCGGCGCTCGGGCATGCGCGAGGACCTCGCCGTGCTCGGCCTGGGCCTGGAACGCCGCCTCGCCGACCCGGTGACGCTGCTGTCCGCGGGGCAGCGGCAGAGCGTGACGATGTTGATGGCCGGCCTGCGGAAACCCAAGCTCCTGCTGCTCGATGAGCACCTTGCGGCGCTGGACCCCAGGACCCGGGCGCGGGTCCTCGACCTCACCCTCCAGATGCACGAACGACTGGGCTGCGCCTCGATGATGATCACACACAGCATGCGCCACGCGATCGAGGTCGGCGACCGGCTGTTGGTGATGTCGCGCGGCCGGGTCATCTACGACGTGGCCGGCCCCGCGAAGACGGCACTGACGCCGTCCGACCTGGTCGACATCGTGTCCGGGCTCGGGGACGCCCCGTCGGACCGGCAGTTGCTCGCGGGGTGACCGGGCCGGCCGACAGACATCGAGCTTTACCGAAGCGGCGGCCGGGACGCAGGCCGTCCGCGCGGCGACGTCCTGATCGCCCGGCACGGCCGCCGATCAGACAGGAGTGGAGTGGAGTGACACGTGACAGCCGCTGACGCCTCGACCCAGGCTGCGGTCCCGCCGGCGCGGCCCGCCCGGCCGCGGGACGCGACGGCCCCGACCGGGACCGACCCGAGCCCGTTCGTCTCCTTCACCTCAGCCGACCGGTTCGCCACGGTCGGGGAGATCTACGAGGAGGCCCGTCGCGCGCTGCCCCCGCAGGTGTGGGACTTCCTCGACGGTGGTTCGGGCGGCGAGCAGACGCTGCGGGCCAACCTGTCGTCGTTCGAGCAGTGGTCGGTGCTGCCACGGCTGATGACCGGGGCCGGCGAGCCGGACCTGGCCCGTACCTTCCTCGGCATCGAGCTGTCGATGCCGGTGGTCACCAGCCCGTTCGGCGCCGACCGGCTGCTGCACCGGGACGGCCAGCTCGCCGTCGCCCGAGCGAACGCCAAGGCCGGCGTGGCCTCGATCGTGCCGGAAGCCGGGTCGTACTCCTGGGAGGAGGTGGCGACGGCCGCGCCGGGCGCCGCGCGGATGGCCCAGCTGCACCCGATGGGCAACCCGGCGAACTTCGCCGCGATGCTGCGCCGGGCCGCCGCCGCGGGTTTCAGCGCGCTCTGCCTGACGCTGGACTGCCCGACGGCCGGCTGGCGCGAGCGCAACATGCGCAACCGGTTCGACGTCGACGTCGACGTGGTCAGCGGCAACTACCCGCACGCCGGTCCGGCCGACCTGGCCGACACCCTCGGCCAGCTGTTCGTCCGCCGGGAGCCGATCTGGACCTGGGACGAGCTCGCCGGGCGGATGGCGGACTCGCCGCTGCCCTGGATGGCCAAGGGCATCCTCACCGGTTCCGATGCCGAGGCGGCCGTGCGGGCCGGAGCCGCCGCGGTGCTGGTCAGCAACCACGGCGGCCGGCAGCTCGACACGGTGCCCGCGGCCCTCGACCAGCTCCCGGAGGTCGTCGCGGCGGTCGGCGGTCGGGTGCCCATCGCGCTGGACTCGGGGATCCGCCGGGGGAGCGACGTCGTCAAGGCACTGGCGCTCGGCGCCGACGTCGTCGTCATCGGCCGCGCCGCGGCGATGGCGCTCGCGGCCGGCGGCGAGGAAGGCGTCGGCCGGCTGCACGAACTGCTACGCGAGGAGATCTCGACGACCATCAAGCTTCTCGGAGCGAGCGGCGTCGACGAGCTGACCGACACGATGATCAGACCGTCGGCGGTGTCGCGATGGTGATCGGCGCGAGGACCGGATCCGTCGACCGGCCACGCTCGACCAGGACGACCGTGCCGCTGCCGCCCGGGCTCGCCGGCCTGGCCCCGATCAGCGCCGCGGTGCGGGTCGGTGACCTGGTCGTGCTCTCGGGCTGCGTCGCCCTGGACCCGGCGACCGGCCGGCCGCGCGGCAGCACGACGGTGAGCCAGGCGCGCGACATCTTCGGCCAGATCGCCGAGGTCCTGGACCGGGCGGGCGGCCGCCTCGCCGACGTGGTGCGCTGCGTGTGCTACCTGACCGAGGCCGCCGCCGCGCCGGAGCTCGACGTCGCGTTCCGCGAGGCCTTCCCGGTCGACCCGCCGGCCCGTACGACCGTGGTCTGCGGGCTGGTGCGGCCCGGCCTGCTGGTGGAGATCGAGGCGACGGCCGTGCTCGGCTGAGCGCCGGGGCGGCCGGGTAGCCGAGTGCTACTCGGCCGCCCCGGCGGGCCGGCCGAGGGCGCGCAGCACGCTGCCGGTCAGCTCGGCCGCGATGCGCGCGGACGGCCAACCCAGGCTGTCGTGCAGATCGACGACCACCCGCTCGTCGAACACGGTGACCCAGATGAGCACCCCGTACTCGGCGGGCCCGGGTGGAATGAAACCGGCCTCGGTCAGCGCGGCCAGCAGCGGCGCGAGCGCCCCGAACAGCCGGCCGATCACCGGGTCGTCCGCGTGCAGCCGCTGCAGGAAACCGCGGGAGGACCGGACGTGCACGACAGCCGGCCCCCAGCTCACGGCCTCGCGGACCCACAGCTCGCACACGGCGACGAAACGGCGCAGCACATCCGGCGCGGCCGGCACCGCCTCCATGTGGCTGACCAGGGTCTCCACGAGCTGCGTGTAATAGGCGTCAAGGGCCGCGTCCACGTCCGGGAAATGGCGATAGGCAGTGGCGGTTGACACACCGGCCTCGGCCGCGAGATCCACGAGGCTGAACCGCCCGCCGTGTTTCGCGAGCAATCGCTCGGCCGCATCCAGAAGATCCCGCCGGCTCGCCAGGTAATCCCGCCTGATCCGGCGGCTGCCCGGTTCCTCGCCGCGGATCGAACCGCTCGCCGTAGACGTGTGAACCACCCTTTCCATCGCCCAGTCCCGCCGAAACGAGGCAGAAATATGCACCAAGTGTAACATGCCGATATAGAACGTTAACATTCCTTCGCTTGACACTCGACGGTCGTCGTCCGCACCATAAGTGAAAAGACATTCTCAGTTCGTTGGTCCGATTCTCGTTCGGTCAACGCCGAACCGCGGCACGCAATAGGCGGCCGCGGTGAACGCTCTGTGGTCGCGCTCATATTCGCGACGACCCGCCGCTGGTAATTCTCATTCCCCACCGGCTCCCAGCGAAGGAATTGCTATGTGCGCCTCCCTTTCGCCACAGCCCGCTCCCTCGGCGGCCCCCACCGCCGCGCCGGCCGCCACCATCGGCCCGGTGGCCGACCTCTTCTCCTCCTACGTGGCCGCCAGCGCGATCTCAGCCGCCGTCGAGCTCGGCCTGTTCGACACGCTCGCCGACGGCGGCACCTACCCGGCGGACGACCTGCGCCGTGGCGGCGAGCCGGTGTCGCCCTGGGTGGCGCGCGCCCTGCTCAACGCCCTGGCCTGGGCCGGCATCGTCGAGCTGGACACCTCGGACCCGGCCCTGCTGGTCCGGCCCGGTCCGCGCTTCGCCGACGCGTACGAGCTGCGTGGCTACTTCTACTGGCTGGTGCGCGGCAACGGCGAGGTGTTCACCTACGCGGCCGACCTGGCGCCCGACCGGGACGAGGTCACCTATCACCGCGACATGCGCGCAGTGGCCCTCAGCTCCCGGCTCATGGGCAACGGCGAGGTCGAGCCTCTGTTCGACCGCGTCCTGGCCGGCCTCGAGTTCACGCGGGTCACCGACCTGGGCTGCGGCTCGGGTGGGCGCCTGGTCCGGATCATGAAGCGGAATCCCGGGGTGACCGGGGTGGGCATCGACCTCGCCCCGGCCTCGGTCGAACTGGCGGGGCAGGTCATCGCGGCCGAGGGCCTGGCCGACCGGCTCAGCGTGCGCCAGGGCGACGTCCACCGGCTCACCCCCGCCGACGACCTGTCCGACGTCGACGTCGTCACCTGCGTGTTCATGGGCCACGACTTCTGGCCGCGCGAGTCGTGCGTGCGGGTGCTGACCAACCTGCGGATCGCCTTCCCGAACCTTCGGACGATGCTGCTCTGCGACGTCGTCCGGTCCGAGGACACGCCCGGGCCGGACACGCCCATCTTCCGGCTCGGTTTCGAGGCCGCCCACGCGCTCATGCACACCTACCTGCCGACCGAGGCCGAGTGGGGCGAGGCGTTCGCCGAGGCCGGCTGGACGCCGCGCGCGGCCCACCACACCACCAGCCCGCCCGGCGGCGTCCTGTTCGAGCTCGTCCCGGCCGCGCCGGCACGCGTCACCTCCATGGACGTCTCGGAGGCCGCCGCCGAGACTGCCTCGGCCGCGCGGTGACCACCATCAGCCGGCCGGCCAGGGCGGTCCCGGACGCGGACGCCCTCGCCGAGCTGGCCACCGGGCTCGCGGGCACGGTGTCGACCCGGCCCGCCGACCTCGACACCCACGGCCGCGACGAGAACCACCTGGACAGCATCCCGCCGCGAGCGGTGGTGTTCGCCGAGACCCGTGACGACGTCGTCACCACGATGCGATGGTCCGCCCGCCACGACGTGGCGATCATCCCGTTCGGTACCGGCACCAGCGCCGAAGGCCATGTGGTGCCACTCGGCGGCGAGGTGAGCCTGGACGTCTCCCGGATGAACCGGCTCGTCGCGCTGTGCCCGGAGGACTTCCACGCGGTCGTGCAGCCGGGCCTGACCAGGAACGGGCTCAACACCCGGGCGAGGGAGTTCGGGTTGACGTTTCCCGTCGACCCGGGCGCGGACGCGAGTCTCGGCGGGATGGCGGCGACCAATGCCAGCGGCACGACCACGATCCGCTACGGCGGCATGCGGGCCAACACCCTGGCCCTGGAGGTCGTGCTGGCCAGCGGTGACGTGCTGCGGCTGGGCCGGCCGGTCCGCAAGTCGAGCAGCGGCTACGACCTGCGCGACCTGTTCATCGGCTCGGCGGGCACCTTGGGCGTCATCACCGAGCTCACCGTCGCGCTGCACCCCGTACCCGAGGAGATCGCGGTGCTGTGGGCGTTCTTCCCCGACGTCGCCGCCGCGGTCGCCGGCGCCTTCGCGGCGGTCGGGACCGGGCTGCCCATCGCCCGCCTCGAGCTGCTCGACGAGATCACCGCCGGCCTGCTCGCCCAGGACGTGCCCGGCCTGGTCCCGGACGCCCCTGCCCTGTTCGTCGAGCTGCACAGCTCCACCGCGGCCGGCCTGGCCACCGAGCTGGACATCGCCCGCCGAGCCCTGCTCGAGGCCGGCGCGAGCACGCTCGGCACGGCGACCGCGCAGGCGGAGCGGGAGGCCATCTGGGAAGCACGCCACCGCTTGTTCTGGTCGATCCGCCGGGCCTTCCCCGGCCGGCGATACCTGATCACTGACACGGCTGTGCCGCTGTCGGCGATCGTCGAGCACGCGCAGGTGATCAGCCAGCTGCGCGCCGATCTCGGGCTGGACGTGGTCACCACCGGCCACGTCGGTGACGGCAACATCCACACCGTCGTCGCGGTCGCCGAGGGCCAGGACGCCCCGGCCGCGCTGTTCTCGGACGAGCTGGTCCGCCACGCGCTGCGCGTCGGCGGCACCTGCACCGGCGAGCACGGCATCGGCCTGAGCAAGCGCCAGTACCTGGCCGCCGAGCACGGCGACGCGGCCCTGTGGATGGCCCGCATCAAGGGCCTGTTCGACCCGGCCAACGTGCTCAATCCAGGGAAGGTCGTCGGGCCCGACCTGCTGTCGGACGCGCTGGCGGCCCGCTAGTCGCCCGAAGGCTTCACCCACCAGCCGGGGCCGCTCCCGGCGGCACCGGCGGCGTCGACCCGTCCCGCGCGTGGAGACCTCCAGGAGTCGGCCGTGACCACCACACTCGATCCCGCCCCAGCCGCGTCCGTCGGCTACCTCGGACCGGCGGGTACCTTCACCCACCGCACCGTGCTGGCCGATCCGGCCCTGGCCGCGCTGCGGCACGTCCCCTGCGCCGACCCCGACGAGCTCATGGCCCGGCTCAGCGACGGCTCGGTCACCTACGGCGTGCTGGCCTGGGAGAACTCGGTCGCCGGCCTGGTCGGGCCGACGGCCGACCTGCTCGCCGGCCTGGGCACCGGAAAGGCCGTGGACCCGTCCGAACGAAGCCAGGTCCGCCTGCACCGCGACGTCGTCATCCCGGTCCGGTTCCAGCTCGTCGGCCTGCACGGTGCCAGCCCCGAGGCACTGCGCACGGTCTCCTCACATCCGCACGCGCTCGACCAATGCCGTGCCTGGCTGGCTGAGCACGCCCCTCGGTCCAGCCTGGTCCCGGCCCCGTCCACGACGGCCGCGCTCGAGCTCGCCCTGGGCGACCCGACCGGCCGAACCGCCGCGGTCACGCCAAAGGCGGGCCTCGCCGCCCCGCGGCTCAGCGTTCTGGCCGACGACATAGGGGAGACCGCCACAGCGGAGACCCGGTTCGTCGTCCTCGGCCGCGACGAGCCGGCCCGCACCGGACGCGAGCGGACGGTCATCGCCTGCTTCCAGCAGCGCGACCGGCCCGGATCGCTGATGACCGTCCTCGAACCGTTCGCCCGCGCCGGCATCGACCTGCTCCGGATCGAATCCCGGCCGACCCGCGACGGGCTGGGCCGCTTCTACTTCCTCATCGAGTGGCGCGGCCATCCCGACGACCCGCCGCCGCGGGCCGTGCTGCGCGAGCTGGCCGAGCGCGCCGTCCGGGTCCGCGTACTCGGCACCTTCGACGAGCCCAACCCCAGCCGCCCCACGCCCAGCCGGCCCAGGAAGGCCGGGTGACCAAGGTGGACGCGCCTCGGGCCCGTTGGGACCGCGGCGCCTGGGGCGTGCTGCTGATCATCAGCCTTCTCTCCGGGCGACTCGTCGAACGGTTCGGCCCCCGCACGCCGGCCCGGGGCGGCGCGGCGCTCGCCGGCGTCGCTGTCCTGGCGGCCACCGTTCTCGGCGCCGACGGGCCTGCACTCATCCCCACGCTGGCCGCGGCCGGCGCCGGAGTCGGCCTGGCGATGCCCGCGCTCGTCGCGACCGCGGTCGGCGCCGCACCAGCCGAGCGGATCGGGCTGGCCTCCGGGCTCAACAACACGGCCCGCCAGGTCGGCGGCGCCCTCGGCGTCGCGTTGCTCGGCGGCATCGTCGCCGGCTCCCACTCGGTCGCCGCGGGCACGCGGGTCGGACTGGCCGTGGCCGCGGCCGCCTACCTGCTGGCCGCGCTGGTCTGCGGGGCGCTGCCAGGCCGGCCCGGCCGAGACCGGCAGTCACGAACGACGACGAAGGAGACACACCATGCGCTTGAAGACCGGCCGCACCTGCTCTCGGGACGTGCCGCGGTGACCGCCGGCGAGCTCGACGCGCGACCGCACCCGACACCGAGCCGGTCCCGGCTGACCGGCCTCGACCTGCTCGGCCCCGAGGCCCCGGACATCTCCATGATCGACTCGGTAACTGAGGGTCGCGAGATCATCGACGGGCTCGACGACCTGATCCGCGACGTGATCGTGCTGCGGCGTCGGGTGGCCTGGCGGATACAGAAGCTGCGGATGACCGCCGGCGGAGGGCGGATCGAGATGAGCCGCGAGTACGAGGTCACCCGCAGATTCCTGGACGCGCTCGGCCCAGCCGGCAGCGATGTCGCGGTGGCGTTGCTTCTGTTGTGCCGAGGGCCGGCCCCGTCGGTCGACGTCCGTCCGTCCACCGAACATGACATCGACGCCGGTCACGCCACTCGCTGAGAGTGTCGGGCTGTGAGGAGGACCGACGGACGAGTGTGGATGTCAGCGGACCAGACGACTGTGGAACACCTGGTCGCCCGACGCGGAGCACGGCCAGTTCCTCCGGGACCCGCCAGGGGGCGAGTTCCAGTTCCACGGCTTGCCGGATGACGTTGCGGATCGCCAAGCCGGTGCGGTTCTGGAAGGTGCGGGCGACGGCGAGTTGTTCGCGAACCGGGCATCCACGTGGGGGCGGCCGGGAGCTGTTCGTCAAGGACCCGTGTGGATCACGATCCGTTACCTGGGAGAGGTCGGTGGTTCATCCAGGAGAAACAGAACGCTCGCACCATTGCTAAATGAGAATTGTTTCTCAGTTAGGAGCGACGGTGATCAGATGGCTTGCCACCCGGTCGCACCGTCCGTGCCGCGCTCGCCGCTGGGACGGCCGGGATGGACGCAACACCGGGGAGATCGCGCCGGCCCGAACGGTGCCGCGCCGGCCATGGTGGGTTAGCCGGTGAGCCTGCGGACGCCCAGCACAGCGGCGGCGACCGCCGCGGGCGGGAACGCGGGCGCCGACCAGCCCGTGGCTGGACGCTGGAGCCGCCGGGACTGGTCGGTGCTGCTCATCACCTGCGTCGGGCTGTTCGTCACCCAGCTGGATCTGACCGTCGTCAACGTGGCGGTCGGCGCGATCGGTCGCCGGCTGCACGCGTCCACCGGCGCGGTCACCTGGGTGGTCGACGGGTATTTCGTGACGTTCGCCGCGTTCATGATCGGTTTTGGCGACGTCGGCGACCTGTTCGGGCGCAGGCGGGTCTTCCTGGCCGGGCTGGCCGGCTTCGCGGCCGCGTCGACTGGTTGCGCGGCCGCGCCCGGAGTCGGCTGGCTGATCCTGTTCCGCACCTTGCAGGGCGTCGCCGGCGCTGCCGTCCTCGTCTCCTCGCTCGCCATCCTCGCCGACGCCTTCGACGGGGCCGACCGCACCCGCGCGATCGGCGTGTGGTCGGCCGTGGCCGGCATCGCCCTGGTCGTCGGCCCACTCCTCGGTGGTCTGATCGTGGACGGACTGGGGTGGCGGTGGATCTTCTGGATCAACGTGCCGATCTCGCTCGTGAGCATCGCGGCCGGGCGCAGGGTGCTACGCGAGTCGCGTCGCGGCGGCCACGACCGCCATCTCGACCGTGGCGGCCAGATCCTCGCCGTTCTCATGCTGGGCGCCCTGGCCTGGGGGCTGTCCGAGACAGCCGCGGAGCCTGGGTCGGTCATCGGATGGCTGGCGCTCGGCGCCTCGGTCCTGCTCGCGGCGGGATTCGTCGCGGTGGAGCGCCGGTGCGCGACGCCACTCGTGCCACTGTCGGTGTTCCGTTCGCGAACCTTCCGGGGCGCCAACCTCGCCTCGCTGCTGCTCAACTTCGCGACTCTCGGTCTGCTTTACCTGCTCAGCCTCGATTTCGAGCATGTGGACGGCCGGTCAGCCACCGCTACGGGCGTCCGCATCGCTCCGCTGTTCGCGGCCTATGCCGCTGTCAGCATGCTCGCCGGGCGGATCGCCGACCGGTTCGGCCAGCGCGTCCCGGGGACGCTTGGCGGCTTGGCCGCCGGTACGGGTGTCGCGCTCGTCGCAGCCGAGCGGGCGTCGGGAGCCGCTGCCGGCGCCGGTCTGGTGCTCGCGGGCGTGGGCATCGGGCTGGCGCTGCCGGCGGTGGTGTCGACCGCGGTCGCGGCCGTCCCGGGAGCGCGGGCCGGCCTAGGGGCCGGGCTGAACAACACCGCCCGCCAGATCGGCGGAACCCTCGGCATCGCGCTGCTCGGCGGAGTAGTCGCGGGCGCTGGAAGTGAGCGGGTGGGTATCGGCCGAGCGCTCATCGCGGTCGCGGCCGCCTATACCGTCGCGGCCGCGCTCGTGGCTTCGACCCTGCGGCGCCCGGCCCCCGTTCGGGGCGGCCCCGCGCACATCCCGAGCCCCGGTGGTAGCGACGGTCATCACGGAAGGCAGCAGCCATGATCGTACTAGTTCTGTGCCGTGACCGGCCCGGCACCCAGGAACTCCGCCGCGCGATCCGGCCCGCGCACCTCGAGTACATGATGGCCGCCCGGTCGAGGCTGGTCTTCGGTGGCCCGCTGACCGCCGAGGACGGGCTCGCCATCGGTGCGGTGTTCGCCCTGCGAGTGGCCACTACGTCCGAAGCCTCGCGGTTCCTCGCGGGCGAGCCCTACCACCAGGCCGGAGTGTTCGAGTCCGTCGTCGTCCATCCCATGCGACAGATGGTTCCCGAGGACCCACCCGGGCTGCTCGACGCCGAGCTGGACCGGGCTCGGGCGGCGGCAGCCGACGCCACCGTGTCGTCCTAGGCGCCGCCTGGAGCCGAAACCGGGCGCTATTCATTGCGGCGGCGACGGAGCGGACAACACCGTTCTGCTCGAGCCTCCTCGGCTATCCGCGAATAGCGCGTTTTCCGCGTTAACTGACACGCCAGCGTCGCCGACGCCGCTGGGTTAGCCGGACCCATTTCCCTGCCGCGGAAACGCGGCTATAGCGACCTGGAGAAAAGGCCATGACATCTTCTATCGGCGTCGGCAAGCCGTCCCTGGGGGCTCGGCTTGATCGCCTGCCGGTTGGCAGGATCCACCTCGTCGCGGTCATCTGCGTCGGGCTCGGGTTCTTCTTCGACACCTACGAGGTGTTTCTGGCCGGCACGTTGTCGGTCGTGCTGAAGCAGAGCTTCGGATTTGGAGGGGATTCGCTCAAGCTTCTGCTGGCCAGTGCCTTCGTGGGCCAGTTTGCCGGCGCGCTGGTACTCGGCCGGCTGGCTGACCGCATCGGCCGCCGCAACTCGTTCTTGCTGAACCTGCTCATCTACTCGGTGTTCTCGCTGGTCGGCGGACTGGCGCCGAACGTCGAGGTCCTCGTCGGCGCGCGGTTCCTGGCCGGGATGGGGCTGGGGGCTGAGCTCACGCTCGGCGACTCCTACCTGTCCGATCTGCTGCCACCGCGGGTGCGCGGCCGGCTCATTGCCGTCGCGTACACGATCGGCTTCCTTGGCGTCCCGGCCGCCGGGTTTCTCGGCCGCGGGCTCGTGGCGCGCAGTCCGGTCGGCGTCGACGGATGGCGCTGGATGTTCTTCCTCGGCGCTCTCGGCGCCGTGCTGGTGTGGGCGCTGCGGCGGGTGCTGCCCGAGTCGCCGCGCTGGCTGGAGTCGGTCGGGCGGCATGAGGAGGCCGACCGCATCGTCACCGCGTGGGAGACCGACGCCGTCCGGCGTGGGCACGCCCTTTCCGAACCGGCCCCCGTCCCGGCCCCGACGGCGCCTCCCGAGACAGCACTGCGGCGCCCGCCGTTCCGCGTGTTGTTCACCGGGCCGTTCCTGCGGCGCACCGTGATGGCTTGGATCATGAACGTGATGTCGGCGATCGGCTACTACGGATTCAGCACGATCGCGACCCTGGTGCTGGTCGCGAAGGGCTACACGGTGCTTACCTCGCTGAGCTTCCTCGCCCTCACCTATGTTGGCTATCCGCTCGGCTCGCTGCTGTCGCTGCCGGTGATCGAACGCTTCGAGCGTCGCGCCATCGTGGCGGTCTCGGCCAGTGGAATGGCCGTCACCGGGCTGCTGTTCGGGTTCGCCGGTTCCGGCACCACCGTGGTCCTGTGGGGAACGCTGTTTACGTTGATCAGCAACGTCTACTCCAACGGTTACCACGTCTTTACGGCCGAGCTGTACCCGACCGCGGTGCGTGCCACGGCGGTCGGCGCGGCGTACGCGCTGAGCCGGCTCGTCACCGCCGCGCTGCCATTCGTCCTCATCCCCGTCCTCGACCACGCCGGGTCGGGAGCCGTGTTCACCGTGGTCGCCGCCGCCCTGGTCATCCTGGCCCTCGACGTCCTCGCGCTCGGGCCACGCACCACGGGACTGCCGGTGGACCAGGCCGCCGCTCTGCCCCAACAGCGGCCAGCGCCAGCACCCACCGCGCGCGAACTGACACCGGCTCTGGAACTGGACCAGCCGGGTGGGCCGCGGCATGCCTGACGGCGCGACCCCGGCGGCCGCGACCGCGGCCGCCGGGGTCGCCGCGGTCGCTGCGGGCGAGCGCGCCCCCCGTTCCGCGGCCGACGACGCCGTGGCCATCTGCGCCGACCTGCTGCGGATCGACACCTCCAACTACGGCACCGACGATGGCCCGGGCGAGCGCACCGCCGCGGAGTACTGCGCGACCGTTCTGGCCGACGCGGGCCTGCCTGTCGAGATCATCGAACCCCGCCCCCGACGCACCACGGTCATGGCGCGTTGGCCCGGACTGGACCGAACACGGCCGCCGCTCCTCATCCACGCCCACACCGACGTCGTCCCGGCGGAACCGGCCATCTGGAGCAGGCACCCGTTCGGCGCCGAGCTGGCGGACGGATGCCTGTGGGGTCGCGGTGCGGTCGACATGAAGTACTTCGTGGCCCAGGTGCTTGCGGTGATCCGGGCCTGGTCAGGCAGCGGGCAGCGGCCGGCCCGTGACGTCGTGCTCGCCTTCGTCGCCGACGAGGAGAACGGCGGCCAACTGGGCGCGCGGTGGCTGGTCGAGCATCGTCGCGACCTACTGGACGACTGCACCGAGGCCATCGGAGAGGTCGGCGGGTATTCGGCGCGGTTGCCGACCGGGCAGCGGCTGTATTTCATCGAGACCGCGCAGAAGGGCGTCCTCTGGTTCGAGGTCACCGCGCACGGTCCCGCCGGGCACGCATCGATGATCAATGACGGTAACAGCGTGGTGAACCTGGCCGAGGTTGTCGCTCGCATCGGCCGGCACGAGTTCCCGTACCGCCTCACCCCGACCACGCGCGCCCTGCTGCAGACCGTCGCCGACTGCGTCGGCGAACCGTTCGATCCGGCCGACCCAGAAGCGTTGCTGCGCCACCTCGGCCCGACCGCCCGCATGATCGCTTCGTCACTGCGCGACATCGCCTCGCCGACCGAGTTGGTCGCGGGCGGAAAGACGAACGTCATACCGCCGCACGCCACGGCGCGGTTTGACTGCCGTTTCCTGCCCGGCTCCGAAGAAGCCTGCGCGGCGCGCATGCGCGAGCTGATCGGGCCGGGCGTCGACCACCAGATCGTCTACCGCGCCATCGCGGTGGAGACCGAATTCAGCGGGCCGGTCAGCGAGGCGATCACGCAGGCAGTCATCGCCACCGATCCCGGCGCAATCACCGTTCCCTACCTCCTGCCCGCGGGCAGCGACGCCAAGCACTTCAGCCAGCTCGGCATCAACTGTTTCGGATTCGCTCCACTGCAATTGCCCGACAGTTTCGACTTCCCCGCGGCCTTCCACGGCGTGGACGAGCGTGTGCCGGTCGACGCGATCCGCGCCGGAGTCGCCATCCTGGAACGATTCCTGCAGTTGTGCTGACTCAGGCTCCCGGGAGGAGGACCTCGTGGCGACGTTGTTGCGTCGAAGCGGACGGACCGAGGCGTGGTACGGACCGGCTCGGGGGACCTGGGCGGGTCGTCGTTCACCTATGACGAGGACGGCCGGATCTCCCAGCGGGCGGACGGCTCGACCTGGAGCAACTACCACTACGACGCCCGAGGTCAGCTGTCCGCTGTGGATGGCGGGGCGACCGGCGGTACCCGGGTCTACGACTATGACGACGCGGGCCAGCTGTCCTCGGTCGACTACCACGGCGGTACCGGGGCGGTCCGTAGTTTCGACTACGACCAGTTGGGCCGGGTCACCTCGGACACGTTGACCGGGCCGTCGGGGACGTTGCGGGCGCAGAGCTATGCCTACGACGACAACGACAACCTGACCTCGACGACGATCAGCGGGTCGGGGGTGGCCGGGGCTGGGACGCAGAGCTACGGCTATGACTGGGCGAACCGGCTGACGTCCTGGACCAACCAGGCCAGCGTCACCACCAGCTATGGCTGGGACGGGGCGGGGAACCGGACGTCCGCAGGTGGGACGTCCGCGACCTACGACGCCCGCAACCGGCTCGCCTCCAGTGGTTCGACCAGCTACGCCTACACGGCCCGCGGCACCCTGAGCACGAAGACCACCGGGTCGAACGTGACGACGACGGTGTTCGACGCCTTCGACCGGCTGGTCTCGCACACGGCCGGAACGACCACGACGTCCTACACCTACGACGGGCTGGACCGGATCGCGACCCGCACCCACGGTGGTGCGTACAACTTCCTCTACAACGGCGTCGAGAAAGAACCCGCGACCGACGGCACGTCGGCGTTCGCCCGGGGCCCGGACGGTGCGCTGATCGGTGCCGGCACCGGCTCCGGTGACTGGGTGACGCTGGACAACGCCCACGGGGATGTGGTGGCGGCCTTCACGACCGACGGGGCGTCGGTCACCGAGAGCCGCAGCTACGACCCCTTCGGCCAGCCATCGGCACCGGCCAGCCCCGATCTGGCCGTCGGGTTCCAGGGCAGCTGGACCGACCCCGACACCGATCTGGTCGCTGCCCAGGCCCGCTGGTACGACCCGGGGACCGGGATGTTCCTGTCGCGGGACACGTTCGCGCTGCCCTGGACCGGCACGGCGGCGGACAACCGCTATACCTACGCCGGCGCGAACCCGCTCACCCACAGTGATGTGACCGGTCTGCGGGCCAGTACCGATGCGGAGATTCGTCAGTCGGTCGCCGAGAACAACGCCGCGAAGCACGTCACCGACTCGAGGTGCAACGACCGCGGCGTGTGCACCAGCAAGACGGCCCAGGCAGCCGCGGCTGCGGTGTCGGCGCTCAGCACCGATCAGTGGGCGGGGATCGCGGCCTACGTGGCGTACAAGAACGCCTACACGGCCAAGTACCCGGGCCTGCCCGCCAAGGCCTACGACGAGATGATCGCCCTCGGGGAGAACGGCGACCAGAAGTGGATCGCCGGCGTCAACGCCTACAACGCCATGAACGCGGCAAAGCTCGCGGTGCTCGACACGGTCCGACTGACCGAACAATGGGACCGGGAACAAAACGCCGCCGCCGCCGTCCGCGCAAACACGGCAGCGGTACTGGACACGGTCAGGCTCACCGAGCAGTGGGACCAGCAGCAACGGGCCGTGGCCACCTCCAACACGACCACACCCGCGCAGCTGGACCAGTACGCCAAGACCCTTGGCACCGCCCCCGCCGCCTCCGGCAACCGCCAGGTGTGCGGCACCTATGCCGGCTCCAACCAATGCATACGCGAGTACGACCTACCGAAATGGCTCTTCGAACTGGGCTGGGGCTCCTGCGACTTCGGCAAGTACAGCCACTGCGACGACCAGGACCCCAACCACTTCAGCAAGTACTACAAGGCCTGGTCGGACCGGGACTGCCACGGCGCCCTCCAGTGCGGAGCTGTCATCGCGGCGTCGGTGGTGGTGCCGATTCCTGGTGCTGGCGGGGTAGGGGTCGGGCAAGATCTTGCAGCAGCAGGAAAACTTCTCATAAGGGGCGGGAAAGGTGGTGCCGCCGCCGCACGGGCGGGTGAAGGCGCCGCGGCACGCGGTGGCGCGGGAGGCGGAGAGGCTGTTGCCGCCGCCCCGGGCTCAGTGGTCAACGCGGTGGGCGGGAAGAATAACTGTGTGTCGTGCGCGATCGCTGGAGACTCGACGCTCCGCGGAAGCCCGGCAAGTGCGATCAAGCGTGATCCTGACCTTCCGTTTGAGAATGGGCTGCAGTCGATCGTGAACTACGCTGGCCGGAACATGTACCCGGTGAGCGGGGTGGTGCGATCGAGAGGCAGTTGCTGCGGGCCGGGAACGGTGCTCGTGGCATTGTCTATGGGGCGCGATCGGATGGTACGGCGCATGTCTGGAACGCTGTGGTGCAGAATGGTAAGGTCAACTTCCCTGACTTCCAGAGTGGACGTGGAGCGAACTGGGATGGATACGCCTGGTTCGCATTCGTGAGGACGAACTGATCGATGATCTTTCAAGACGCGTACGCCGCTGCGCAGACCCTGCTCGACTCGACGGTTCGACGGACCCACAAGTTGGAGATCGTCGTCGTGTCTTGCGCTGAGTACCCGAACGCGTGGGTCTTCGGGTACAATACCCGGAAGTTCTTCGAAGAGCGGGACCTAATGTCTTCGATGGTGGGTAACGGCCCGGTGGTCGTGGTGAAGGACGGCAGCAGGCCGCCGTTCTTCGGAGAGTCCGGCTCGCCGATCGAGAGTCAGATCGAGCAGGGTCTGTAAGGCGCCTGCAGAGACGGGGGTGGGGGCCCCCCCGCGGGGGGGGGGGCCCCCCCCCCCGGGGGCGGGAGGGTTGTA
>NZ_JASNFO010000064.1:0-21469 GCF_032027725.1 Pseudofrankia coriaricola | reverse complement strand
GCGCGCCGGGCTTGTACGGCGCGTGCCGCGCCGGGGGGGGCCCCGCGAGGTGTGGCGGGGGCCCACAGCCGTCTTCGCTTCTGCGGTAGTCACCCGCCGGCGAGGATCTTCAACCGGGTTTTGGTGAGGAAATCCGGTACAGATTCCCTTGAATCACATTCCTATTGAGGTCCAAAGGGGTAAGGGTTGAGGTTCCTTGACGATGATGGTCAATTCGGTTTGTTGGTAAGCCCTCTTCCTGGGCATCGCATGTTCCGTTTCCAGCTCGTCATAGACGGTCGGCTGGTTGGTGATCGGGAAGGCTGTATCCTCGGATCGGTAATGACGCAGCTCAAGAATCGCCGTCACATCGACGATGAAAGACTCGATCTGCTGCATGAAAATCCAACCGAATTCATGGAACTGTTCGCTGTCGATGAGTTTCTCCACGACTCGACTATAATGTCGAGTGTCGAGTCGCTGGATCAGTGGACGGTGCACAGCTATGTGCGCGCAGGACGGTTTGTCGTCGCTGCGCAAGAAGTTGTGGCGCAGAAAGTTAACCCAATTCTTATTGCAGATATTTCTGAAGCAGAATTCGACACTATAGTTGACGCTGCTCGAAGCTATTGGCTGAAGTCTCAATGATATAGGATGGGCTCTGTGCCGGTTCTGGCGGAGTGAGCGGCCCGAGGAGGAGTTGGCCTTCGACACGATGTGCTCGTGGATCTATGAGGATGCTCTTCCGATTACCTCAGCCTACTATGAGCGACTTGTTTCCGCCGCTCAAGAGGTGGGGAGTCCGAAATCGACAGATAGGCTCGATGAACTCATCGATGGTTAGAGTGTTTCTCGCGTGATGGTTGGGCGCATCTCTGATCATGGATGTGGTGGAGAACAGCCTGGCTCTTCGGCTGGTCTCTGACGATCTGTGGGAGTTGGTGGAGCCGCTGCTGCCCAGGTTCGAGACTGCCACCAGGGCGGCGGACCGCGTCGGTCGAGGACCGGCCGCTGTTCACCGCGGTGGTCTATGTGCTGACTGCGGGGTGTGCCTGGCGGCATCTGCCGGCAGAGTCCGGGGTGTCGGTCCCGACGGCGCACCGCCGGTTCCATGCCTGTACCCAGGCGGGGTCTGGTCGCGGCTGCATCAGAAGGTCCTGGACGTGCACGGCGGAGGGTGGCGCCGGCAGCCTTGGTTAGCCCAGATCTTTCGTGCCTCGGCCAGGTGTGATCGCGGGCTGACCTCCGACCCTTGTTGATGTTGAGTTGGTGCGCCACGAGCGCAGGAAGGTGGGGCCAATGTAGGTGAGCCTTACTTGACTGCGGTGCTGTGTGGGAGATGAGGGAGTTGTGGCCCCTCGGAACCGCCCGACGGGTGGGAGGTTCCAAGCCACCCCGAGCTGCCTTAGCTGACGACTGTGGTGGTGAGCGTCGGGGAAAAGGCGCGCCTGGAGCGCGTCAGGCAGGGAACGGGAAGACGAGCGCAAGCGAATCGCCGATGACGTGTCGAAAAGATCAGAGATGGCATCAAAACCGGGGCAGGCAACTCAGCCCCGGGATGAGTCTGGCGGGTGTCCCGTCTTCTGGCCAGATGGTGCCCGCCATAAAGGCGACGTGAGTCCGTTCTGCCGCTCTCATGCGGAACGTGGGAAGGCGTGTGTCGATAGCTCCGTCCGCGCAGGGTGGCGGGTGGGGAGAGGGAGCGCGTCGTACAGCGGAAACTGGAGGCGCTGAGTACCGATGCGGCACACGCCGGCGGACCGGCTCGTAGTAGCGATGAAGCCTCGGTAATGGGGGTGGAGCGAAGGGGCCGGCTTGTCCATGGTGGATTCGTTCGGGCAACCAGCGAGGCTGGGAGGGATCGAGTGGAGACATCGAGGTCTACAGAGAAGCCGTTCAAAATTTCCAGGGACCTGGTCTGGGCAGCGTACCAGAAAGTCAAGGCCAACAAAGGCGCACCGGGAGTGGACGAGCAGTCTGTTGCGATGTTCGAGAAGGACCTGAAGAACAATCTGTACCGGGTCTGGAACAGGATGTCGTCGGGTAGCTACTTCTCGCCTCCGGTGAGGGCGGTGGAGATACCGAAGGCGCATGGTGGAGGGGTTCGTTTGCTCGGTGTGCCGACCGTGGCCGACCGGGTCGCCCAGACCGTGGTGGCGATGATGCTGGAGCCGCGCCTGGAAGAGATCTTCCAGGACGGCTCCTACGGCTACCGCAGAGGGCGGTCCGCGCTGGACGCGGTGGCGGCGTGCCGGGAGCGCTGCTGGAAGCGGGACTGGGTCGTCGATCTGGACATCCAGGACTTCTTCGGAAGCTGCCCACACGACCTGATCATCAAGGCGGTGGAGGCCAACACCGACCAGCCGTGGGTGGTGCTCTACGTACGCCGGTGGCTGTCTGCGCCGGTGCAGTACCCCGACGGCTCGCTCGTGACGCCGGACCGCGGAACCCCCGCGGGGTCCGCGGTGTCGCCCGTGCTTGCTAACGCGTTTCTGCACTACGCGCTCGACCTCTGGCTGGCCCGGGAGTTCCCGGGCGTGCCCTACGAGCGTTACGTGGACGACGCGGTGGTGCACTGCGTGACGCGGCGTCAGGCCGAGCAGGTGCGCGCGGCGATCGGTCGGAGGCTGGAGGAGGTCGGGCTGCGCCTGCACCCGGCCAAGACCAGAGTGGTGTACTGCAAGGACAACAGGAGGCGCGGCATGCACGAGCACACCGCGTTCACGTTCCTCGGGTATACCTTCCGTCCCCGCAGGCAGCGGAACAAGAAAGAGGGGCGCAACTTCACCTCGTTCGACGCCGCGATCAGTGGGGACGCGCTGAAGGCTAAGAGTCGGGAGATCCGCTCCTGGCGGATCCACTGTCGCACCGGCGGGACCCTGGACGACCTCGCGAACATGATGAACCCGATCGTGCGGGGTTGGATGAACTACTGGGGCCGGTTTAACCGGTACGAGATGTTCAGTCTGCTCAGGCGCATCAACGCCTACCTGATGAAATGGGCCCAGAAGAAGTACAAGCGGCTGCGCGGCTACAAACGCGTCAAGGCGTGGTGGAAGACGGTCGTGGAAAGAGATCGTGGACTGTTCGCGCACTGGGCGTGGGAGAGAAGCGCCTGGATGGCTGGATGAGAAGAGCCCCGTGACGGGAGACTGTCATGCGGGGATCTGCGGGAGCCGGGGGCTGAGATGCCCCCGGCGACCCGACTGCTGCCCGGTCGAGGTGGGCCGTGGCGGTGTGCCCGCTGTCGCTCGGGTGGGCGCCCGGTCCACGTCCGGGGTGGGTTTCCGTTCTGGTCGGCGGGGTGGGAGGTCGGTGGCCCGGGTTATCCCGGGGCGGGCAGAGCGCGCAGTGTGTTGATCGCCTGGACGGCCAGCGGGGCCCAGGGGTGATCGGCGCCCAGGTGCAGCACGGTCTGCCGGGCGTGCCGGGCCAGCCGTCCTGCCAGCCAGAACAATCGGTGGCGTAGGCGTTTCGGCTCCCACCGGCGCGCCGGGTGGTCGGCGAGGGCGAGCATCTGGGTCCAGGCGATCAGGTCACAGGCGAGCGCGACGAGGGCGCACCAGATCTGGTTCTGGGCGAAGTCGTGCAGCGGCAGGTTGGTCAGGCCGGTGTCCTTCGCGCCGCGGATGCGGTCCTCGCAGCGGGCGCGGCGGCGGTGGCGTAGTTCCAGGTCGGCGAGCTGGCCGCGGGGCGTGTTCGTCGCGAACGCGGTGATCCGGTTGCCGTCAACGTCGGTGATCCGCAGCTGGGCGCCGGGGTGCGGTCGTTCCTTGCGGGCGATGACCCGCATCCCCGGCGGCCAGCCGGTCAGGTCCATCAGACCGGTCAGTTCGGCGACGAACGCGCCGGGGCGGGGCAGGCGGTCGGCGTCGTAGGCCGGCGTCCACGCCGCCGCGGGGAGCCTGCCGATCAGCTGGGTGGCGTTGTCGGGCAGGGTGAACCCGACCGAGTAGCCCACCCGGCGCCGGTGCAGCCACTGAACGAAGGCGTGGGTGCCGCCGGCCGAGTCGGCGCGGACGAGCACCGATCGTGACCTGTGCAGCCGTCGCGGCAGCTGGCCGAGCGCGGAGGTCGCGACCGCGATGTGGTCAGCCGCCGTGTTCGACCCGGCATTACCCGCCCGCAGCAACACGGCCGCCGGCTCCCCGGCGCCGGTAGCGCCGTGGTCGATGAACGCCCACAACGGGTGGAAGCCATATCCCTTCTTGAACGTCGGCCGGGCCTGTTCCTTCTCCGAATGGGCCGTGACCAGGGTGGCGTCCAGGTCCACGACCAGCGGGTCATCCGCCGACACCGCGTGGTCGGGCGCGTGGCGACCCGCGAACGACCACACCCGGCCACGCGCGACCGCTCTCGCCCGGCCGATCGCCGCGAGCACCCGGTCCACTTCGAGGGCGAGGCGGTCGACCGTCCGTGACACCGTCGGGTCCGAGGCCACCAGCCCGAACAGTTCCGGCTCGGCGCGCAGCAGCGCGATGTCCGCGAGGCAGTCACCGCCCAGCGCCAGCGACACCGCCAGATCCGTGAGCACCTTCGCCGGGTCATGCGTCGCCAACGGCGACCGCCACCCCGCAAGCTCGTCCGACAGCACCCGGCCCAGCCCACTGACCCGGACCGTCTCGGTCAGCAGCACCCCACCCGCCGCCGACACGACACCCCGCCCGGCCGCGTCCACACGGACAGACGGGTAGACACCGGTACTCTGCACCATGAAGGTGCTCCTTGGTGACGGATGGTTCAGGCCCTCGACAAGCCCGATCCTCCCAGCTCAGGAGCACTTTCCCATTTCCGACACACCCACCAGACGATCACCGGCGTGAAAGCCCCGGGTTAACGCGGGTCATTCCGGCGGGAGTCACAGGACACCAGGCCGCGTCCCCGTCGGGGCAGACCGGTCGCTGTAGTGTCCCGACAACATCACGCTTCACGACGCATCCTGCGGCGTTGATGCTCCAGGCAGCGCCGGGAATGGCGCGGAGAGGACGCAAGGTGGCGGATCTCGACGACACGGTCTCGATGGCGGACGCCACGAGCGACGAAGCGACCGAAGGCGGCGCCGTGCGCGCGGTGCCGGCGCAGCCGGCGCTGACCGTCACGTTCGGCCTCGACGCCGCCGGCCGGTGGAAGGTCGCCGTCGACGGCCCGCCGGCCGACGACGGCGACCGGCGGGCCGAGCACGGGCTCGACCTGGCCGGCTACCCGACGGACGACCCCGACGGCGCCGTCCGGCTCCGCCAGGACCTGCGCGGCGCCTACCCGGACGCCGAGGTCCGCTGGCTGCCCGGCGTCATGGACAGCCTCGACGAGCTGCGCGCCACCGCCCTGCGGCTGATGGAGACCGCGGCCGCCGACCGGCTCGCCGCCCTGGAGGCCGCCGAGAAGGCCGCCCGCTCCCGCGACGCTGCGGTCGCCGCCGCCCGGGCCGCCGGCATCACCCCCACCGAGATCGCCCGCGAGACCGGCTGGGCCCGCAGCTCGCTGTAGGAAATCCGTCGAGCTGCCGGGGGAGCCCCTGGCGACAGCTGCGGGCCTGGGCATGGTCAACCTCCACGGTCACCGCTTACCGCCGCGGACGGCCCCGCACCAGCACATCCGCAGGGCACCGGTCGCCCCCATCGGCCTCACTGTCGGGCCCCGTGCCACCACCTGCCAGTTAGCTCCGCAGGGTCGCAACGCCCGGTTCACCGGAAGGTCCGACTGAACCAACTGGGCGACGCCACGCCACTTTCCCGAGGGTGAACGTGACGGGGGGCAGGTGGGGAGGCCGACCAGTCCGCGACCAGGCGCACCGTCCGCGGCGGCCGGGGGAGGCGGACGCTCACGCTGTCAGCCCCGTACGCGTCGCCCTCGCCGCGCGTGACCTCGCGGCCGTCGACGTCGAACCGGTAGCGCACGCTGCTGAACGGGCACCCCTTCACCTCGCCGAGGCGTGGTACGGCCACCAACCGGTCCAACGGCTCGTCGACGAGCTGGACGGCGAAGGTCGTGTCGATATGAGGCCGCTCGGGACCGACCATGTAATAGCCGCGGCCAAGTACATCGGTTTTCATCTCGTCGCCGACGGCCGGCGCGGCAACGAGGTGGTCGAACCGGCTGGCGAAAGCGCCAATAGCGCAACAAAACAGAACAAGGACCGCAACTCCTGCCAAGATTGGCAACGTATCCGCGCTGCCGAGTGCCTTCCAGACGTCCTGGCCGCGGCGTCGGCCGGAGCTTGGTGCGGGCTTGCCGCTCCTGACCGGTGTCGGTTCTGGAGGCAGGGCTACGACAAAGTCGTGAGCGGCGTGTCGGCTGGCGTCGTGGGCCGGTAGCGGCTATGGCCGCCGGGTGTATCGGCCCGCGACGACCGCCGGGTATCTGATCAGCTTCCGCCGGTCGGCCGCGGGATCGCCGGGCTGGGCCTGCTACCTGGTCTTGTGTGACTCCGCGCGCGATGGTGGCGGGGTCGCCGTCGTCGGGCCGGCCCCGGGAACGGGCGGACGCGGCGCCCACAGGATGATCGAGGTTCCTACGCCATGATCATCCGAGAGTGGGGCCGCGTCCGTGCCTTCAGTGTCGCCTACCCGGGTTCCCGCCGGTCAGCGGTCCCGGCTGTCGGGCCGTGCCGTCGAGCGGGCCGCAGGGCTGCTCGACGCGCTGGGCGCGGTGCCCGACCGGCGCAGGGCGCGGGGTCGCCGGTACGGGCTGGCGTCGGTGCTGGCGTTGTGGTTCGCGGGTGTTCTGGCTGGTCAGCAGACCTTCACCGCGGTCTGGGAATGGGCGGTCGAGCTGCCGGCGGACCTGCTCGCCGGGTTCGGGCTCACGCGTCGGGTCCCGTCGGAGCGGACGATCCGGCGCCTGGTCGAGGACTGCGACCCGGCCGCGCTGGATGAGGCGTTGTCGGGCTGGATCGCCCGGGCCGCGGCGGTGGCGGACCCGCCGGCTGGGCCGCGAGGGCTGGCCTTCGACGGCAAGACCCTCAAGGGCGCCAGGTCGTTCACTGAGACGGGCACGATGATCCAGGAGGCGGTGGTCGAGGCGGTCTGGCACGACACCGGCGTCGCCGCCGGTCACCAGTGGGTGGCCGGTGGTGACGAGATCGCCGCGGTCGAGGCGCTGGCCGGCCGGCTCGACCTGACCGGCGTGCTGGTGACCACGGACTCGCTGCACGCCCACGAGCGCCTGGCCCGCAAGATCCGTGCCAGGGGCGGCCACTGGCTGCTGGTGATCAAGCAGAACCAGCCCACCGTCCACGCCAACCTCACCAGGCTGCCCTGGGGGCAGGCGCCGAACCTGGTCACGACGGTCGAGAAGGCCCACGGCCGGATCGAGGTCCGCTCGCTGAAGGCACTGACCGTCACCACGCCGAAACTCGTCGGCTTCTGGGGCACGAAACAGGTCGTCGAGCTGCGCCGACGCACCCGGCACAAGAAGACCGTCACGTCGAAACCGGCCCTGTCCGAGGAGGTGTTCTACCTGGTCACCAGCCTGCCCGCCGAACAGGCCCACCCCCGGGACCTGGCGGCACGAGCACGCGGGCGCTGGACGGTCGAAGCCGTCCACCACGTCCGCGACCGCGTCCTCGACGAGGACCGCCACACCGTCCGCACCGGCAACGCCCCACTCGCCTGGGCCATCGCCCGCGACACCGCCATCAGCGCGCTACGCCTCACAGGACACAGAAGCATCGCCAAAGCCATGCGAGCCACCGCCCGCCGGCCCGAACGCGTCCTCCAGATCATCGATCTGATCAGCGAAAACGGACTTTGACGGCACCCTGGTTCTGGAGGGGAGGGCGTGACCGGCGGCGACGGGGCGTCCGCGCGGGCAGGCTCCTCGGCCCGCAGTCGGTGCGCGGCGTCGACGAGCTTTGCCATCTGCTCGGCGTGACGGACCGGGACAGACCCTGAGGCCCACGGGCGCCGTTCCGATCATGAGCGCGGCGTAGCCTCCCACGGTTTGTCCCGGTCTCCCGGCCGACGGTCGGGTGGTGCGGACTATGCGAGTTCCCCATTCTCGGGCCGATCGTCCCAGGTGATCAGCAAAAGTCGACCCGCGGCGTTCTGTACACATGTCAGCACCGGTGCCTGAGCCCTGCCTGTGGAGCCCGTCACCCGCACGATTCCTACTCCACCTGCCTGGTCAGGACTGGCGTCGCCGCGACGGTCGATGCGTCCGTCGTCGGTGATATTCCAGCTGATCAGCAGAAGATTCCCATTGTTTGCGCGCACGGCGGAGAGCACGCCGGACGGCCGTGCAGTAAGCCCGTTGGCGTGCACACGTCCAGCCTGATCGCCACTGTCGTGCTCCTTGCGGACAGCGGCCCCGCCCGGTGAGACCGAGAGGGTGATCAGCTTTAGGGTGCCTCTCGGCGTCCGGTAGGATACTACGAGCAGACCGGTCGCCAAGTGGACGGCCGCCTCGACCAGGTCTCCTAATCCCAGCGGCGCACTGGTGCCGCGCCGAGATACTCGACCGTCGTCAGTCACATCCCAGACGATGACCAGAATCTGCCCTTCGGAAGTTCGAACCGCAGCGCCGATGAGGTGCGCAGAATCCGTTCGCGGAAGGTCGACGAAGGAGATCTCCGAGACGGCTTCTGCTCGGGTACCGTCGGCGTCGATCCTGCTGAATGAGCCGTCGCCGCGCAGCATCCAGGTGATCAGTAGGAGATTTCCGTTCTCCGCCCGGCAGGCGGTGACGAACAAAGTATCACTGAGGGCGATGATTCGGATCAGCTCTGCGTCGCTGGCATTGTCCCCGGCGGACATTGGGGAATTTCGAATCAGCTGGTCGCCCTGGACGGACCAGGAAATCAGCTTCAGCCCGCGCGAGCTCGTGCGGCAGACCGTGACGTACCTACCGCCACCACCTGCTATGGCGATCTCGCTTGCCGCGCCAGCCAGGTTCGCGGAGTCGGCGACGCGGGCGACGGCGCCCCTACTTCCAATCTGCCACAGAATGAGCAAGAGGTGGCCTTGCTCGGATTTCACCGCAGTGATTACCTGAGACCTGCCCGGGTCGGCGGCGACAGCGATCTCAGCGGCGCCGCGCGCGGCGCCGGACCCACTGTCACTCCGGCGCACGACGCCGACATGCGGATAGATCTCCGCGATGCCTCTCAGGTCCGCAGGCGTGAAGCTGGCAGACCCGTCCAACGTGACACCGGGATCCCGCGACTCAAGGGTGGGCATGTTGTCCACAGAAAATGTTCGGGCGCCATAGTGCATGATAGAATGCACATCATAGTCGGTCAGGTTAACCGAGTCCGCCACCAATCGAAAGTTTTTTTCCTTCCCGGGCCTGGCGTTCTCCTCGAAGACCCTCACGAACTCGTCGCGATCGCTACGCTGATGTTCGTGGAGCAGGCCGACCGCATGGCCGATCTCATGGATTATCTGCGGCACCCCACAGCCTGGGCTAAGGGTTATCAACCGCTCGCCGCCGTTGAATCCCCGCCCCGATTGGCACTCCTGACCATGCCTAAAGGCCAGATATCCACTCTGTCTCGAGCGCTGGACGAACCTCAGGTTAGTCCGACGTTCCCAGTGTTCCCTTATCGCCTGTATGATCCTTGCAGGGTTATCGAAATTTGGGTCGATTACGAATGGAATCACTGGACCGGGCCACGCCCGGTCCGCTGGGCCCTGCGCGCTCATGATAGATCCTTTCCCCGGTGTCGGATCCTTGCGTATCGGTTCGGGGCGGCGGTGGGAACCTAGGCCATCGTGAAGTCGAGGCGTGCCTGGTGTTCTCGCTGCACAGCAAGATTGGCTCGTCGGTCGACGATGCCGACGGACCAGGCCGGGCGTAGTTCTCGGCAGCTGCAGGGGATGCGCTGACCAATAGTCGCCGGCCCAGACGCGGATCCGAACAGCTCCGGCCTGGGCACGGCATTGTTTCTCGCGTTGGCGCACCGCAACCATGAGCTCGCCGTCGGAGGCCGCCGGTGCTCACGACCCCGGATCCGGCGGCGCCGGATCCGGGGCAGGTGGAACGGGTGGACTCGCCGACGGCCGGTTCTGCAGGACTAGGACCAGCCCCGTGACAGCGGCAACGGTGGAGGGCACAGCGCCGATCAATGCTGCGGTGATCACAGACCAGTCGACCGACGTCGGACCGGAACACCCATCAGGCGGGCAGGGCGCTGCTGTGAGGCCGGCGTCGTCCGAGTACGGCGTCATGACCGTGACGACGGTGATGACCGCAAGGGCAACTAGCACCGAGGTGATAATCAAGGCGATGCCCCACCTCCGCAGCCGTTTTCGTGCGTGCTGCGTTGCCCCCCGTAACCGCATGACCGCGGTTATACAACATCGACTCTCCCAAGTCGCTCCCGTGTCGTGCAGCCGTCGAATCACGACGCCCCGGGTGGCCGCGGGCAGCGGCCGACGCCGCACCAGCGTGGGGGCGCTCCCGTAACCGGCGACGTGTCAGGCCTTTGGCCTGATGACCGTTTGACAGACACGAGTCGTCGGCGCTGGTCAACATCAACGGTATGGACGGGGACGGCGAACCGCCGACGGGCGTGCGCGTCGCCGGTGTCGACATCGATGGCGAGCGAGACCGTCAGACACGTCGGCGGGCGCTGTGGCTGGCAGCGCTCGGGGTCGCACTCGGTCTGGCGTTCGCTGTGTCTGCCCCGTGGTGGATCGGGCTGCTCCTGGCCGCGATGTCGTCGACGGCGCCTCGCCCTTCCCGCCGCCGGCGACGGGGTCATAAGACATGTCGAGTGAGCTGCGGCTGGCCAGCAGGCGGACAAGACCGCGTGCTCGACCCGGACATCATCCGCGGACGTCGGTGCGCTGGTGGTGGCGTGCTTGGGAAGTCCTACTTGCCATCGGCGGGCCTGCGTACGTGACCGGCGTCGAACGTCGAGTACGACGACGTGGGGGCCATTCCTGGAGGGCTTCTGAGCACCTGGCCTGCCCCTATGAGGGGCGCGGGCGGGGTCGTGTTCCCCCCGTTCGAGGGCGGCGTCCTGTCTGTGACCGGCCTCGGTAACTGGCAGGGTTCCGGCCGCGCTTTCTGGCAGGGGGCCGGATCGCCGTGCGCGGCCGGCTGGTAGCGGTACAACCCTGCCCATGACCGACAACGGGGGAGCGGCGCGGCGTTCCGGCCGGCGCTGGCTGTGGATCATCGCTGGGCTCGCCGGCGCCGGCGCGGTCGCCGCGGTCGTCGCCATCTGGCATCTGCCCGACCGGATGTACCCGGGCGGTTCCGACGGCGCGGCTCAGGCCCGGGCGGCGCTGCAGGGCGGGCTGCTCACAGCGGCCGCGGCACTGACGGCGGTGGCGGGCGCGCTGATCGCGCTGGACGAGACCCGCCAGGCCAACGCCGAGGTCAAGGCAGCGAACGCCGAGACCAAGCGGTCCAACGAGGCCGCCGACCTCCGCGAGCGGTCGGCGAACGCGAACACCCACGTCCGTGAGTTCTACGTCGCCGCGATCGGCCTGCTCAGCTCGGACACCGTCGACGGGCGTCTCGGTGGCCTGTACGCGCTCGAGCGCCTCGCCAACGACTCCCCAGACGACCAGCGCACCGTCGTCGAGGTCCTCTCCGCGTTCGTCCGCGAGCACGCCCGCCCCCCATCCCCGGTCCGAGCGCCGCCCGCGCCCACGACGCCGACAACCGATGTCCAGGCCGCACTGACCATCCTGGGACGCCTGCCCGCCCGTGAGAACGTCCCCCGCGCCGACCTGACCCGCGTCCACCTCGCCGGCGCCCGGCTGGGCGGGGCGAACCTGACCGGCGCCCGGCTGGGCGGGGCGAACCTGACCGGCGCCTCGCTGGACGGGGCGGACCTGACCGGCGCCTCGCTGGGCGGGGCGGACCTGACCGGCGCCTCGCTGGGCGGGGCGAACCTGACCGACGCCGGGCTGGGCGGGGCGAACCTGACCGGCGCCTGGCTGCGCGGGGCGAACCTGACCGACGTCTGGCTGGTCGCGGCGAACCTGACCGAGGTGCGAGGTCTGTCGCAGGGGCAGGTGGACGTGACGTTCGGGAACGGGGGGACGCAGCTGCCGGGTGGGGTCACGCGGCCGTCGTCGTGGCGCTGACGGGCGCCGCGCGGCTCCGGCGTTCTGTGTGACCGGCCCCGGTAGTTGGCGGGGTTCCGGCCGCGCTTTCTGGCAGGGATCGCGCCATCGGGTCGGCTGGCCGCAGCTCGACGATCAGCCGGGCAACCGAGTAAGGCCGCGATCCCTGCCATCGAGCGCGGCCGGTCACAGGAAACGGGGCCGCGACAGCCCCGTCAGCTCGCCGCCGGCAGCCACGACGGCGGCCGCACCAGCCCCGCCGGCAGCCGCGTCCGCGCCCCACCGCGCGGCGCGGTCGCCGATGTCGGTCTGCAGCCTTTCCCGGAAGTGCATGACCAACGCCGGCGGTGGCACGTCGGTCATGGTCAGGTCGCGCAGATGCAGCTCGTCGCGGACCTCGTCGAGACGGTCCTGGGCGATCCGCACAGTCCGGTCGGATGAACTGCTGCCGCGTCTGGATGACGTAGAAGCCCAGGTCCGAGGCCATGTTGAACGTCGTGTGGTGAGTCCGACGGCAGACTGCTATGTCGTCCCGGTCGCGCCAGGCGTCTGGCGCAGTTCTGACGTCGGCGGTGCAAGACGCCGGGCGGCCCGACATCCTGGAGTTCGTGGGAGACGGGGAGTTCGTCGGGCGGGGCAGCTTGCTGGGGCGGTTCGGGCAGGTGCTCGAACGTGCCCGGTCGGGGCATCCTCAGGTGGTCGTTGTCGAGGGGCCGGCTGGGATCGGCAAGACCGCGCTGGTGGGGCGTTTCCTCGACGGCGCGGACGTCGGCTGTGTGCTGCGCGCCAGCGGCGACGAGGACGAGACCGGTCTCGAGTACGGCGTGTTCGAACAGCTGCGTGCCGGCGGCGAGGGTCGCGGGCCGGCTGTCGAGGGTGGTGCTGGCCAGGTGGCGGGGCTTGCTGGTGGCGGGGTGTTCGTTGACCCGTTGACGGCGGGTGCGGCGCTGCTCGACCGTCTCGGCGAGCTGCAACGGTCCGGGGTGGTCGCCGTCGTCGTCGACGATGCCCAGTGGGCCGACCTGCTGTCGTTGCGGGCGCTGGCGTTCGCGCTGCGCCGGCTGCGGGTGGACCGGGTGCTGGCGATCCTGGTGGTGCGTGAGGCCGCCGACCCGCGGTTGCCGGCCGGACTGCGCCGCCTGGTCACCTTCGGGACCGTCGAGCGGGTGCGTCTCGCCGGTCTCGACGCCGGTGAGCTGCGTGACCTCGGCCGGCGTCTGGGCGTCGGGTCGCTGTCGGCGCACGGCGCGGCGCGGCTGCATGCCCACACCGAGGGCAACCCGCTTCATGCTCGGGCGCTGCTCGAGCAGCTCCCGCTGACGGCGTTCGACGAGGCCGTCGCCCCGCTGCCGGCGCCCCGCCCGTTCGCGATGCTGGTCCTGGCGAAGCTCGCCGCCTGCCCGCCCGACGTCGAGGGCCTGGTCGCGGCCGCGAGCGTGCTGGGCATGCATACCCAGGTGCGTCTCGCCGGCGCCGTGGCGGGGCTCGACGAGCCGTTGCCGGCGCTCGACCAGGCGGTCGCCGCCGGCCTTCTCGAGGAGGGGCTCAACGGGCGGGACGTGACGTTTCCGCACCCGCTGGTGCAGGCGGCCGTCTACCGCCAGCTCGGCCCGGCGCGCCGCGTCGAACTGCACCTGCGGGCCGCGCAACATCTCGCGCAGGACGCGCCCGCCGTCGCGTTGCGCCACCGGGCGCGCGCCGCCACCGGGCCGGATGCCGCGCTGTCCGACGAACTTGCCCGGCATGGCCGGGCCAACGCCGGCCGTGGTGGCTGGGTGAGTGCCGCGGAGCAGCTCGACGCGGCGGCCCGCCTCGCCCCGCACAGCGCCGACCGGGAGCGTTTCGCGCTCGAGGCGGTCGAGTGTCAGCTGCTCGCCGGGGAGGTCGCGGACCCGGCCCGGCTGGTGGCCCGGGTGCGGGCGTTCGCGCCGACGGCGTGGCGTAGCTATGTGCTGGCCCGTCTCGCGCTCAACGCCGGCGAGTTCGGCGAGTGCGAGGCGCTGCTGCGAGACGCCTGGCAGCGCTGTGACCAGGAGGCGCAGCCCGCGCTGGGGGCCCGCGTCGCCGGTCACCTCGCGGCGCTCTACGGCAACGAGATGCGCGGCGACGAGCAGACCCGGTGGGCCGACATCGCGCTGCGGCTGGCTCCCGACCAGACCGCAACCGACATGATCCGCTACCTGCGCCACAGCGGTGCCGGCCCCATCCGCCGGTCGGCTGCCGACGACGCCGCCCTCGACCTGCTGCCCGAGCCGGCCCTGGCGACACCGGGCGAGCTCGAGGACCTGCTCGGGCGGGGCATGCGGCACCTGCACCGCGACGAGCTGGACTTGGCGCTGCGAGACTTCGGCGGGGTGCGGGCGGTCAGCCACGGACGTTCGGCCACGTTCCGGTGGATCGTCGCCTACCACCTCGGGACCGCCGAGTTCCGCGCGGGCCGCTGGGACGACGCCGCGGGCCGCGGCGAGCTGGCGCTGTCCATCGCGGCGGACGCGGACGAGGAAGTTCTGGCGCTGGCCTGCCGGCACCTCGCGACGCTGGTGCCGGCCAACCGTGGCGACTGGCAGGCCGCCGAGGACCACCTACGGGTCCTCGAGGCCGCCGCCGTCGGCGACAATGTCCTGCCCGTCGTGCACACCGCGTTCTCGCGGGCGCAGCTTGCCCGGGCCCGCGGCGAGTACCGCGCGGCGGCGAGCGTGCTCGAGCCGCTGGCGCGCCCGCGCTTTCGCCACGTGGTGGAAAACCCGGCCGTCGCCTGGCTGATCGCGCCTGTCGTCGACTTCTTCGAGCTGACCGGCGAGTTCGGGCCGTTCGCGGACGTGCTGGCGGCTCTCGAACAGTCCGGTGCCGACAACGGCAGCCACACCGCGTTGTCGGTGGTCCAGACCGCGCACGCCGCCGTCGCCGTGGCCAAAGGCGACGAGGCCACAGCCCGCGGGCACTTCGAGGCGGCACTGGCCCACGCCGCCCGGGTGGACGCGCCGTTCGAGCTCGCCCTGGTGCGCTACGGCCATGGCAGGTTCCTGCGGCGGCGCGGCCGGCGCGCGCTGGCCGGGGCGCAGCTGTCGCCCGCCCGGGACACCTTCGCCCACCTGGGGGCCCGGCCCTTCCTCGAACGGTGCGAACGGGAGCTGGCCGCCTGCGGACTCGCTCCCGGCCGGGAACCCGGCCGGGAGGCGGCCGTCCTGACGTCGCAGGAGGCCGTCGTGGCCCGGCTGGTCGCGACCGGCCTGACGAACCGCCAGGTGGCCCGGGAACTCGTCGTCAGCGTCAAGACGGTGGAATACCACCTGGGGAACGTCTTCACGAAGCTCGACGTCAGTTCCCGGACCCAACTGGCTGCCCGCCTACGCTCGTGACGCGTCAGGCCGTGACGATGAAGTGCTGGCTGATCGCCGACGAGTAGTCGTGGTGCACGCCCGCGTTCATCTTGAACGACGCGAGAACCTCCAGGACGTCGCCCTCCGTCGCGATCCAGCCCCCGGGGATGTTCCTGTGGAGCCGGTCGCGCCACGGGGCGTGGATCGGCGTGAGAAGGACGTTGACGTAGTCGGCCGCCAGCATCGTCGACGTGCTCAGGTTGCGGACCTTAACCCACAGGTCGTAGCTGCCGGCGAAGCCCATGAGTTCCTCGCCGACCTCGACGTCGGCGATCACGTCGAACGCGCCGCCGACGCTGACGGTGTCGGCCTCGAAGTCCGTACCCAGATCGACCGGGTGCAGCAGCTTGATAGTGGCGTCCCATCCGGACATGGTTCCTCCTCTGTCGGGTCGCCACGGTCGGCGACCGGCAGGGACAGAATTGCGCCACGCGGTGCCCGGTCGCCTCGGGAAGATCCCCAGACCGTGCCCCGGCCCGCCCCCGGGAATCCCCAGTCCCGCACGGTGCCCGACAGGCAGCACGGCATCGGATCGACCCGCGGCGCCTCCAAGCGCGTACCTGCTCGGAGGCTGGTCCCCGACGGTCGGCAGAGCCGGCCACCTGGTCAGCCCACCGCCACGAACCCCAGCCCTGCGGGTGGACCTGCGTTCCTTCCTCCTGAGGTATATCGAGGACATGGCCCGCGCCCTGGTGGACTACCAGCTGCGCGGCAGCCCCTCGTCGACCTCGACGAGGTCAGCCAGGTCGAGCGCGGCGAGCTCGGAGCGGCAGCCCATCATCGCCACCCCGAGCACGAGCAGCATCCGGTCGCGCAGGCCGAGCGGCCGTCAGGCGCAGCCGCATCCCGTCAGCATGGCGCCGAGCCTGTCGGCTACTGGACATTGCGTACTCGATGACGGATGTCTGATCATCGAGCGGCCAGCCAAACCAGTTACACGCCGTCTTCTGTATCTTCCCGACCCTTTAGGGGGGGCCGGGCGCCCCGGTGCCCTAGGGGCTGGAGCCTTCGCCACTCCAGCCCAGATGGGGGCCGGGGCGCCCGGACCCTGGGTCGGAGAGAGAGGAGGCGAAATGGCGAATCACTGGAGTCGGCTGGCACGCGGTCTCACGGCTGACCAAGTACGACTGGTCAGGCTGGTGATCTGGATCGTCGTGGTCATCGTGACCATGTCGATCCAGCACCACATGTAGATCGCCGAGACGGGCGGTGAGGCACTGCACCCCCCTGCAGCGAAGCGTCGCCCGTCTCCGTCACCTCTCTGGACCGCGCCTACCGGCGCCGCCTGGCCGAGCGCCCTGTGCCGTCGGGGCCCGCCCCCCGCCACGATCGACGAAGGCCGACTGCCACGCGTTGTCCGGCCCGCCGAGGAGGACAGGATAAGGCGCCTTACCCTGTCCTTTCGAGGAGAGTAGATCTCCATGAGATGGCCGGCGTTGAGCAGAAGCATCTGCGCTGGTGTGGGGCGTCACAGACGCCCCACCAGCTACTTGGCTCCAGCGTTGCCGTTGCCGCGCCCGCGTGTGAGCAGACCGACCGCCGCGCTGATTGTGGCACCGGTGATCTTTTCGTCATGCCTGTCGCCGAACTTCCCGACAGTCTGACCGGCCTTCCCCGCCGTTTCCTCAAGGAGCTCGGAGGCTCCCTTCGCGAAGCCATCGCCATCGATGGCGCTGAATACACCGGCCAGCACAGAGGTCGGCAGCAGCACGACGGCGGCCCCCACGGTGGTCGAGCAGCCCAAGGTCTTACCCCAGAAGGTTTTGCCCCAGTAGTCCATGCCCATCGAGGAAGTTTTCCCCTTTTCGAGTTTAGAATTTTTTCTAAGGCGCCAACTAGGCCAACCCATATTTTCCCTAGCTGGAGTCCTTTATCCTTAACTTTCCTTAAAATGGTGGCGCCGGTAGGTCGGGTGCGGGCGCGGCGACCTGCTACTTCGGCCGGCTGACGCTGGGCCCTGGCCTTTCGGCCCCTGCTGTGCCCGGCACCTCTATGGTGATCTTGTCTGACCGGTGATCGTTTGGTCGTTCCACATCCAAGGAAGTGGAACGGCCGTCCGGCGGCCGTGCCACGACCACCCAGGCAGGCCTCCAGTCGTTCCGGAAATCGTTCCACAACATCTGTTCCGGAAGCGTAGTACGGAGACGACTTCCGGTACGATCATCGCGTGCCTGCCGCCCAGACGCACCCACCCGCCGGGCTCGACCTCGGCTACGCCCGGGTCTCGACGACCAAGCAGAGCCTCGAGCGCCAACTTGACGCCCTGGCCGCCGCCGGCATCCCGGACGCGCGGATCTTCACCGACAAGAAGACCGGCGCCACGGTCGACCGCGAGGGCTTGGCCGCGCTGCTGACGTACGCCCGGTCCGGCGACACGATCGTCGTACACACCCTCGACCGGCTCGGCCGCAACCTGCGCGAGGTCCTCAATCTCGTCCACGACCTTGGCGAGAAAGGCGTCGGCGTGCGCTCCCTGGCCGACCCGCTGCCGATCAACACCACCGACGAGGGCATGGGCCGCATCGCCTTCCTCCTGCTCGCGCTGTTCGCCGAGATGGAGCGCACCTTCACCGCCGAACGCGCCGCGAACGCCCGCGCGGTCGCCGAGGCCAAAGGCCGCCATGTCGGCCGACCCATCGCCCACCCCGCCGACAAGATCGAATATGCCCGGCTCCTCAAGGCCAACGGCGAGAGCCTCGGCGCGATCGCCACCAAGACCGGCATCCCGAAGACCTCGCTGCACCGCTACCTGGCAGACGTCGAACCCGTCACGGCGCGGGCGCAGTAATGACGCTGGCCCTAGCCCTCGCAGTGCTGGGGGCGCTGTAACCAAGCCCGTGTCCTCGACTCGGTGGGGGGTATGCCCCGGTCACCCTATGCGGTCGCCGGGTCGTAGACCTTCGCGGTACCGCGGCGGATCACGAACAAGTCCGGCTGGTCAGGCCCGGCTGCTTCTGACATCCGCTCGATCTCGGCAAGAAGATCATCGGGCCAACGGGTCGAGGAGCGGGACCAGCGGACGCCTTCGAGACGAAGGCTAGTGAGGTCGACGTGGCGTAGGTCCGCGTGAGTGAAGTCATCACGGATCCGGTGAAGTTCCGTAAGGCAGCGCCCGGCGATCCGAGCAGCGTCCGGACCGCCGGTCGCCCAGAAGTCGCTCATAGTGACCTCGCTAAGGGCGGCAGCCAAGTCCGATTCGAGACTTACCAAAAGAGTACGAACGAGGGCGAGGGCGACGACGCGCGCCCGGGCACGAGCGCGGGCTCGAGCACGGGCGAGCTCGTGGGCGAGGTCGCGAGCGAGATCGCGAGCGCGGGCGAGGTCGTGGACACCCTCTCGAGCGAGGACACCTCCAAGGTCGCGGGCGAGGTCGCGAGCGCGGGTGAGGTCGCGAGCGAGGGCACCCTCGAGATCGCGGGCGAGTGAGCCCTCAAGGTCGCGGGCAAGATCGCGAGCGCGGGCGAGGTCGCCGGTGAGGTCGCGGGCGAGGGCACCTTCGATAGCGAGGGCGCGCGCGAAGTCTTGGTCAAGGGCACCCTCAAGAGCGCGGGCACGGGCGAGATCGACCGCGCCGACGGTGTTGTCGAGATCGAAATCGAAATCGAGGCCGACCGCGCTGTCCGTCAAGGCGGCGAAGGCTCCGGTGAGGGCACCGAATGCCTGGTTGCCGCGCAGCCGCAGGCGAGCCTCGGCGGGCAGGGCGAGCAGGGCCGCAATGGGTGCGAGATCGGGGTCGCCGGGGTCAGTTTCCAAGGTGACATGGAGGACCGGGGGCGAGTGGCCGCCGTCAGTCGCATCGGTGGGCTCCGGGATGGACGTGAGGAGGATGGCGTCCAGCCCGGCGTCGAGCTCGAGCCGGTCCTCCAGGTCCGCAACCAGGGCAGCGTGCGCGGTGGACAGCATCGCGTCGCGTAGCCCGGCGTCGAGGTCGAGGCGGCCTTCCAGGTCCGTCACCAGGGCGGCGTGCGCGGTGGAGAGCCAGTCCACGTCGTCGTGATCGGGGCCGACGGATTCGGTGGTCATCGGGGGTCGGCCTCCTTCCGCAGGCGGACGAGGGTGGCACGGGCTTTGTAGAGCGAGGCGCGGACCGCCTCGGCGCTCAGGCCCAGCTCCGCGGATATCTCTGCCGGGGTAAAGCCATCGAACGTCCAGGCCATGACCTGGCGCTGGCGCATCGGCAACTGAGCGAACAGCGCGACAACCTCGTGGGTGTCGACGAGGGCATCGATCCCGGTCGAACCGGGTGGGGTCGGCACGGAGGCGGCCGGGTCATCGACAGGATCCTCACGAAGGGTGGCCAACCGGCGGCCATAGGCGCGACTCGCGACCGTGCGAGCCCACGCCTTCGGCGTGGTGAGGTCGTCCCACCGCCGGAAGACCTCGGTCATGGTGTCCTGGGCGATCTCCACCGCGTCAGCCGGCTGGGCACCAAGCCACATTAGGAAGGCCACCAGCCTCGGCATGTCCTCCCGGTAGAACCCGCTGAACGCGGCGACGACGCGGCTGTCCGCTGGCACCGGAGACCGGCGCTGCGGGGCGAGGGGGGCAGGTGCCACCGGTTCGGGCCGGTCAGCTCGCTCGGTCATCGGACCGGCCGCTCGCCTCAGACGTCCTGCTCGTACGGGGTGAGCACAGTGCGGGCACCGTCCTCACCCCGTTCGAAGACCAGCCGTCCGCCCTGGGGCAGCCGCTCGACGAGCATCAGCATGAGCTCGCGGTCCTTTCGGTCACGCCGGGCCCGGGCATGCAGCCGCAGGCACACGGCCGCCAGCGCGCACACCGGCCCGGCCAGCGTCGCCCAAGCCGCCACCGCTGCCACGTCCATATCGTCCACCCTCTTGTGTCCCACGTCGGAAGCCTCACTACGAGGCCTTCACCGACATAGAGGCGGGGTGGGCACGGTTCCGTGAACCGACTCAGCCATCATTCTTTGTGGATCACCTGAGATTCGGGATCCATGATCAGATATCGCGCGTCAGGATGTGATCATGCGCGTCAGCGCGACCAGCGTGGTTCTCACGCACCGTTACGACGCCCGCCGGCGCGCCAGCCGGTACGATGATCTCGGCTTCACGGAAATCTCCTGGTTTGCCCGGTGTGTGTCAGGCTGGGGGAGAGTGAGGATCGGTCGTTCCTCCCAGTTCCCCCGGCTCGGCTCGGCGGGGTCCGCGACCGGCTACCTGCGACGAACCGCTGCTTCCCCCCGAATCAGCGCCTCGCGCCGGGCCGGGACGTGCACGGGGCGCGGGTGTGGAGACACGGTGTACGTCAACCCCGTCCTCGGTCAGGTCCTTCTCGTCGCGCTGTGCGCGGCCATCTCGGTCGTCGTCGGCCTGGTCGCCGGCATTCTGACGTCCCTGACCGGAGAGACCGTGCCCGCCGCGATCCTCGCTGGCGGCGCAGCAGCCGCCGGCACGCTCGCGCTCGGCCTGGCCGTCGCGACGTTCATCAGGGGGGCATAGCGACGGCGGACCGCCTACTCCCGTGCAGGCCTCGCGCTGCCGGCGGGGTCCGGCTGGGCGGTGATGTGCCGGTGGGCGGTCATCCGGCCGCGCCCGACGGTGGCCGCGACGGTGTCCAGCGGGATGTCCCGGGCCCGGGCCGCGCGGGCCAGCTCCCACATCGTCTCTTCCGCCGTGTCGACGGCCTGGGCGGCGGCGGCCAGCTCGGCGAGCAACGCCCGGTCGTCGTCGTCGGGGGTCCAGGCGGGTCGGGGCATGGGGGCAGCGTAGCCGATTTCCGTACCAGAACGGGATGACAACCCGATCCGATTGCCGTACCGTTCTGGTACAGAAACCCGCTACCGAAAGGGGCCCTTATGGCCAAGAAGCTGCCACCCTCCGTGCGTCTGTTCCGCGCTCGTTGCCGCCCTGGTCACGGGCATCCTCGCTCGTGCCGACGGGACCAGCCTGCCGGGCGCCGTACTGCGCGGTGGTGCCGCGTTCGCCGGCGCGCTGGGCCTGGCGCTCGCCGTGCTCGCGGCGCTGGGCGCGCTGTAGCCCGCCACCCGGTCGGGGAGGCATTCGAGGGCAAGCGGACCCGCCCCGCAGCCGCCCCTGGCGGCGTGGCGCGGAAGCCGCGCGGCAGCAC
>NZ_JASNFO010000063.1:0-97718 GCF_032027725.1 Pseudofrankia coriaricola | reverse complement strand
GCATGCCGCCACCCGCCGGGCGCGGGCCGCCGCTGCCACCCGGCCGCGGCGGCATGCCGCCGGGACTCGGGCGCGGGCCACCAGGGCCGCCCGAGCGCGGAGCGCCGGGAGCGCCGCCAGGGCGCGGCGCGCCAGTTCGCCGGTCGCCGGGCGCCGACGGCGGCCCGGGACGCGGGCCGGCGGCGGCGGCGGAACCAGGCGTTGTGTACGGGTTGTTGCCAGGCCCAGCCGGCCGGGGGCCGGGACGCGGGCCGGGCCGGGGACCGCCACCGGGCCGGCTGGGCGCGGCGGAGGGACCGCCGGCCGCCTGCACGGTTCCGGGAGCCCCCGGGCCGGCGGGACCGCCGGGCGCGGAGGGACCACCTGAGCGCGGCGGACGCGCCCCGGAGGGAGCGGGTGAGGCAGGGCGCGGGCCGGGACGCGGCCCGGCCTGCGACGGGGACTGAGGCGCGGCCGAAGCCGCCGCGGCGGCTGGGCGCGCCACCTCGGGACGCGGCGCGGCCTCCGGACGGGCGGGCACGACCGGTGCGCCGGCACCACCGGCGGGCGGGCCGCCGACGACAGCCGGGCCGCCGACGGACGGGCGGCCGGGCGGCGGCAGCGGGGCACCGGCGCCAGACACGCCGGCTACGGGGCTCGCCGGACGGGCCGCCGGGCCGGGACGGCCGTTCGCGGGGCCTGGACGCGGCCCCGGGCCTGGACGGGCCGGAGCCGGACCGGGCACAGGACGGGGGCCGGCGCCTGGACGGGCGCCGTTGCCGGCCGGACCGGGAACGGCGCGACCAGCCGAACGGGCGGGCGGAGCCTCACCCTCGCCGCCGAGCCGCTCCTTGAGCTTGCGCACAACGGGCGCTTCGACGGTGGACGAGGCGGACTTCACGAACTCGCCCATTTCCTTCAACGTGCCAAGCACGGTCTTGCTGTCGACGCCGAGCTCCTTCGCGAGCTCGTGTACGCGGGCCTTACCTACCACGGTGCTCCTTCGTTCGGCCCGCGGTTCAGCGCCCGCGTGACCTCGTTACCTGCTGGTCGCGATCATGGCTGCGTGCTCATTGCGCGGTCATCGCTCTCGACCTGCTTCCTGTCGGCGTCATCCGGCGTCTATCCGGCGACGCCCCCATCGGGTGGGGCACTCCCCCACCCTCCTGCTCAGGGCAGCGCGCCTAGGCGCACCACCCCCTGGCTAACAACGTCCGGGCCCGCCATCGTCCCGCGCGGAACCATGGACCTGCCGGACGTGAGCCCGGACCCGCTCGAGACCGAGCGGACCGGGTACCCGCAACGCTCGCGGGAACGCACGACGGCGCTCCGCGAGATCAAGGCATGCCATGTCGGGGTGCACGTGCGCTCCCCGGCCAGGCATACGACGGCGCGTGTCCGGCAGAAGTTCGCCATCCACCACGACGATACGCAGCAGGTCGGACCGCGCCGCCCGGGTCCGGCAACCAACACAGGTACGCACGACAGCAGTCGTGGCACCAGCGATGTGCGGCTCCGCACGGCGCGCCACGGAGAGTCTATCCCGTTGCGCCCCTGGGCTGCCCGCCCGTGGCAGGCGAGCGCCGTCCGGGTGCCCCCCCAGCGGAGGTCGCGGCGTCGGATCGCCGCAGGTCCGCCGGCCCGGCTCCGGCCCGGCGCGGCGGGTCCGCGGGGCGTCGCCCGGCGCCACCATTGTCACCTTCCGTGTCGGAGTGGATGTCGATCCGCCAACTGGTCAGCCGCGCGGCAAGCCGGGCGTTCTGGCCCTCACGGCCGATGGCGAGTGAGAGCTGGTAGTCCGGCACGGTCACCCGCGCCGAGCGGCCGGCGAGGTCGGTCACCTCGACGCGCGACACCCGGGCGGGCGAGAGCGCGCTGCCGACGAACGTGGCCGGGTCGGCGGACCAGTCGACGATGTCGATCTTCTCGCCGTGCAGCTCGGCCATCACGGCGCGCACCCGGCTGCCCATCGGTCCGATGCAGGCTCCCTTGGGGTTCACCCCCGCGACCTTCGAGCGAACCGCGATCTTGCTGCGGTGCCCGGCCTCGCGGGCGATCGCCGCGATCTCCACGGTGCCGTCGGCGACCTCCGGGACCTCCAGCCGGAACAGGCCCTTCACCAGCTCGGGGTGGGTCCGCGAGAGCGTGACGGCCGCGCCGTGCGGCCCCCGTGCGACGTGCACCACGTAGCACTTGATGCGGTCGCCGTGCTCCAGGCGCTCGCCGGGGACCTGCTCCGCCGGCGGCAGCACACCCTCGACGGTGCCGAGGTCGACGAGCACCACCCTCGAGCCGGCGCGCTGCTCGTGGTGCTGCACCACACCGGAGACGATCTCGTGCTCGCGGTCGGCGTACTGGCCGTAGGTGACCTCCTGCTTGGCCTCCCGCAGGCGCTGCATGATGACCTGCTTGGCGGTCATCTGGGCGATCCTGCCGAAGTCCGCGGGAGTGTCGTCCCACTCCCGGGCCGTGCCATCCTCCCGGGTCTCCTTCGCCAGCACGGTCACCTCACCGGTCTGGCGGTCGACCACCACCCGGGCGTCGGCGGCCGGGGCCTCATCGGCCGAACCGGCGGCGTGCGCGCCGTGGGTGTGCTGGTAGGCCTTGAGCAACGCGGTCTCGATCGCCTCGACCAGGGTCTCGAAGGAGAGGTCGTACTCCCGTTCGATCCCGCGCAGCTCGGCGACGCTGATTTTCACCGGTCTGTCTCCTCACCTGGGCTTGGGCCGCTGTCCTCATGACCTCCGCCGGCTCGCCCCCGCCGAGCCCCTCCCAGGTCGTTGCCGGTGGCTGGGCCGCCCGCGGGCGCGTCCTGTCCGAGCCCTCTCGGGCCGTCGTCCCAGCCGCCGTCGTCATTCCCGTCGTCCTCGTCGAGATCCTCGTCCTCGTCATCCCAGACGTCGTCGGCGCCGGCCAGGTCCTCGTCCTCGCCTGGCCCCTCGTCCTCGCCCACCTCGTCGTCACCGCCGAGCTCGTCGTCACGGTCGTCGACGTCCCCACTCGCCCCGGCCTCCGGGCGCCCCTCTCCCGTCCCGGACCGACCTGCGTCGGCGGAGGCGGCACGGGGGACGTCGGCGTGGCCGAACTCGATCTGCACGACCGCGCGGGCCACGTCGGCGAAGCGCAACCGCTCGAGCTGAGTCCGCACGGGACGCCCGCGCCGCGCGGCGCCGGCGGCCACGGCGAGGTCCACACCGTCGTCGTCGGCGCCGAGCACCCGGCCCACCACCACGGTGCCGTCCGCGCGGCTGGCCTCGACCAGGCGGCCACGCGCCCGCAGCCAGTGCCGCGGCTGGGTGAGCGGCCGGTCGACGCCAGGCGAGGTCACCTCCAGCACGTACGCGCCGACGAGGCCCGCCTCGTCGGCCACGCGGTCGAGCAGGTCGGAGATCAGCCGGCTGGCATCCGCGACCGCGTCCAGGTCGACGCCGCCGTCACGATCGACCGCGACCCGCAGCACACTGCGCGAGCCCGCGCGCGACAGGTTCAGGTCCTCCAGGTCGAAACCGGCCTCGGCAAGCGCGGGGGTGAGCCGTTCGCTGACCGCGGCCCGCAGCGCCGCCGTGCTCGGGGTTCCTGCCGGATCGGCGGCAGGGTTCCTGCCGGATCCGCGAAGCGGATCTGGGAGGTCGGCGATCTGGGAGGTCCGGTCCGCGGCCGCCGCGGGCTGGCCGGAACCCTGCTGCCCAGCCCCGGCGTCGGTGTACGCGGCCTTCCCAGGCCGCGCCGAGCCGCTCGGCGGCCGGCGGCCAGTACGGCCCGCGTCCCGTGCCACGTCACCCAGTCCTTTCCGCGAATTCCACCTGCCGACCAGATATCGACCAGCACCCACCACTGGCATGCCCCGCGCGCGGGCAACGCCACACGGTTCCCGCCCGAACAGCCCACCCCACCATGCCCGCTGCGTCATGCGAGCAGGGATGATGGTCAAGACGGCTATCGGCGAGGCTTCAGGCATCTTCCGAGATCCATAGCCTACGTCCGTCGCGGTGGGGCTCCAATCGCGGCCTGACCGTGGTCGGCGCTTTGCGGCGCAGGGACGTATCCACCCTCCGGCCGGCAAGCGCCCCGGCGGTGCACGGGGGCCATGCTCATGGCACCGACGTGTGATTGGCTGCGAGGCGTGGCTGGGGGCGGCATGGGTGGGGTCGGCGTGCGCGGCGCGCCGTCCAGGCGGGCCGTGCTCGCGCTGCCGGCGGCGGGGGTGGCCGCGGCGGGGCTGGTGACGGCCGCCGGCTGCAGCGAGTCACGGCCGGCAGGCACCCCCGCGCCACCGCCGGTCGACCTCGCGGCCGCGCAGGCCGCCGCCCGCGCCGAGCGGGACCTCCTGGTCGACTATGACGCCGCGATCGCTCGCCACCCCGCGCTCGCCGCGCTGCTGGGTGGCCTGCGGGCGCACCACGCGCAGCACCTGGCCGCCCTCGCGACGCAGGTGCCGGCCCTGGCGACCGCGACCCCGGACGGCACGGTGACCTCGGGCGGCAGTCCGTCCGCCTCGGCCCCGGCCACCCCGTCGGGCGCCGCGACGGCCCCCGCCGCGGGCACCTCGCTGCCCGGGAGCGCCGGCCCACAGCCCGGCGCGGACGACTCGCCGGCGGCGAGGGCCAGCGCGCTGGCCGAGCTCGCCACCTCCGAACGCGCGGCGGCCGACGAACATCGCGCGGGCTGCCTCGCCGCGACGGGTGGGCTCGCCCCGCTGCTGGCGAGCCTGCGCGCGGCGGAGTCCTGCCATGCCGACCTGCTCTCCCTGGCCGGCTCCGCTGGGTGAGCAAGACTCATCGATCTACCCCAGACCCGCACCGATCCGGCCGACTCTGGCCCCAGCCGACGAGGAAGACAGACAGGCACGATGGTGGCGACCAGCCGGCCGGCGACCGCGCCCAGCGCCAAGGGCTCGCCCATCGCGGCGCTGGATGCGCGCGCCGTCACCGCGCTGTCGGCGCTGGTGGCGGTCGAGCACGCGGCGGTGTACGGAGCGGCCTCCGCCGGCGGGGCGCTCGCGCCGCTGGGCGCGAGCGCGCGTGACGCCCGCGGCCTCGCCACCGCCGCCTTCACGGCGCACCGGCAGCTGCGCGACGCGCTGACCGCGCTGCTCCTGGACGCGGGCGCGAAGCCGCCGGCGGCGCAGCCCGCGTACACGCTGCCGGTGAGCCCGGCCAGTGTGGGGGCCGCGCTCACGCTGCTCGCCGAGCTGGACGACCGGACCGCGGCGAGCTCCTACGACGCCGTCGGCCTGGTCACCGGCAAGGCCCGCGAGCTCATCGTCGACGCACTCGCGCAGGCGGCCCTACGTGCCCAGCGCGCCCGGCTCACCGCCGACGTGAGCCCCGGGACGGCGGTCAAGGCGCTCCCCGGCCGCCTCTGACCCACGGCTCCTGACCCGCGGCTCCCTGTTCCGTCAGCGCCTGGCCCAGGCGCCGGGCGCCCTGCCGCGCTCGCGGACGATCTCCGGAAGGTCACCGCTCGCGATGTCGGCGAGGGTCACGGCCTCAAGCACCTGACGCAGGCTCACCCGGACGGCGATCCAGACGTCCTGCAGGTTCTTGGCCGCGCCGTCGTACGTGACCTCCTCCGGCCGGCGCCCACGCACGCCGGCCAGCGGCCCGTCGGTGACCCTGATCACGGTCGCCACGTCGATCTCGTGAGCCGGCCTGGCGAGCTGGTAACCGCCGTCGGCTCCGCGCCTGCTGGTCACCAGGCCGCTGCGTCGCAGGTCGGTCAGGATGTTCTCGAGGAACCGCAGCGGCAGGTCCTGCGCCGAGGCAAGCGTCTCGCCCTTGACGAGGCCGCCGTCGCTGGCGGCCAGCGTCAGCAGTGCGCGCAGGGCGTAGTCGGCGCGCGCGGAGATCTGCATACCACCATCTTGCCGGGTAGCCGGCGATCACGCCCATGGCGGGTGTCCCCAGCAGGTTCGGTGCTGGACCTGCCTCGCGGACGCGGGCCCGGTGCCTGATCCGCCGGCACCCGTCGGCCCCGCGTCAAAGGCCGCCCGCATCCAGCGCCAGGAGGAGCCCTGACGGATGGACGGCGGCGTCCGCACAGCCGCCGGCCACGGCACCCAGCTACCGGCCACACCGCCGCCGGCGGTCGGTTCCCTCAGCGGGTGGCGCGGATCCACACGTGTTGGCCGATCGCGAGGCGGAGGTCCTCGGCCTGCCCGCGGGTGAGCTGCGCCCAGGGCTGCTCGGCCCCGGCGTCCAACGTGAGCCGGACCTCGAAACCGATGCGCTGCAGGCCGGTGACCTCGGCGGGTGTGGTGTCGGGGGCCTCGGAGGTCAGGATCTCCAGGTCGTGCGGGCGGACCAGCCGGCCGGCGAGGCGGGTGACGGGGCCGAGGAAGCCCATCACGAAGTCGTTCGCGGGCTTGTCGTAGACGTCGGCGGGGGTGCCGACCTGCTCGATGCGGCCCTGGTTGATGACGACGAGCTCGTCGGCGACCTCGAGTGCCTCCTCCTGGTCGTGGGTGACGAAGATCGTGGTGACGTGCACCTCGTCGTGCAGGCGGCGCAGCCAGTCGCGCAACTCCTTGCGGACCTGGGCGTCCAGGGCGCCGAACGGCTCGTCGAGCAGGAGCACGGTCGGCTCGACCGCGAGGGCGCGGGCCAGTGCCATGCGCTGGCGCTGCCCGCCGGAGAGCTGCTCGGGCAGCCGGTCCGCGAACTGCTCGAGGTGGACCAGGGCCAGCAGTTCCTGCACCCGCGCGCGTATTTCGGCCTTGGGACGCTTGCGGATCTCCAGGCCGAAGGCGACGTTGCGGTAGACCGTCAGGTGCTTGAAGGCCGCGTAGTGCTGGAACACGAAGCCCACGTTGCGGCGCTGCGGCGGGACCCGGGTGGCGTCCTTCCCGTTGATCCGCACCGTGCCCGAGTCCGGCTGCTCCAGGCCGCCGATGATGCGCAGCAGCGTGGACTTGCCGCCACCGCTCGGCCCCAGCAGCGCGGTCAGGCGACCGTCGGCCACGGTCAGGTCGACGTCGTCGAGCGCGACGAAGCTGCCGAACCGCTTGCCGACCGAGCTGACCTCGATGCTCACCTGAGCCCACCTTTTTCCTGTGCGACTTTGTTCGACGCGACGTTGTTCAGCGCGAGGGCGGCCGGCGCGGGGTCGGCCGATAGGGCGAGGTCGTCCGGCACCACGGCCGGCGGCTCGCTGTGCTTCGACTCGCTCTCGCGCCGGCGGAGGAACACGAGCACGATGACGAGCACGGTGACGACGATGAGCAGGAACGCCAGCTGGAAGGCCCCTGGTTCGAGCTGCTGGACCCGCTCGCCGACCAGCAGCGGCACGGTCTGGGTCTGGTTCTCGCCGCTGACGTTGCCGGACACCACGAGCACGGCGCCGTACTCACCGATCGAGCGGGCCAGGCTCAGCACGATCCCGTACAGCAGCGCGGGCCGGATGACCGGCAGCGTGATCCGCAGGAAGCGCTGCCAGGCGTTGGCGCCCAGCACCCGGGCGGCCTGCTCCTGTTCGATCCCCTCCTCCGCGAGGACGGGGACCACCTCACGCAGGACCAGCGGGAACGAGACGAAGGTCGTCGCGAGGATCATGCCGGGCAGCGAAAAGATGATCTCGATCCCGGCGCTGTGCAGGGTGCCGCCGAACCAGCCGTCGACCGGGCCGTAGACCAGCACCAGCGCGAGGCCCACCACGATCGGCGAGACCGAGAGCGGCAGGTCGGCAAGCGCGCTGAGCAGCCGGCGCCCTGGGAAGCGGTAGCGGGTGATCAGCAGCCCGAGGCCCACTCCGAACACGGCGTTGAGCGCGACCGAGGCCAGCGCGATCTCCGCGGTCAGCCGGAACGCGGTCACCGCCTGCTGGGAGCTGATGGCCGACCAGAAGGCCGACGGCCCGGGGCTCACCGTCTTCCAGGTAACGACCACCAGCGGGACCAGCACCAGGACCGCGACGTAGAGCAACGCGATGGTGCGCTGGACCAGCCTGGTGGCGGAACGGCGGTTACCCACGGCGGGCCGCCGCGCGCTGCAGCAGGTCCAGGCCGACGATCACGAGCAGGCTGACCGCCAGCAGGACGGTCGCGGTCGCCGCGGCCGCGGGGAAGTCGAAGTTCTCGATCTTCTGGTAGGCGTACATCGAGGACACCTTGGTACGGCTGAGCCCGCCTGAGATCAGCAGCACCGAGCCGTACTCGCCCATCGCCCGGGCGAATGCCAGCGTCGCCCCCGACGCGATCGCCGGCAGCAGCAGCGGCAGCACCACTCGCCGGAAGATCGTGAACGGCGACGCGCCGAGGCAGGCGGCTGCCTGCTCGACCTCGCGGTCCAGCGCCATGAGGACTGGCTGGACCGACCGCACCGCGAACGGGAGCGTCACGAAGAGCAGCCCGAGCACGATCGCCCGCTGAGTGCCGAGCAGATGGATCCCGACCGGGCTGTCGGTGCCGTACACGGCGAGCAGCACCAGCCCCGCGACGATGGTCGGCAGCGCGAACGGGATGTCGATGATCAGGTCGACGAGCCGCCTGCCGGGGAACGGGTCGCGCACCAGCACCCACGCCAGCAACGTCCCCATCACCGCGTTGATCGCGGCCACCAGCAGCGAGCTGACCACGGTAAGGCGCAGCGCTCTCACGGCACTGGGGTCGGTGATGTTGTCCCAGAAGCCACTCCACCCGCCAGTGAACCCCCGGGCGACGACCGCCGCCAAGGGGATCAGCACCAGCAGGCTCAGCCACAGGACCGCCATGCCGAGCCCAAGCCCCGACCCGACCCCGAGCCGCGCGGCGCCGGAGGCGTCCCGCGCGGCCCGGGTGCGAGCCGGTGAAGCCGCCGTCGCCGGCTCCACCACCGTGCTCATCCGGTAGCGTTCTCGATCTTCGTGACGACGCCGTTGTCGGCGTCGAAGAACTCCTTGTTGACCTTGCTCCAGCCACCCAGGTCCGTGATGGCGGTCAGCTTCTCCACCGTCGGGAACGGCTTGGAGGGGTCGTTCGCGCCCTCGACGGTGCCGACGGTCGCGTTCTTGTCGGTCGGACGGAAGCCATGGCTGGCGAAGATCGCCTGACCCTCGTCACTCTTGGCGTACTCCAGGAACGCCTTGGCCGCCGGCGAGGCGGACACGGTCACCGCGGCCGGGTTCTCGATCAGGAACGTCTCCTTGGGGATGACGTAGTCGATGTCGACGCCCTTCTGCCGGGCCCCGATCGCCTCGTTCTCGTAGGAGATCAGCACGTCACCGGTGCCCTGGGTGAACGTGGTGGTCGCGTCCGCGCCGCTCGCGGGCTTGCTCACGACGTTCTTGAAGAAGGAGGTGAGGTACTCCTGGGCCTGCGCGTCCGTGCCGCCCTCGGCGAGGGTGTGGGTGTAGGCCGCCAGGATGTTCCACTTCGCCGAGCCGGACGAGGCCGGATCCGGCGTGACGATCTTCACGTCCGGCTTGATCAGATCATCCCAGCCGGTGATGTGCAGCGGGTTCCCCTTGCGCACCGCGATCACCACGACCGAGTTCGAGATCTGGCCCTTCGTACTGTCCGCGTTCCAGTTCTCGGCTACGAACTTCGGCACCAGGCGAGTCATGTCCGGATCAAGCGAAAAGGTCACAAAGTCGGCCTTCTGCCCACTGGCCACCGACTTGCTGACGGTACCGCTCGCCCCGAAGGTCTCCGAGAACTTCACGCCCTTGCCGGCGTCGGTCTTGACGAACGCGTCCTGCAGCGCCTCGTAGGCAGGCTTGGGCACCGAGTACCCGACGATCGCGATCGACTGGCCCGCGTTCGGACCGGCGCCGGCGCTCGCCCCGGAGTCGTCGCTTCCCCCGGAGTCACCGCCGCAGGCGGTCACCGCCAGCGCGAGCGCCGCGCCAGCAGCGATCAGGGGCGCACCATGGCGCCACAGCCTCCTCGGCTTCATGCCTGTTCCTCCCCGGACTTGCACACCACAACGGACCCGTAAGTCGATCGGACTTGTCGGGAACGCCAGCATGCCAGATGGGACGGACCATGACCAACAGCTTGTTGCATCCGCAACACAGACCAGCAACAAATTTTCCGTTTTCCCGATGGGCTTTATCGAGAATACAGGTCAGCAGACGCCCGCCGGAGGCGAAGATCTAAAACAGGATCGAGGCGAAGGTGCCGACGCGGCGGAAGCCCACCCGCTCGTAGGCGCGGCGGGCGGGCAGGTTGAAGTCGTTGACGTACAGGCTGACGACCGGCGCGTACATCGCCTGCGCGAGCGCCACGACGCTCGCCGTGCCGGCGGCGCCGAGCCCGCGCCCGCGCAGCTCCGGCGCGACCCAGACGCCCTGCACCTGGCTCACCCCGCCGGCGATCGCGCCGATCTCGGCCTTGAACAGCACCCGCCCGTCCTCGATGTGCGCGAACGAGCGGCGCTGCCCGACGAACTCCGCGACGCGGGCGCGGTAGAGCGCGCCGCCGTCGGCGAGGATCGGCGACACGCCGATTTCCTCGGTGAACATCGCGATGCTCGCGGGCATCAGGATGTCCAGCTCGTCCGGGCGCACCAGCCGGACGAGCGGGTCGGGAGCGATCAGCGGCGGGGAGTCGATGACCAGTAACGGCTGTTCGCTTCGCACCTCGCGCGCCGGGCCCCAGGAGGGTTCCAGGCTCCGCCACAGCTGGCCCACCGAGCTCGCCTCGCCGACGATCGACGAGCAGCGCCGGCCGGCACGGCGCGCCCGCTCGGCGAACAGCCGAACGGACGCGGCACCCGCGCCGACCGGCCACAGGTTCGCACCCGAATAACACAGCGCCGCGATCCTGCCGTCGACGATGTGCCCCCACACCTCCGCGCCCAGCCGCCATGGGTCAAGCCCACAGGCCTCCACCCGGGACGCGACGAACACGTCGGTGACCGGGTCCCGGGCCAGCAGCTGGCGGACCGCGGGCAGGTCGCGGTCGTCGAGCAGCCGGACCGGGCTAGACCGTAGTGGCAGACCCATCCGGCATCATGATCCGCGGCTAGCCGACGGAGACGGAGGGCTCGCCGGAGGCGACGCCCGCGGTCTCCATCTCCTCGGCGAGGCGCATGGCCTCTTCGATCAGGGTCTCGACGATCTGCGCCTCGGGCACGGTCTTGACGACCTCGCCGCGGACGAAGATCTGGCCCTTGCCGTTGCCGGAGGCGACGCCGAGGTCGGCCTCGCGGGCCTCGCCGGGGCCGTTGACGACGCAGCCCATGACGGCCACGCGCAGCGGCACCTCCATGCCCTCCAGACCGGCGGCGACCTGGTTGGCCAGCGTGTAGACGTCGACCTGGGCGCGCCCGCAGGACGGGCAGGAGACGATCTCGAGCCGCCGGTCACGCAGGCCGAGCGACTCGAGGATCGCCGTGCCGACCTTGACCTCCTCGACCGGCGGGGCCGACAGCGACACCCGCAGGGTGTCGCCGATGCCCTCGGCGAGCAGCGCCCCGAACGCGACGGCCGACTTGATCGTGCCCTGGAACTGCGGGCCGGCCTCGGTGACACCCAGGTGCAGCGGGTAGTCGCAGCGCTCCGCCAGCATCCGGTAGGCCTGGATCATGACGACCGGGTCGTGGTGCTTGACGGAGATCTTGATGTCCCGGAAGTCGTGCTCCTCGAACAGCGAGCACTCCCACAGCGCCGACTCGGTCAGCGCCTCCGGCGTGGCCTTGCCGTACTTGGCGAGCAGCCGCTTGTCGAGCGAACCAGCGTTGACGCCGATGCGGATCGGGATGCCGGCCGCCGAGGCCCGGCGGGCGATCTCGCCGATCTTGTCGTCGAACGCCTTGATGTTGCCCGGGTTCACCCGGACCGCGGCGCAGCCCGCGTCGATCGCGGCGAAGACGTACTTCGGCTGGAAGTGGATGTCGGCGATCACCGGGATCGGCGACTTGCGGGCGATAGCGGCGAGCGCGTCGGCGTCGTCCTGGCTAGGCACGGCGACCCGGACGATCTGGCAGCCCGACGCCGTGAGCTCCGCGATCTGTTGCAGCGTCGCGTTCACGTCGGCGGTCAGGGTGGTACACATCGACTGCACCGAGACCGGCGCGTCCCCGCCGACCAGGACGCTGCCGACCTTGATCTGCCGGCTCACCCGGCGCTTGCCGAGCGGACGAGCCGGAGCCTGTGGCATGCCCAGAGTAACGGTCACGTTGTCCTCACTGGGATGGGTATGCGGTTGCGCGCACGACAGACCGATGCCCGGAGCGGCGCGCCTCGCGGATCACTACGGATGGATCGGGTTGACGATGTCGGCGGACAGGATAAGCAGGCTGAACCCGAGCAATACGACGACCGTCGCGTACGTTGCTGGTAACAGCTTGACGAAGTCCACCCGCTGTACGGGGCCACGGTAGCCACGCAGGCGCCGCAGGCCGTGCCGCGTCTGCTCGAACGCGAGGACGGCGATGTGGCCGCCGTCGAGCGGCAGCAACGGCAGCAGATTGAAGATCCCGACGGCCAGGTTGATCGCCGCCACCAGGACCAGGAAGTTTCGGATCCGGTCTGGCCAGGAGCTGTCCGGCGCGGCGACGACGTCACCGCCGATGCGGGCCGCGCCCACGACGCTGACGAAACCGGCGGGGTCACGGTTGTCGCTGAACAGGTTGCCCAGTTCGTCGAGACGGTGGGTCAGCGTGTCGTACATCCCGGTGACGCCGGACCAGATGACCTCACCGGTGCGCGGGATCGCCGCAATCGGGCCATAGCGCTCGGAGTCAAAGCCCGGCTTCACGCCGAGAGCCCCGACCGGGTCGGTCCCCGCCGCGCCGGTCTGCCGGTTGCGCAGCACCTGCACGAGGTCCGGGCGCAGGGTGACCTGCTTGCCGTCCCGGTCGACGACCACGGTCGCGGCGCCCGCGCCGTGGTCACGCACGAGCTGGGTGAACTGCTTCCAGCTCGTGACCCGCACGCCGTCGAAGGACAGCACCCGGTCGCCGACCTTCATGCCGGCGGCGGCCGCGGGTCCATCGCCCGAGCACTGGTCGCTCGTCGACACGCAGCTGGTCGCGCCGATCTTGTTCTCGCTCACCTTCGCCGGCGCGCCCAGGGCCAACAGGACGACGTAGATCAGCAGAATGGCGATAATGAAGTGCACGACCGAGCCGGCCGACATCACCACGAGCCGGGCTCGCGCCGGCTTGTTGTAGAACGCCCGCGGAACGTCGTTCGGGTCGATCTCCTCGAGGGGGGTCATCCCCTCGATCTTCACGAACCCGCCGGCGGGGACCAGCTTGAGGCCGTACTCCGTCTCGCCGCGCTTGCGCGACCACACGGTCGGGCCGAAGCCGACGAAGAACCGGGACGCCTTCATCCCGTAGTGGCGGGCCGTGAAGAAGTGCCCCGCCTCGTGCAGGCAGACCGAGACCAGCAGCGCCACCGCGAAGGCGACGATGCCCAAGGCCATCACCGTGACACCACCGAGCCTTCGTCGGCCACCGCGCGTTCGATGAGGCGGCCGGCGGCGGCCCGCGCCTCGCGCTCGGTGGCGAAGACCTCGTCGAGCGAGGGCTTCTCGATCACCTCGTGCGCCGAGAGGACCTCGGCGACGATGTCGACGATCCGGACGAACGGCAGCTTCCCGGCGAGGAAGGCTCCGACCGCCTCCTCGTTCGCCGCGTTGAACACCGCTGGCGCTGTCCCGCCTCGCTTGCCCGACTCGCGGGCGAGCCCGACGGCGGGGAACGCCTCGTCGTCAAGCGGGAAGAACGTCAGGTTCTGGGCGGTGGTCCAGTCCATCGGGCGTTGCGCCTCGGGCACCCGGTCGGGCCAGCCGAGCGCGAGCGCGATCGGCAGCCGCATGTCCGGCGGCGACACCTGGGCGATCGTCGAGCCGTCGTAGAACTCGACCATCGAGTGCACCAGCGACTGCGGGTGCACGACCACGGCGATGTCGTCGTAGGGCACGCCGAAGAACAGGTGCGCCTCGATCAGTTCCAGCCCCTTGTTCATCAGGGTGGCCGAATTGATCGTGACGAACGGGCCCATGTCCCAGGTCGGGTGGGCCAGAGCCTGCTCACGGGTGACAGCGGCGAGCTCCTCACGGCGCTTGCCACGGAACGGGCCGCCGCTGGCGGTCAGCACCAGCCGGCGCACCTCGTCGCGCCGGCCCCCGCGCAGGCACTGCGCGAGCGCCGAGTGCTCGGAGTCCACCGGGATCAGCCGGTCCGGGTTGCCCCCGAGCGCGTCGAGCACCAGCGGCCCGCCGGCGACCAGGGACTCCTTGTTGGCGAGCGCCACCGTCCGGCCGGCGGCGAGCGCCGACAGCGTCGGCGCGAGGCCGACCGAGCCGGTGATGCCGTTGAGGACGATGTCCGACTGCCAGGCGGCGATCTCGATGGCGGCCTCGGGGCCGGCGAGGATCTTCGGGACCGCGAACCCACCGCGGCGGTAGCCACGCTTGGCGGCCTCGGCGTAGAAGGCCAGCTGGAGATCCTGCGCGGCGGACGCGGCCGCCACACCGACCACCTCGACACCCAGGTCGAGGGCCTGCTGCGCGAGCAGGTCCACCCGCCCGCCGCCGCCGAGCAGACCGACGACGCGGAACTTGTCCGGGTTGCGCTGGACTACGTCGATCGCCTGAGTTCCGATCGATCCCGTCGACCCGAGCAGAACGACCTCACGAACGACCCGTGGCTGCGACACCACCCCATTGTCGCAGGCTCGTCCGCGGCCCGACGACGGCCTGTTCGGTTCACCCCTGTTCGGTTCATGACACCCCGCGCCCGCCGACTGGCTGGTGACGTCTCGGCCCGCGCCGCCGGGTTCGGCGTTCGTTCCATTCCGTAGCCAGTCGGCGAGGACGCCGTGAACAACCTGAAGCAGAAGTGACGAGCTCGGGAACAGCCTCGGACACGCGGACGGCTGCCGCACCGTGAACCTGCCCGGATCAGGCTCACAGGTGCCGCGAACCGTCGATTCCCACCCGGCCCGCGCCGGGCACGAACCCCTCAGGACCGGGCGCGGCGGGATCGGGGTGAGACCGCTCAGCCGCCGGCGAGGGCGCGGCCCAGGGAGTCACCGATGCTTGGGGAGTCCGCCGAGACGACCGAGCCAACCACCGGGTGGGCCTGGAAGTAGAGAAGGCTGACCACCGTCGCGCTGAACGACGTCGCGGTCGGGCCGAGCTCGGGGCGCGCCTCCGCCTGGGGCCAGGTATGCCCGCCGCCGGTGACCGACAGGGCGCCGACGTCGGGTTTGCCGTCGCAGGTCCAGGCGGTCAGCTGGCCCAGCCCTGGCAGGGGCTGTGCCTTGGGCGCGGCGGAACAGCCGACGGCCTGGGCATAGCGGCCGAGGCGTTCGGGCACCGGCTGCGCGGTGACCCCGGTGAACGGGGCGGCCCGCGGCGCGCCACCTCCGTCCCAGGGAGCAATCTGGTCGGCCGCGCCATGGACCTCGAGAAGGTTCGTGACCGACTTCGCGCAACTGGCCGGCACCGTGCTGCCGGCAACGGAGACGATCGCCGCGATCCGCCCGGGCAGCGCGCAGCTCGCGGCCACCGCCATGTCGGCGCCGTCCCCGAACCCGGAGGCGAAGACCCGGCCGTCGGCAAGGCAGCCCCGGCCGCGCACGTCGTTCAGCAGCGCGGCGACGAACGCGACGTCGTCCGGCCCGACGGCGCTCGACCGGATGAAGTTCCACCGGTTGTTGACCCCGGCCGGGTCGACGACGACGTAGCCGCGCTTCGTCGCCTCGCCCGCCAGCCCGGTGTAGGCCTCCTGGTCGGTGGGCGCCTGGCCGTCGGCATGGAAGTTGAGGATCAGCGGCCGCGGCTGGGTGTCGCCGGCGGCGGCGGGCGGGACCGCGAGCAGGTAGCTGCGCTTCGTCGAGCCGACGGTGACGGTCTCGGTGGTCACGCCCGCCCGAAGTGTCTTGCCGGTCTGGCAGCCGCTCGGACCGGGGGTGGCCGCGACGACCGTCGCGTCGCCGTCGCCGTTCCCGTCGGCGGCCGTCCCCGCGGCGTCATCGGGAAGGCCCGCCCGCGCGGCGGCGGCGATGTTCTCCCCCGCCCCGCCCGGCGAGTCGGCCGGGCCGCGCGCGAGCGCGTACCAGAGCAGCATCAGGAGCACGATGGCGGCGGCGGCGATCGGTACCAGGGTCGTGCTCCTGGACGTGCCCGCCAGCAGGCCGCCGCGGCGCGCGGCCTGCCCGCGCCGCGCCCCGGAGGCACGATGCCCCCGTCCGGGGGTGGCATCGCGCGCGCCGGGCTCAAGGCGGCTGGCCAGGCCACGACCGGTCGAGGAACGCGCCGAAACCCGACGGGCCGAGACGTCGCCGGCCCGGCCTGCGCCGCCGCCCCCGCCAGCGGCGCCACCCCTGCCAGCGGCGCCACCGCGGCTGGCGGCACCGCCACGGCCGGCGGCACCGGCCCTGGACGACGGGTTATTGAAGGCCACGGCCCACGTCGGCGTCGTCGAGGCCCAGGACGCCCTCAAGGTTGTCGGTGACGCCCGGAGCGGCGTCGCCCGCGCGGCGGGGGCTGGCGGCGTCGTCAGCGGCGAGTTGGCCGCAGGCGGCCGCGATCTCGCGCCCGCGGGTGTCACGGACCGTCGTGGTGATCCCGCGGGCGCGCAGCCGAGCGACGAACTCCCGCTCGGCTGCCGCGGCGCTGGCGTGCCAGCTCGATCCCCGGGTCGGGTTGAGCGGGATCAGGTTGACGTGCACGGGTCGCCCGGCGAGGCGCCGAGCGAGCAGATCGGCCCGCTCGGGCTGGTCGTTGACCCCGTCGATGAGGGCGTACTCAATGCTCACCCGCCGTCCCGTCAGCGACGCGTACTCCCAGGCGGCGTCGAGCACCTCGGCCACCTTCCAGCGGGTGTTGATCGGGACGAGGGTGTCGCGCAGCTCGTCGTCGGGAGCGTGCAGGGAGACCGCGAGCCGCACCGGCAGCCCCTCGCGGGCGAGCCTGCCGATCGCCGGGACGAGGCCGACCGTGGAGACGGTGAGCGCGCGGGCGGAGATCCCCAGGCCGTCCGGGGCCGGGTCGCTGATCCGGCGCAGCGCGGTGACCAGCGTCCGGTAGTTCGCGAGCGGCTCGCCCATGCCCATGAACACCACGTTGGACAGTCGGTCCCGCGGCCTCCCGGAGCCCGACGAGGAGTCAGCCTCGCGCCCCGCCTGGCCGGGATGCCCATCATCACCGGGCAGCTCGCCGCGGCGCAGCACCCTGGCGGCGTCCACGACCTGTTCGACGATCTCGGCGACCGTCAGGTTGCGCGTGAGCCCGCCCTGGCCGGTCGCGCAGAACGGGCAGCCCATGCCGCAGCCGGCCTGGCTGGAGACGCACACGGTCGCCCGGTCCGGGTAGCGCATCAGCACCGACTCGATGGTCGCGCCGTCGACGGTGCGCCACGCGGTCTTGCGGGTCGCGCCGTTGTCGCAGGTGAGCGTCCCGCCGGCGGTCAGCAGCCTCGGCAGCAGCGCGTCGGCCAGCACGTCGCGGGCGGCGGTCGGCAGGTCGGTCATGCCGGCCGTGTCGCCGGGCGCGGCGAGCCGGGCGAAGTAGTGCCGGGCGAGCTGGTCGGCCCGGAAGGCCGGCTGACCGAGCTCGACCGCGGCGGCGCGGCGCTCGTCGCGGGAGAGGTCGGCCAGGTGCCGTGGTGGCTTCACCCGACGAGGCGTGACGGTGAGGCCCACCGCCCGCCCGGCTGGACCATCGGTCCTGCCGGCATGGCCGGTTCCGGCGCTGATGGCTGTCATAGCCCCTCCTTCCCCACCGATCTGCCAATGCGCTACCCGGTGCTGGTCCGCAGGCTCACCCCAGATCTGGCTAGGCAGACAGATCGCAGACCTCCCAGATCGGCTTCCAGACCTCCCCGATTGGCTTCGCCAATCGGGCAGGGACCCCGGATCCGGCAGGAACCCCGGGGACCCCGCGGGCAGCTCGAGGCAGAAGCAGGGATACGGCCAAGGCAGAAGCAAGGATATCCCGAGACAAGGCGGTGCCCTCCCGGCCGCCCGCGGCCCGCGAGGGCGGGCAACGCGGGTCGGGACCGGGCGGCGGTCAGCTCGGTGGCAGGAAGGAGTTGATGAGCAGCCAGGCGACCGGCGCGGTGCACAGCAGGGAGTCGAGCCGGTCCATGACCCCGCCGTGACCGGGCAGCAGGTTGCCCATGTCCTTGATGCCGATGTCGCGTTTGAGCAGCGACTCGCCGAGGTCGCCGACCGTGGCGGTGCACACGACGGCGAGCCCAAGGAGAACCCCCTGCCAGACGTGCCCGCCGAGCGGCCAGCCGACGACCACGCTCGCCACCACGACGCAGGCGAGGGCGGAGCCGGCGAAACCTTCCCAGGACTTGCCCGGTGAGACCGACGGCGCGAGCTTGTGGCGCCCGCCGGAGAGCACGCCGGCGGTGTAGCCACCGATGTCGCTGGCGACGACCGTCCCGAGGAAGGCCACCACCCGCCAGCTGCCGTCGGCCGGCGCGGTGAGCAGCGCCGCGAAGCCGGCGGCGAACCCGACATAGACGGCGGCGAAGATCGTGGCTGCCAGGTCGGCCGGCAGCCCCGCCGGCTCGCCGACGGCCCGGACCGCAACGGCGAGCAGCACGGTGAGCGCGAGCGAGCCGACCAGCGCCCCGGGCCCGCCGGCGTAGGCGGCGATCGGCATCGCCACCGCGCCGGCGACCAGCGGTGCCAGCGGCGGCCGCAGCCCCGCGAGCCGCAGCGCCCGCACGACCTCGAAGGTGCCGATCGCGACGGCAAGGCTGATGACGCCGACGAACCCGGCCTTGAGCGTGAACAGCGGCACCAGGATCAGCGCACCGAGCACGGCGCCGACGGCGATGGCCGCCGGCAGGTTGCGGCCAGCCCGGATCCGCCGGCGGGCGGGCCGGGCCGGCTCGTCGGCGGGGCCGGTTTGATCCGCCTGCCCCACATGGTTCTGAGGGGAAGGCTCACCCTCGGCGGGCGGGCTCACGACCACGCCATCCGGCGCGTCGGCCGCGGCCGGCGCGACAGGCTCGCCGACGGGCCCGCTGACGCGGAGCCGTGAGGCTGGGTCCTCCGGGGCCCCTCCGAGACCGGCGGAGCCGTTCTCGGAGGTCCGGATCCGCGCCGATGGATCGGCGGGGGCGGATTCGTGGCCCAGCCCGTCGGCCGGCGCCGTGGCGCGCAGACCTTCGCTCACCTCGCCCCTTCGCTGACCTTGCGTCGTTGGTCCGGGGGATCGTCCCCCAGCCAGGCATGATGGGCCACTGGGGGCCGCCGAGGAACATCCCCTCGGATTCGTCCACGTGGATTCGGAGGGGACCCTGCCGCCCTGCCGAACGAGGCTCCGCGCTCGCGGCGGATCCCCGCACGTCGCCCTCGGCGCCATGCGGGGGCTCGCCGCCGGCCGTCGTGGACCGGCCCGGAGCCGACCCCGACTGGCCGGCCGGCTGACCGGACGGCCGGCCCGGCCGTGGAGAACGCTAGGACCGCCGCCTGAGGACCGCCCAGACCAGCTGGAAGCGCTCAGACCGACAGGAGGTCGGACTCCTTGGCCTTGAGTAGCTCGTCGATCTGGGCGACATAGCGGTGGGTCGCCTCGTCCAGGTCCTTCTCCGCCCTGCGGCCGTCGTCCTCGCCGGCCTCGCCGTCCCGGACGATCCGGTCCAGTGCCTCCTTGGCATGGCGACGCACGTTGCGGACGCTGATCCGGGCGTCCTCGGCCTTTCCGCGGGCCACCTTGACCAGGTCACGCCGCCGCTGCTCGGAGAGCTCCGGGAAGACCACACGGATGATCGAGCCGTCGTTGCCCGGGTTCACGCCGAGGTCGGAGTCGCGGATCGCCTTCTCGACGGCGGCCAGCGACGACTTGTCATACGGCGTGATAATGACCATGCGGGGCTCGGGGATGTGGAACGATGCGAGCTGCTGGACGGGGGTGGGCGCGCCGTAGTAGTCGACGAGGATCTTCGAGAACACGGCGGGCGTGATCCGGCCCGTCCGGATGTTGGCGAAATCCTCTTTGGCGACCGAGACGGCCTTGTCCATCTTCTCCTCGGCCTCGAGGAGTGTGTCGTCGATCACCGCTGTCCTTCCGTTCCGTAGGCGTCGACACTAACCAGAGTCCCGATCTTCTCACCCCGCACGGCGCGCGAGATGTTCCCTTCGGTCAGCAGGTCGAAGACGACGATCGGCATCGCGTTGTCCATGCAGAGGCTGATCGCGGTGGCGTCCATGACCTTCAGCCCACGAGTGAGGACTTCCCCGTAGGTGAGCGTGTCAAAGCGCACCGCGCCCGGGTTGGTCCGCGGGTCGGCGTCGTAGACGCCGTCCACCTTCGTCGCCTTGAGCACGGCCTGTGCCTTGACCTCCAGGGCCCGCTGCGCGGCGGTGGTGTCGGTCGAGAAGAACGGCGCGCCGAGACCGGCTCCGAAGATGACGACCCGCCCCTTCTCCAGGTGCCGGATGGCGCGCAACGGCAGGTACGGCTCGGCGACCTGGCCCATGGCGATCGCCGTCTGGACCCGGGTGACCGTGCCTTCACGCTCAAGGAAGTCGGCCAGGGCGAGACAGTTGATGACCGTGCCGAGCATGCCCATGTAGTCGGCTCTGGCCCGGTCCATCCCGCGTTCGGCGAGTGCCTGGCCCCGGAACATGTTGCCCCCGCCGACGACGATCGCGACCTCGATGCCCGACCGGGCCACGTGCGCTACCTGCCGCGCGATCGTCGAGATGGTCACGGGGTCGATGCCCAGCTGATCGCTGCCGGCGAACGCCTCACCAGACAGCTTGAGCAGGACACGCGGCCACCTGGGCTCGGTGCTCTCAGGCCCGGTGGCCACCTCGGCTTGATCGATCACGGGTGGCCCTCTCCCCACAGGGGCCGCCGGAGGTGCGCGCGTGGAGCATCGCGCCTCCTTTGGCCGCGCCAGCGGCCGTGATGTTCGGCCGGAGGTCTTCGCTGACTGCCAGTCTGCCCCATCCGGGGCCGTCCCTGGTGGCCCGGCCCCACCGGCGGCAGGTCGCCCGGTCATTTCAGTAGGACTGATGCCCGTGTACGGGCGGGCAACCGGAGACGCGGGGCAGTCGGCGGGCCATTCTGTCGGCGGCCCGCCGTTGAAGGGAACGTCGGCCTCCGGCCGGGGCCGCGTTCACCGCCCCAGCCAAGCGCCGACGACCGAGTAACCAGGAGGCGAAACCAGACGCGGCTCCGGGGCTGTCTCCCGAGCATCACTGCCCAGAAACCCCGGAGCCGGTCCCAAAGGATGCCTAAACGGGCGAATCCCGCGGCGCCTGCCCTATGACTGGCGGATGTTGAAGCGAGCGAAGCGCCCGATCTCGATCTTCTCGCCGAGCGACGCGCCCGCGTCCTCGACGAGCGCACCGATGGTGATCTTTCCGTCCTTCACCCACGGCTGGTCGAGGAGCGCCACGCTCTTCCTGTAGCCGTTCAGCTTGCCCTCGACGATCTTGGTGATCGCGGGCTCCGGCTTGCCCTCCTCGCGGGCGGCGGCCGCATAGATCCGCCGCTCCTGCTCGACGACCTCGTTCGGGATCGCGTCCGCGGTCACGTACAGCGGGTCGGCGGCCGCGATGTGCTGCGCGATGTCGCGGGCGAGTTGCTGGAACTGTTCCGTCTTGGCCACGAAGTCCGTCTCGCAGCGCAGCTCGACGAGCACCCCGATGGTCGGCGGGAGCTGCGGGTCGGTGCGATGCAGGTAGGAGTCGACCAGGCCGTTCGCGGTCGAGCGGCCGGACCGCTTGGCGACGCCCGCGAGGCCTTTCTCGCGCAGCCAGGCCTTCGCCTTCTCGAAGTCGCCGTCGTGGTCGACGAGCGCCCTCTTGACATCGCTCATCCCGGCCCCGGTTACTTCACGGAGCTTGCGGATCTCGCCGGCAGTGATCTGTGCCATCGTCTTTGTCGTCCCGTTCTGGGTGTGACGGGCGTTCCCGCCCGTCGTCGGGCGCTTCGCGCCCTCCTGCGCTTATTGCGGTTCAGGGGATGTCCACGGGCGGGGCAGCTACCGCGGTCGACATCCTTGTTGCGCTGGCACAAGGCAGCCCCGGAGCCGGCGCGGGGCGCCCCGCCCTCCCCGGCACTCGCGACGAGCCTGAGGGCATCGGTCCTCGATCGCCTTGAGCCTGTAAGGCGGCTCGCGCGGCGTACCTGGTCAGGGCATGCCGCTTCGTCTCCTGGTTGGGCAGATGGCCCGCCCAGCATGCAACGCCAACCGACCAGAACTGCCGCGGGCGCCTGCCGCGCCGATCCGCTGGTCGCGCGGACCGTTCCCTGCCTGATCGGTGATACCGATCAGGCAGGGACGCGGAGCCCCGCACAAGCGAAGTAGCCGCCCGCGTCAGCCTCAGACCGAGGAGCCGACGGTGTCCTGCGCGACCTCGGCCGGAGCCTCAACCGGGGTCTCGGCAGGAGCCTCAGCCGGAGCCTCAACCGGGGCCTCGGCGTCACGGCGCAGGACCTCCTGCTCCCACTCGGCCAGCGGCTCGTCGGCCGCGATCTGCTCCGGCTTGACGTCGCTGGCGCTCGCGCCGGCGCGGGCCATCAGGCCGGCCCCGACGGCATCCGCGACCACACGGGTGAGCAGCGCGGCACTGCGGATCGCGTCGTCGTTACCCGGGATCGGGTAGTCGACCTCGTCCGGGTCACAGTTGGTGTCCAGGATCGCGACAACGGGGATGTTGAGCTTGCGCGCCTCCCCGACGGCGATGTGCTCCTTCTTGGTGTCGACGACCCAGACCGCGCTGGGCACCCGGGACATGTCCCGGATCCCGCCGAGGGTGCGCTCGAGCTTCGCCTTCTCCCGGCTCAGCACGAGCTGCTCCTTCTTGGTACGCACCTCGGTGCCGCCGGTCAGCTCGATCTCCTCGAGCTCCTTGAGCCGCTGCAGGCGCTTGTAGACCGTGGAGAAGTTGGTCAGCATGCCGCCGAGCCAACGCTCCTTGACGTACGGCATCCCGACCCGGCGGGCCTGCTCCTCGACCGCCTCCTGCGCCTGCTTCTTGGTGCCGATGAACAGCACCGTTCCGCCGTGCGCGACCGTCTCCTTGACGAAGTCGTAGGCGCGGTCGATGTAGGACAGCGTCTGCTGCAGGTCGATGATGTAGATGCCATTGCGCTCGGTGAGGATGTAGCGCTTCATCTTCGGGTTCCAGCGCTTGGTCTGGTGCCCAAAGTGCACGCCGCTCTCGAGCAGCTGCCTCATCGTGACGACGGCCATGACCGCCGCTCCTTCCCGTCCGGCACGCAAGGCCGGATTGTCTCGGTTGTCGGCCGCGGCAGGTGCCGGCGACCCCTGACGCCCGATAGGCCCCTTCCGCCGCGACGCGGCGGACCGAGGGAGCCCTCCCGACCACGCCGGCCGAGTGACCGGGTGGCGACGGGGCGCGGGAGGCCGTCGGTGATCGACCGACGACGTCGAGACACGACATCGACAGGACGACCATGGCCTGCCGCGCCCGCCGGGAGCGGGCGTGCGAAGTGAGCTCCTTGCGGAGCTCCGTTGCCGATGATACTCGGCCCGGCCGAGGGCCTGCTCGGCGCCGCCGCGCCTCCGGCCGCCAGGCCGGCCGAGATGAGGGTCGATGCGCTCGCGGGGATCCTCAGCTCGGCGTCCGGTTGGCAACTATGCGGCGGTTGCCCACAGGACCCGGGTTGTCCACAGCCGCCGGGCTCGCACTGGCGCGCCGGGTTCGGGGCGCACATCGTGTGCCGGGCCGGCCGACGACGCCCCCGGGCCGGCGCACGGCGGCCGGGGGCGGGGTCCGGTCCTCCACACCGCGCCTCCCGCCCCCGGCCGCTCCAAGGCCCGCCGAGCCGCAGGAGTTCCCATGGCCCCCGCCCCGAGCCACGACCCGCGCATCCCGCCGCTCGTCGCCGCCGCCTTCCTGGCCGCCGTCCTGGCACTCGGCGGTTGGCCTCGCCCCGCCACCGCGGGCCAGATCACCGCCGACCGACCGGCCGCCGTGGCCGAGCGGCTCGCCGCGGCGCCTCGGCTGAGCAGCGTCGCCTCCCCAGATTCGGGCGGCTCGGCGCCGCGGCCCACCGTCGTCGAGCGCCAGCCCAGCGTCGCGGCCACCGCCGACGGCCTGGCCACCGCCGGCCGTCGGGTTACGAGCCAGGCGGGCGGCAGGAAGACCGACGGCGCCAGCCCCACCGCCAGCCCGGCACGGTCGGACTCCGGCCTTGGTCCCGTTCCGGACGGCCAGCGCACCGTCGGCCCCGTCCCCGGCGGCACTCCCCCGGGCTCCGGCCTCGTCCCACAGGGGCGAGCGGTGCCGGCCGCCGCGGTCAGATGGCGGGCGCCGCTGGACGGGTCGCTGACAGTTGCCCGGCCATTCCAGCCCCCGGCTACTCCCTACGGTGCCGGGCACCGCGGCATCGACCTGCGCACTCGGGCCGGAGCGATGGTGCGGGCGGCCGGGGACGGGGTCGTGAGCTACGCGGGCGTCCTCGCGGGGCGAGGCGTCGTCGCGGTGACCCACGGCGAGCTGCGGACCACGTACGAGCCGCTGGACGTGCTCGTCAGCGCGGGCCAGCGGGTGACGGCCGGGACGCCACTCGGCCGGCTGGCCACGGGCCACCCCGGCTGTTCTCAGGACGCCTGCCTGCACTGGGGCCTGCTGCGCGGTGCCGCCTACCTCAGCCCGCTTGTTCTGCTGCTCCCCGACCCACCCCGGCTGCTCCCCGTGGCCCGCCCGATCCCCGTCACCAGCCTCGGAATGGGAGCAGGCTGACGGTGAACGGCCGAGGAGGCTTCGCGGTCGCGCCACGCGGAGCCCTGGCCGGATCAGGCGCGCGGATGGGCCTGTTGGAAGGCGGCACGCAGCCGCTCCGGGGTGACATGGGTGTAGATCTGGGTGGTCGCGAGGCTGGCGTGGCCGAGCAGTTCCTGCACCGAGCGCAGGTCCGCGCCGCCGTCGAGCAGGTGGGTGGCTGCCGAATGCCGCAGTCCATGCGGGGTCACGCCATCCGGGCCGCCCGTCGCGGCGAGCCGGGCGGCCAGGATCCGCCGCACGGTCCGGGGGTCCAGTCGACCGCCACGGGCGCCGAGCAGCAGGGCATGGGCGGACCCGGCCGAGGCCGCAGACCCAGCCGACGCTCTGGGCGTGCTCGGAATGCTCGGGGGCCCGGGGGCTTTTGTCGGATCGACGAAGCCAGGCTGGGAGGCCCTCGAGGACGTTCGGACGAGTTCGGGCCGACCGGAACGCAACCAGCTGGCAAGCGCGCGGGCCGCCGGAAGGCCATAGGGAACGGCGCGTTGCCGGTCGCCCTTGCCGGTGACCCTTAGCAGGCGCCGTTCATGGTCGACATCGTCGAGGTCGAGCCCGCACAGCTCGGACACGCGCACGCCGGTGGCGTAGAGCAGTTCGAGCACCGCGTCGTCGCGCATCCGCAGCGCGCCAGCCAACCGACCTTCCGGATCGCCGGCCGCCCGGATCGCCGGCCGCCCAGCAGGCCCCCCAGATAGCCGACCTCCCAACACACCTCCCAGATCGCGTTCGCCGATCCGGGAGGGACCCTGGGCTTCGTCGATCCCAGAGCAGCCGCGGGCCTCGCCGATGCGGCTGGGCCCCTGTCGTCGATCCGGCAGGGGCCCCGTGTCCGATGCGGCGGGAATCGTCTCGCCGATCCGGGAGGAACCCCGGCCGCCGGCCGGCGGCCCGCCGACGCCGCCCCGCGTCTCAGAGCCAGCCTCGTCGGCGGCCGGGGAGGGGCCCGACGGCGGCCCGGCGAGCAGGGTGCGTGCCTGCTCCACGGTGAGCACCCGTGGGATCCGCCTCGGCGCGCGCGCACCGGCCAGCCGGGCCGCGACATCCTCCGGCAGGTGGCCGCGCCGCGCGGCGAACGCGGAGAACGCCCGCGCGACCGACGCTCTGCGCGCGAGGGTGGCCGGCGCGGCGCCGTCCGCGCGCAGGCTCGCGAGCCAGCCCCGCAGCACGGCCAGGTCGAGCGCCGTAAGCTCCGGCCTTCCCAGCCTGATGGCATGTGCCCGCAGGCTCGCGAGATCCGCCCGGTAGGCGCGCACGGTCTGTGGTGACCGGTTCAGCTCCGCGATCAGGTGGTCCACGAAGGCGGCCACCGCTCGGTCCCAGCCGGGTTCCCCAGCACCACCCGGTCCAGAAGCCTCAGTCGGTCGCATGCCGCCACTTCACCACCTCACAGCGGTCACGTCACGCCAGCTTGATCGCGCGTTCGCCATCCCGCCGATGTACGCATCTCCGCCCGCCCCTCCGATTGCGACGACAACCGTGCGGCGCGGCGACAGCCGCCGGACGGCCGGTCAGTTGTCCGTCTCGGGGCCGGGCTGCGCGGGGGAAGATCCGGCAAATGCCTGGCGGGGAGTCGCGGAGGGACGCGGGGCCGCAATCGCCAGGTGTCCGACTGGGGCTACGTCGTGGCCCTCGTCCGCGCCGCAGCGCCAGATCACCTCGTCGGCCGGAGTCCGGGCTTCGGCGCGAAGCGCCGCGCCGTGCCGCGGGCAGCGCGGCCAGGCATGCCAGAGGATCTCCGCGAAGCACTCCTGCACACCCAGGGCGACGGCGAGAACGGCTTCGTCCCCCTCGGCGCCGAGAGGCAACGGCCCGGCACCCGCCGGCCAGAACCGTCCGTCCGGCAGGGCCACGAAGAACCCCTGCTCGGTGCCGACCAGTCGGAACCGGCTGCTCCCCGCGACGGCGAGTCCGGTGGCCTCGCCCGAGCCGTCGCCGTCCAGGTCGAGGCCACCAGTCCCGTCGTCGTCGGTGCCGATGGCGGGACCGTCACCCGGATGGCTGTCGAGGTCGCGCTGGACAAGCCGCAGGGCGGCACGCAGTCCGGCGAGCTGATTGTTCGGGGTCATGGGTTTACCTCCCGCATCGGGAACAAGGCGTCATCGTCCGCATCCGCGTTGGGCATGCCGACGTGGGACGTGCCGGCCGGGGCCGAGCCGGCCGGGTCGGGTGCCGCGGGGTGGCGCTGGGCCAGCGAGGGCCGGGTCGGCCGAGGCCGGTCCGGACCGCGTCCGAGCGCGGTCAGCCGGTAGCCGTCCGGCCTGGACTCGAGGAGTCCTTCCAGTTCGAGCGGGCCGAGCATGGCGAGCACCTCGTTGGGTTCCCGGCCGATTCGCCGCGCCAGCACCGCGACGCCGGCGACGCCGCGCGTCGGCATGGCCTCCAGCAGGGCGTGAACCGCCGCGGGCAGATCGTCGCGTGGGCCGGTGGGAACGCCCGCGGGGCCGCCAGCGAGACCAACCGGCCCGATCTCCTCCTCGATGTCGCGCGCGTCGGTGACCAGCGCACAGTCCTCGCGGTGGTCACGCAGCAGCCGGTGGCAGCCGGCCGACATCGCGCTGGTCACCGGGCCGGGGACGACCATGAGCCCGCGGCCCAGCCGGCGGGCATGCCGCGCGGTACTGAGCGCGCCGCTGCGCACACCCGCCTCGACCAACACGGTGCCTCTGGTGAGCGCGGCGATAAGTCGGTTACGGATGAGAAAACGTCGACGCAGCGGGGGGCTGCCCAGCGGCACTTCACTGACCAGCAGACCGTTGCCACGGATCTCTTCGAGCAACCGCGCGTGCGCGGCCGGGTAGGGGATGTCGACGCCGCAGGCGAGCACGGCCGCCGTCATTCCGCCGCCGGCGAGAGCGCCTCGGTGCGCGGCGGCGTCGATCCCGAACGCCGCGCCCGAGACGACCGTCCACTCCCGTTCGGCCAACGCGCATGCCAGCTCGCTCGCGACGTGCTGCCCGTAGGCGGTGGCGGCCCGGCTGCCGACAACCGCGACGCCGCGCTGGTCACCGTCCGTGAGAACCTTCCGCGCGGCGTCGGCTTCGCCAAGGACCCAGAGCGCGAGCGGCGCGCCGTACTCCGGCTCGCCCCGCTCCGCCACCCGGTCCAGGCCGTCGAGGCCCGACGGCCAGCCCGGGTCCCCGGGGCAGACCAGCCACCCACCGAGCTGGCGCAGCCGGTCCAGGTCGCGGCGCGGCTCGATGTCCGGATGCTCGGCGCGGATCTGGGCCCAGGCCTCGGCGGGGCCAACGGTGCGCAGCAGACCCGCCAGTCGCACGTTGCCATACCCGACGAGGTGCGAAAGTGCCGCCCGCGCGAGCCGGTCCGCCGAGCCCTCGCCGTCTGGAGCGCCGTCAAGGCCCAGGCCAGCCTGCCCGGCCTGCCCGGCGGGAGAATCTGGCGCGTTCATGCTTCCCGCCCGGGGATGCGCAGGCTCAACGCGAGGCCGAGCTCCGTCCCACCAGGCCGGTCCAGGCCACGCAGGTCGGCCAGCGTCCACGCGACCCGCAGCACCCGGTCGAGACCGCGAGCGGTGAGCGACCCGGTCTCGTAGGCCCGGTCGGCGGCGAACGTGACCGACGGCGACAGCGGCCAGCGGCGCCGCAACGTCGCGCCGGGCACCTCCGCGTTCGTCCGCCACGGGGTGCCGTGCAACCGCGCGGCCATGGCCGCCCGCGCCTGGGCGACCCGCTCGGCGACCAGCGCGCTGGACTCGGCCGAGCCGACGTCCGCCCGCAGCTCAGCCCGGCTGGGTGCTCCGAGCTCGACCTGCAGGTCGATCCGGTCGAGCAGGGGGCCGGACAGCCGCGCCTGGTAGCGGCGCCGGACCATGCTGGGGCACTCGCAGGCGTTCGCGCCCCTGACGCCGGTCTTGGCACACGGGCATGGGTTGGCCGCCAGTACCAGCAGGAACCGGGCGGGGAACCGGGTGGTCATCCGCGCCCTCGCGATCTCGATCATGCCGCTTTCCAGCGGCTGCCGCAGCGCGTCGAGCGCGGTCCGCCCGAATTCGGGGGCCTCATCCAAGAAAAGAATCCCGCGGTGTGCCTGGCAGGCGAGCCCGGGACGGATCACGGTGGTGCCGGCGCCGACCAGCGCGGCCGGCGTCGCGCTGTGGTGCGGGCTGCGGTAAGGCGGACGGCTGACCAGCGGCGTGTCGGAGGGCAGTACGCCGGCCACCGAGTGCACGGCCGTCACCTCGATGGCCGCCTCTAGGTCCAGATCAGGCAGGAGCCCTGGCAGCCGTTCGGCCAGCATCGTCTTACCGCCGCCCGGCGGCCCCTGCATGTACAGGTGATGGCCGCCGCCGGCGGCGACCTCGACCGCGAGCCGGCCGCGGCTCTGCCCGGCGACGTCGGCGAGGTCAAGATCCGTCTCGTCCGTCCACGCGGGGCCGGGGTTCCTGCCGGATCGACGAAGCCGACCCGGGAGGTCCGCGACGTCGCCCGCCATGGCCAGAGCCGGCTCGGGCTCGTACTCACCGCGCAGCAGACCGATCGCGCTGCGCAGGTCAGGGACCGGCTCGACCTCGGCGCCGGGGACGAGCGCCGCCTCGGCGGCGTTACGCACCGGGACCACCACCCTGCTCACGCCCGCGCCCACGGCGGCCAGCACCGCTGGCAGCACGCCGCGCACCGGGCGCACCCGCCCGTCCAGCGCGAGCTCGCCGAGCACCACGCGTCGGCGCGGGTCGGGCAACGGGACGACACCCGCGGCGGCGAGGATCGCGAGTGCCACCGCCAGGTCGAAGGAGCTGCCTGACTTCGGCAGGGTCGCCGGGAACAGCCCGACGGTGATCCGCTCGTCAGGCCATTTCTGCCCGGAGTTGAGGACCGCGGCACGGACTCGGTCGCGGGCCTCGGCGAGCGCCGCGTCGGGCAGCCCGATCAGCGCGAGGCCGGGCAGGCCGCCGGAAAGGTGGGCCTCCACCTCCACCAGGTGGCCCTCGACACCGACGACGGCGACGGCGAGGGTCCGAGCCAGGGCCATCAGAACGCCCCGCGCCGGTGCTCGACGCGCATCGCCCCGGGCTCGCCCGGTATCACGTCGCGGCTGACCGCCAACAGGTCGAAACGCACCGGGCCGCGCACGCGCGGGTGCTCCGCGAGCCAGCGCACGGCCAGCAGGCGCACCCGGGCGGCCTTGCGGCCCACGACGGCCTCCGCCGGTGTGCCGAACCGCGTTCCGGAGCGGGTCTTGACCTCACAGAACACCAGCGTGCCCGCCTCGCGGGCGACGATGTCCAGCTCGCCCTCGCGGCACCGCCAGTTCCGGTCGAGGATCTCGGCGCCGCACTTGACGAGGTGGCGCGCGGCCAGTTCCTCACCGAACCGACCGAGCACGTCCTTGGCCTGGTGGCCCGTTCTTGGCCTGGATGTCACAGCCGGACCCCCGCCGTCCGCCGGCCGTCCACGACCGGCTTCACCCGAGCGGCGTGGCCTGGCTGTTGCCAGGACGGTGCGCCGCCCACGGCGGCTGCTGCCGCCAGCGGGATCAGCGTGCGAGCCCGGCGGCCCCGCGTCGAGGCCGCCCGACGCTCCTGTGGACAACGGTCCGCCGTCCACAGAAGTGGCAGGAAGACGGGTCAGCCAGGAGGGGCCTCACCGGCCACGGCCCACCCGAACCCGGGGCTCGGCGCGAGACACCAGCCGCCGAGCCGTCACGTCAGGCCGGGCGCAACCAGTGACCGGGAGTACGGGGAATGTGGCCTCCGCGCTACAGCTCTGCCTTCGTGAGCTCCTCGACGTTGACGTCCTTGAACGTGACAACCCGGACGTTCTTCACGAAACGCGCGGGCCGGAACATGTCCCACACCCAGGCGTCCCGCAGCGTCAGCTCGAAGAAGACCTCGCCGTCCGAGGTGTTCCGGACGTCGATCTTGTACTCGTTGGCGAGGTAGAAGCGGCGTTCGGTCTCGATGACATACGAGAAGAGCCCGACCACGTCCCGGTACTCCCGATAGAGCTGCAGCTCCATCTCGGTCTCGTACTTCTCGAGGTCCTCGGCGCTCATACGGTCTCCGTGTCCTGCCGGCCGGCCACTGCCACGGTCTCCTCCAGCCGCACCGATCGAAAGTCCCCACCCTGCGCGACCAGGGACTGGACATTGACATACGACAGGCGGTGCTCCTTGCACGGCCCGTGTAGCGCCAGTGCCGCGGCGTGCGCGGCGGTGACGTATCCCTTGTGCTGCGCGAAATCGTACTCGCCATAGCGCTCGTGCAGCCGGCACATGATCCGGTCCCGAGTGACCTTGGCGATGACGGAGGCGGCCGCGACGCAGCCCGCGACCCGGTCGCCCTTTCGCACCGCGAGCGACGGCGCGTCGATCCCAGGGACCGGGAACCCGTCGACGAGCACATATCCCGGCCGTACCGCGAGGCGCGCCACGGCGCGACGCATCCCGGCGATGTTCATGACGTGCAGCCCGTGCCGATCGATGTCGGCCGCCGGGATCACGACCACGGACCACGCCGACGCCACGGCCGTCACGTCGTCATAGACGCGTTCCCTGACCCGCTCGGTCAGCAGCTTGGAGTCGGCGAGGGCACTGAGGCGCCCGGTCCTGCGCGGATCAAGGATGACCGCGGCCACCACCAGCGGGCCGGCGCAGGCGCCACGGCCCGCCTCGTCGACGCCGGCCACCGGGCCAAGACCGCGGCGCGCGAGCGCTCGCTCGTAGCCGAACAGACCGCTGTCGCGCCGGATGACCACGCCCGGGGGCCTCATCGCGAACGTCGCCACCGCGCCCACCGTCGTCCGTTTCGACACGACGCCCGCCCGCCGCCCGGCCCGCGGCCCGGCGACAGCCCGCGTCGGCCGCCGCCGGCATGAATGGCGAGTGCGAGCACGCCGACGAGAGGCACCGAAGCGGGCGTTCCGACCGGCAGCGACTCATCGCCCTGGGTACCGGGAGTGGCGGTGCCGGTGACGGGACGCGCCGAGCTGGCCGCCGGAATGCCATGGAAGGTGCCGGGAACGGTGAGGAAACCGAACCGGCTGAGTGGCCAGACGCGCACGAACGCGCGGCCGACGACGGCGCTGGTCGGGATCGTCCCGTTCGCGCGCGAGTCTGACGAGGCGCCGCGGTGATCGCCCATCACCCACAGCCGGCCATCGGGCACCTTCACCGGGGCGAAGGGCTGGAAGTCGTTCTCGAAGACATACGGCTCGTCGAGCGCCTTGCCGTTGACCATGACCCGGTTGTCGCTGTCGCAGCAGCTCACGGTGTCGCCACCGACGCCGATGACTCGTTTGATGAAGTCCTTGTCGCTGGGCGCGCCCAGACCGAGCAGGTTCTGGGTGCCGCGGACGAACCGGCTGAACCCGTTGCTCGGCGGGGCGATCACCGACTCGTGGCTCTGGAAACCGGTCCCGTCCCCGTTGAACACGACGATGTCGCCGCGGTGGACGTCACGGAAGTGGTAGACGACCTTGTTCACCAGCACCCGGTCGTTGATGAGCAGCGTCCGCTCCATCGACTCCGACGGGATCCAGAAGGCCTGTACGAGCAGGGCCTTGATCAGCAGCGCCAGGACGAAGGCGATGAGCACGAGAACGGGCAGCTCGCGCAGGAACGAGCCGCGCCCGTCCTCGCGGTCGCCGCGCCCGGGCCGCGCGCGCCCGGGGTTCCTGCCCGATCGGCGAAGCCGATCGGGCAGGTCCGCGTCGCGTACCCGCCGACCTAGGCGGGTTGTGGGCTTGGCGGAGTCATCGGGCTCGTCGGCGACGCGGTCGCCCTCGGCGTCACCGTCGCCGGCCGCCGGACCGAGGCCGTCGTCGTCCCAGGCACCGCGGTCCGCGGCTGGCGCGGGCCCGCGCGCGGGCCGTGACCCGCCGGCCGGCGACCGCCCGGAGCCCAGGCCGGCCCCAGCAGGCAACGCGCCTCCGATATCGGCCGGGTCCGGAGTGCCCTGCTCGGACGAGCTCACTACGCCACCTCACGTTGTGATCCTCGGCGGGGCCGGGACCCCGGCGCCTCGCCAGGCAGGCCCGTGACCACACGATGTCGACCAGCCGGGGTATTCGAGTTCCCGAGCGCGGCAGCCGTTATCCCCGCCTGCCGGCGCTCGGTCACGACCCGTCTATCTTCGTCCATCCGCCCGGAGCACGCCCGCACGCACCCATCCCCGCCACGCCGAGCATGGGCGGACGTTGTTCAGAGTCGTCCGGTCTTGGAGCGGGTGACGCAGCCCCAGCACCTGGTGCGAGCAGAGCACCAGCGTCCGGGCCGGCTCGGAGCAACCGGGCGGGGACACATCCCGCGCCCGGTATCCGCGCGCCTGAAGGCGCCGGCCTAACGCCTTCCGCGCTTCCGACCTCACACAGGCCGCGCGCTCAGCGCCCGACCGGGGTTCCACCAAGACAGATGACAGGACCCGCCGGATCGGCGGAACCCGGTCCCTACCGGATCGGCGGAACCCGCGGTTCCTGCCGGATCGCGGAGCGATCTGGGAGGTCTGCTGGGAGGCTTCTGGCGGGTGTCTGCTGGGAGGTCAGCGATCTGAGGTCAGACTCAGCGCGCGCTGGCGCGCTTGTGGCGAAGCGCTTCGCGCTTCGCCACAGTCCGCCTTACCGCTTCTCCTTGATCTTAGCGGCCTTGCCGCGCAGGTCGCGCAGGTAGTACAGCTTGGCCCGGCGGACGGCACCGCGGGTCACGATCTCGATCTTCGAAACGATCGGGCTGTGCACCGGGAAGGTGCGCTCCACACCGACGCCGAAGCTGACCTTGCGGACGGTGAACGTCTCCCGCAGTCCATCGCCCTGCCGGCGGACCACGACGCCCTGGAAGACCTGGATGCGCTGGCGGCTTCCCTCGACCACGCGCACGTGGACCTTGAGGGTGTCGCCCGGCCAGAACTCGGGCACGTCGGTCCTCAGCGACTCGGCGTCGAGGCTGTCCAGGGTTTGCATGGCAGTCGCTTCCTCAGTGGTGGCAGTTGGTCCTAGGCATCGCTTGGTCCGTGGCGACACCGGTCTGTGCCGACCGGCGGGCCTGACGCCGGACCAGGAACTGATCCGGACCTCTCAGATCGGCTTCGCCGACCCGAGAGGAACGCCGAGGGTCCTCGCGGCGAGCCGCGCCTAAGGCGGCGAACTCGTCACGATCATCAAGGCCGGGCACCCGACTGGGCCGGAACCTGGCGCGCTGTGTCAAGCACGCGTCAGGTCGCCGACGCCGAGACCCGGCCGAGCCGGCCACGGACCGGCGGACACTGCATCCTACTGTGCCACACGACCGGCCCGTCGCATCGCGGCGGGCCACCACGATCACTCGGCCCGTGAGGCCGTGTCGCGGGGGACGGTGTCCCGTGGCGCGGCGTCGACCGCCGTCCGGAGAGGTTCGTCCGGTTCGGCCGACTCCGCGACGGCGCTGGCCGCGCCGGCCGGCGGATGCGACTCCCTCGCCAGAGCCTGGGCGACGACCAACCGGTCACGGTCGTCGAGCTCGAGCGACGTGAGCAGGTCCGGACGGCGCTGGGCGGTCCGGCGCAACGCCTGCTCACGCCGCCATCGGGCTATCGCGCCGTGGTCGCCGGAAAGCAGCACGTCCGGGACCCGATGCCCCGCCCACTCGGGTGGACGGGTGTAAACCGGCCCCTCGAGCAACCCGTGTGCGAACGAGTCGTCCGTGACCGATTCGGCGTTGCCGACGGCGCCGGGCAGCAGCCGGGTGATTGCCTCGAGCATGACGAGCGTCGCGACCTCTCCGCCGGAGAGCACATAGTCGCCGATGGAGACCTCGTCATCGGCCCAGGCATCGACGATGCGGGCGTCGATGCCCTCGTATCGGCCGCAGCAGAAGACCAGCCAGGGCTCGGCGGCCAGCTCGGCCGCGTAGGCCTGGGTGAAGGGACGCCCGGCCGGAGTCGGGACGATCACACGCGGCCGCGGCGCGGGCCCGCCCGAGCCCGCGATCGAGCGCAGCGCCGCGTCCCACGGCTCGGGGCGCATGACCATGCCTGGCCCGCCGCCGTAAGGCGTGTCGTCGACGGTCCGGTGCCGGTCGGTCGCCCAGTCCCTCAGGTCGCGGGTGTGGATCTCCACCATGCCGCGGTCGCGGGCCTTGCCGAGCAGCGAGAGACGCAGGGGCTCCAGATAGGCCGGGAAGATCGTGAGCACGTCCACCCGCATGCCGGGTATCCCTCCTTCCCACCAGCGGCTGGGCCGAAGGAGGCCGCAAGGATGCTCTTCCTTCATGCCTCCGGAGGGCGTTGAGCCACGCGGAGGGCCCCGGCTACGCGGCCTGCCGTCAGCCGAGATCCAGCAGGCCAGGCGGGGCGTCCACGACGATCCGGCCGCCGGCCCGGTCAACGGTGGGGACGATGTCGTGGACGAACGGCACGAGGTGCTCGCCGCCGTCAGGCTTGCCGATCGCCAGCAACTCGCCGGCCGCGGTGTGCACGATGTCGGTCACCTCGCCGAGCGGGCTCCCATCCGGGGTAACGGCCCGCAGGCCGACCAGGTCACGGTCCCACCAGAATTCGCCGTCATCGTCCGGCTCATCCGGGTCCGCCGCGTCGCCTGCCTGATCCGCGTCGATCGTGAGCACAGTCCCACGCAGTGCCTCGGCCGCGTTCCGGTCGGCCACGCCCTCGAAGCGCAGGAGGAGCCGCCCGGAGTGCCACCGCGACTCGGCGATCACCAGGTCCGGCCCATCACCGGACCGGTCGAACCGGGCACCGACGGTGAACCGGCGCTCGGGCACGTCGGTCCGGACGTCGATGGTCACGTCGCCGCGAACGCCGTGCGCCTTCCCGACCCGTCCCACAACGATCGCGTCACCCATGGCCGGCCCGCATGCCTACCCGCGCTGGCCGAAGCACTTTCCCCGCCGGCCCGCTCACGCGGATCTGGACCTCCCGGCAGGCCTCCCAGACCACTGACCCACCAGGTCGCCGACCCGGCAGGAACCCGGTCGCCGGTCTGGGAGGAGCCACGAGGGATTGCCCGCGGTGAGCAAGGCCCACCGCCCACCTCACCGGTCGACGTCGACGACGTCGACACGCAGCCCGCGACCGCCGACGCCGGCCATGACGGTACGCAACGCCTTGGCGGTCCGGCCACGCCGACCGATCACTTTCCCGAGGTCGTCGGGATGCACCCGGACCTCGAGGGTGCGGCCGCGTCGGTTCGACAGCAGGTCCACTCGGACGTCCTCCGGGTGGTCGACGATCCCTCGAACGAGGTGTTCGAGCGCCGATTCGAGCACCTACTGCCCCGCGGCCGGCGTCTCGTCGCCTTCGGCGGCGGGCTTGCTCTTCTTCTTCGGCGTGGTGGCCGGCTTCTCCTCGAGACCGGCGGCCTCGCGCGCCGCGGCCTGGAAGACCTCGCGCCGGTCGACCTTGGGAGCCGCGACCTTCATCGGCTCGGGCGCCGGCAGGCCCTTGAACTTCTGCCAGTCACCGGTGACCTTGAGCAGGACAAGCACCGGGTCGGTCGGCTGCGCGCCGACGGACAGCCAATGGGCGGCCCGCTCGCCATCCACGATGATGGTGCTGGGGTCGTCCTTCGGGTGGTACTGGCCGATGGCCTCGATGACCCGGCCGTCCCGCTTGGTGCGGGCGTCGGCGACGACGATGCGGTAGTGCGGCTCACGCATCTTGCCGGTGCGCTGCAGCTTGATCTTGGTTGCCACGGTTGTTGAAAAGCTCCATTGCTTGAGGGCCACGCGGAGGCGCGGCACCGGGGTGGGGGGATGATCCTCCCCCGAAGTCTGCGTACTGGCCCGCCGGCCCGTCACGTCGACGCTGATGGGCGTGGGCTCGTGCGCCCCTACAGTTTGCCAGATCGTCTCCGCGGCTGGACGCCCGCCACCCGTCACGACCGACCCGGCCGGCTTCCCGGCCCGGAAGGCGTAGGCCCAGCCATGCGGACCGATCCCTGACAGCGTATGCCGGGCGCCGAGCCCTGAGCCCGCCGAACCCTGAGCCGGTGGCACCGAGCGCGGCCGTCCTAGCGACCGCGGCGTCCGGGCTGGTTGAAGGCGCCGGGCTTGAGCAGGGCGGACAGGTCGACGTCCCCCACCCCCGCGGGCGGCATGCCGCCCGGCAGTCCGTCGACGCCGGGGGGCCCGCTCACGCGACCGCCGCCGGCCTGCTTGGACTTGGCCTGTGCCGCCTGCGCGGCGCGCGCCGCGGGGTTGCCCTTCTTGCTTGCGCCCTTGCCCTTCTTCGGCGCCTTACGAGCCTGTGCCGCCTTCCCCCGCCCCATTCCCGGGATGCCAGCGCCGTTCGCGAGCTGACGCATCATCTTGCGCGCCTCGCCGAACCGGTCCAGCAGCTGGTTGACCTCGGTGACAGTGACCCCGGATCCTCGGGCCACCCGCTCCTTGCGGCTCTTCTGCAGGATGCTCGGGTCGCTCCGCTCGCCCGGCGTCATCGACCGGATGATCGCGACGACCCGGTCGACGTCCCGATCGTCGATCTGGGACAGCTGATCCTTCATCTGGCCCATGCCGGGCAGCATTCCGAGCAGGTTGCCGATCGGCCCCAGCCGGCGGACGGCCAGCATCTGGTTGAGGAAGTCCTCGAGGGTGAACTCCGACGCGGCCATCTTCCGCGCCATCTCTTCGGCCTCGTCCTGATCGAAGGCCTGCTCGGCCTGCTCGATCAGGGTGAGGACGTCACCCATGCCCAGGATGCGCGACGCCATCCGCTCCGGGTGGAAGACGTCGAAGTCCGCGAGCGCCTCGCCGGTGGACGCGAACATGATCGGCCGACCGGTGACGTGCGCGACCGACAGCGCGGCGCCGCCGCGGGCATCACCGTCGAGCTTCGTGAGCACGACACCGCTGAAGCCGACTCCGTCGAGGAACGCCAGCGCCGTGGTGACGGCGTCCTGGCCGACCATCGCGTCGACGACGAAGAGGATCTCGTCCGGGTCGACGGCGTCGCGGATGTCGGCCGCCTGTCGCATCATCTCCTCGTCGATGCCGAGGCGGCCGGCGGTGTCGACGACGACCACGTCGTGGACCTGCCGGCGGGCGTGGGCGATGGCGTCGCGGGCGACCGCGACCGGGTCACCGACACCGTTGCCCGGCTCGGGGGCGAACACCTCGACGCCAGCCCTCGACCCGACGACCTGCAGCTGGTTCACCGCGTTCGGGCGCTGCAGGTCGGCGGCCACCAGCAGCGGCGTGTGCCCCTGCTTCTTCAGCCACGTGCCGAGCTTGCCGGCGAGCGTCGTCTTACCAGTGCCCTGCAGACCGGCGAGCAGAATCACCGTCGGCGGCGTCTTGGCCATCCGCAGCGTCGTGGTGCCGCCGCCGAGGATGCCGACGAGCTCCTCGTTGACGATCTTGATGACCTGCTGGGCCGGGTTCAGCGCCTGGCTGACCGCGACACCGCGGGCACGCTCCTTGACCGCCGCGACGAACGCGCGGACGACCGGTAGCGCGACGTCGGCCTCGAGCAGCGCGACCCGGATCTCCCGCGCGGTGGCGTCGATGTCCGCCTCGGACAGCCGACCCCGGCCGCGCAGCGACTTGAAGACCGTGTCGAGCCGGCTGGACAGGGTGTCGAACACGCGCACTCTCCGGGATCGCTGGCCTGTGGTGGGAGGGGCCCGTCCGCGCGGCCACCGGCCGGCCCGACCACCCCGACGAGCCGCCGACCGCCACCACATCGGGCGAACGCGACTCGGCGGAAGAATCGCTTACCACGCCCCGGGCAGCATTGGAACGGACAGTCCTAGGGTACGCATTCGGACCGGCCCCCGCCCCAAGGGTGAACCCAAACGCCGTCGCATCGTCATAGGCCTCGATCCGGAACCACGTGTGAGCAGAGTCCTGCCGGATCGGCGACAGGGTCCCTACCGGATCCGGGTCCCTGCCCGATTGGCGACAGGGTCCCTGCCGGATCGCGAAGCCGGGGTTCCTGCCGGATCGCGAAGCGATCTGGGAGGTCTGCTGGGAGGTCTGCTGGGAGGTAAGCGATCGGGGAGGTCTGGGAGCCGATCTGGGAGGTTAGCGATCTGGGGAGGTCAGGCTCAGCGCCCGCCCGCCAGGCTGGCGCGAAGCGCCAAGCCGCGGCGCCAGCCGGTCCGGCGAGGCATGCCGCACGGACTCGGGCAGGCGATGACCGCCAGCCGGGTCCGCCCTCTCCGTTGAGGAGGGCGGGACACCTCGCCGGACGCTGGCTTCCCCGGCCGGACCTCGCCAGTGGGGACCCTCGCGGACGTGCGTGGCGCGGTCAGCGGGCCAAAGAAGACCGCCCGAAGATGCTAGATCGAGCCCGGGGCCGAAATAAAGACCTGGGGGCAACTTGGTGTGTCTCAGGCCACATCCGGACTTCGCGGCCGCCCCCGCCACCCTGTGGGCTCATCGGCCGGCAGCGGAGAACCGACACGAAAGACACCATCCGGCCGGCCGGCCTACGAGGCCGCGCGAGGCAGGTCAGCCGACGGGGTCACCGAGCAGGGCGTCGACGAAGCCCTCGGGCTCAAACGGCGCGAGGTCGTCGGGACCCTCACCCAGGCCGACCAGCTTGACCGGGACGCCCAGCTCGCGCTGGACGGCGATGACGATCCCCCCCTTGGCGGTGCCGTCCAGCTTGGTGAGGGCGACGCCGGTGATGTCGACGGCCTCGGCGAAGACCCGCGCCTGGGTGAGGGCGTTCTGGCCGGTCGTCGCGTCCAGCACGAGGATCACCTCGTCGACCGGGCTCTGCTTGACGACGACCCTTTTGATCTTAGAAAGCTCGTCCATCAGGCCCACCTTGGTGTGCAGGCGGCCGGCTGTGTCGATCACGACGGTATCGACGCCGTCCACGATGCCCTGCTTCACCGCCTCGAAGGCGACCGACGCCGGGTCCGCGCCCTCCGGCCCGCGGACGGTGACCGCTCCGACCCGGCCGCCCCAGGTCTCCAGCTGGTCGGCGGCGGCGGCGCGGAACGTGTCCGCAGCCCCGAGCACGACCGACCGGCCGTCGGCCACCAGCAGCCGCGCGATCTTGCCGCAGGTGGTCGTCTTACCGGTGCCGTTGACGCCGACGACCAGCATGACCGCGGGTCGATCCTCGGCCGAGACGCGCAGCGACCGGTCGGCGGTGGTGCCGATCTGGGCGAGCAGCTCGTCGCGCAGCATCTCCCGCACGTCGTTGTAGCTACGGGCCCCGAGCACGGCGGTGCGCTCCCGCAGCGCCGTGACGAGCTCGCCGGTCGCGCCGACGCCCACGTCGGCGAGCAGCAGCGTCGACTCGACGTCCTCCCAGTCGTCGTCGGAGAGCTCGTCGCCGGACAGCAGTGACAGCAGGCCGCGGCCGAGCGACGACTGCGAGCGGGCCAGCCGGGCGCGCAGCCGGACGAGCCGGCCCACCGCCGGCGCCGGCACCTCGAGGCCGGGCGGTTCAGCCACCTCGGCTGGCGCGCCCGCCTCGGCCTCCTGCGCGCGAGGTGGTGCCTCCAGCGTGCCGACACCGCCGGCCGGCGCGGTCCCGGTCAGCTCCTCGGCGCCGGAGCGGGCCCGCGGCAGCCGGGGCCGGCGGCGCACGGCGTTGCCAACGAGCGCGCCGGCCGCGACCACCAGCACGACGGCGACCACGACGATGATGTACAGGTACTCCACGCTTCGATCCTTCCAGCCCTCGCGAGTCGAGGTCGTCCCGCCCCAAGCACCGCCATGGCCACAGCGCCTGCATCACGCCAACACAGCCACCTCAGTAGGTGCGATGCCGCTCCGACGAGCAAGGCGCACACCTTCCAGCCCGGCGAGCCGAGGTCGTCCCGCCCCAAGCACCGCCATGGCCAAAGCACCTGCACCCGCCAGCCCAACCTCAGTAGGTGCGATATCGCTCCGACGAGCAAGGCGCGCAACCCAGCCACAGATGGTGACGGCGCATCAGCGCGGCGCCAAGCCAGCCACCTCGTCAGCCCGGGATCGGCCCCACCACCGCCATAAGCCAGGGCCCGGAACCACGTGGGGAGGGCGCTCTGCGCCCGACAGGCTGCGCCCGGCGGCGGGCGCGGAGCGTCCGCCGCGGGACAGCCTCAGGCGGAGGCCCGCTCGCGCAGCCGCTGGCTGATCACCGTGGTCACACCGTCACCGCGCATCGAGACTCCGTACAACGCGTCGGCGATCTCCATGGTGCGTTTCTGGTGCGTAATGATGATCAGCTGCGACTTCTGCCTGAGCCCCTCGACGGCGTTCAGCAGGCGGCCGAGGTTGCGGTCGTCGAGCGCCGCCTCGACCTCGTCGAGGACGTAGAACGGCGACGGCCGGGCCCGGAAGATCGCCAACAGCATCGCGAGGGCGGTCAGCGAGCGCTCGCCGCCGGACAGCAGTGACAGCCGCTTGACCTTCTTGCCCGGCGGGCGGGCCTCCACCTCGATTCCGGTCGTGAGCATGTCCTCGGGGTCGGTGAGCACGAGCCGGCCCTCGCCGCCGGGGAACAGCGTGTCGAAGACGATCTCGAACTCGCGGGCGGTGTCCTGGAACGCGGCGGCGAACACCTCGCGGACCCGGGAGTCGACCTCCTCGACGACGAGCAACAGGTCGCGCCGGGTGTTCTTGATGTCGTCGAGCTGCGCGGACAGGAACGCGGCCCGCTCCTGCAGGGCCTCGAACTCCTCGAGGGCGAGCGGGTTGATCTTCCCAAGCCGAACCAGCTGCTTCTCCGCGGTGGCGAGCCTCGCGGTCTGCTCGGCGCGGTCGAAGGGCCGCTCCTTGCCGCCCTCCTCGTCCGGCGGTACCGGCAGCGCGGGGCCGTACTCGGTGACCAGGTCGTCGGCGGCGATGCCGTGCTCCTCCAGCGCCTTGGCCTCGAGCGCCTCGGACCGCAGCCGCTTGGCCTCCCGGGCCAGCTCGTCCCGGTGAGCCTCGTCGCGCAGCGCGGACAGTGCCGCGGCGTAGGCGCGCACCCGGTCGCGCACTCCGGCGAGCTCGGTGTCGGTCGCCCGGCGGGCGGTCTCCGCCTGCTCCCGCTCAGCCGCCGCGGCGGCCAGCGAGGTCTCGCAGGCGGCGAGCGCCTGATCGGCCGCGGCCGCGACGGCGGCGGCGATCTTCGCCTGCCGCTCGCGCAGCGCCCGGGTGCGGGCGGCCGCGGCGCGGGCGGCGCGTTCCTGGGCGGCCTGGCGCAGCAGGGCGTCGGCCCGCCCGGCGAGCCCGCGGGCGCGCTCCTCGCTGGTGCGCACCGCGAGCCTGGCCTCGACCTCCTCGCCCCGGACCGCGGCCGTGGCGGCGACGAGCCGGTCGCGCTCCTCGGCCGACCGCTCGTCGACGTCCAGCTCGTCGTCGCTCGCCGCGAGTGCCGCCTCGAGCTCGGCGAGCGCGCCGTAGGTCTGGTCGCGCGTCGCCTCGGCGGCGAGCCGGCCGCGTTCCAACCGGCTGATCTCCCCGGCGACGGAGCCCCTGCCCCGGTCCAGCTGGGCGAGCTGGTCGGTCAGCGCCCGGTGGCGGGCGCCGGCGGCGGAGCGGTCGGCGTTGGCCGCGTCGATCGCGGCCCTGGTCCTGGCGACCTCCTCGCGGGCGGGCTCCATGGCGGTGCGCGACGCCTCAGCCCGCGCCTCGGCGGTGGCCATCGCGACCGCGGCCTCCTCCGCGGCGGCGGCGAGCTCGAGCAGCGAGGGCGCGTGCGCGCTGCCGCCGACCGCGGCCGGCGGGCCAAGGGTGTCGCCATCGCGGGTCACCAGCCGAAGCCCGGGCCGGGCCGCGGCGAGCCTGGCGGCGCCGGCCAGGTCGTCGACGACGACGACCCCGCCGAGGATGGCGGCCACGGCCGGCGCGAACCGCTGGTCGACGACCCGCACGAGCTCCAGCGCCGGCACGGCCTCGGCAGGCAGGCCGTCGGCGAGCTCGCCGGCGGCCGGCGGGGCGGGCGGCGGAAACGCGGGGACGAAGGCGGCCCGGCCGGCCTCGGCGGTCCGCAGCCAGCTCAGGGCGGTGACCACGTCGTCGACGGACCCGACGGCGAGCGCGTCGGCGGCCGGCCCCAGGGCGGCGGCGATCGCCACCTCCGCGCCCGGCGTGACCGCGAGGATGTTCACCAACCGCCCGAAGATCTGGATCGGGGTCCGCGGCGGTTCGAACACCCGCGCGGGCTCGGCTGGTCGCCCCTGCTTGCCCTTGCCAGCCGCTCTGCCCCCGCCGGCTCGCCCGCCACCCGTGCCTCCGGGCTCGGATCCACCGGTCTGGGAGGAAGCCCGCGCCTGGCCGCCGCCTCGCTCGTCCGTGGCGTCGCCGGTGGCCGTGAGCAGCGCGGCGGCGCCGTCGGCCGGGGCCAGCGACAGCGAGAGCGCGTCCCGGCGGGCGGCGGCCGACGCGCGGTCCCGGTCGGCGCCGCGCTCCTGGGTCCGCAGCGCCTCCAGCCGCTCGGTCGCCGCGGTGTGCAGGGCGATGGCCGACTCGTGCCGGCCGGCCAGTTCGTCCCGCTCCGTCTCGATCCTGGCGAGCTCTGTGTCGAGCGCCTCACGCGAGCCGCTGGCCTCGGCGTCGCGGGCCTGAGCCGCGTCGAGCGCCTCGGTAAGCCGGACGATGTCGGACTCCGCCGCCGCCGCGCGGGAGCGGGCCGTCTCGACCTTGCCCGCGAGCCTGGCGATGCCCTCGCGCCGGGCCGCGGCGGCGCGGCTCGCGGTGAGCAGGGCCTGCTCCTCCGCGGCGAGGGCGGCTTCCAGCTCGGCGCGCCGGCTCACGACCTCGGTCAGCGTGTCCCGGTCGCGTTCCAGACGGGCCTGCAGCGCGGCCTCGCGCTCGTGAACGGCCGCCGCCTCCTGCTCCAGTTCCTCGGGGTCGCGCCCGCCCCGGGTGGCCTGGGCGCCGGCTCGCAGCAGCCGGGCGCGCTCGGTGGCCAGCTGGCCGGTGCCCCGCAGCCGCTCGCGCACCGACGAGAGGGCGTACCAGGTCTCCTGGGCGGCGGCGGCGCGGGGGACGATCCGGGCGAGCTCGGCCTCGAGCGCCTGCTCCCGCTCGGCGGCGGCGGCGTGGGCGCCCTCGGTCTCGGCAAGCTTGGCCCGGACGGTCTCCTCGTCGGCGATGTCGGCGGCGAGCTCCGTCCGCGCGGTGACCAGGTCGTCGGCGAGCAGCCGCAGCCGCGCGTCGCGCAGCGTCGCCTGGATGACGCCAGCCTTGCGGGCGATCTCGGCCTGCCGGCCCAGCGGGCCCAGTTGGCGGCGCAGCTCGGCGGACAGGTCGGTCAGCCGGGTGAGGTTGGCGGCCATCGCCTCCAGCTTGCGAAGCGCCTTCTCCTTGCGCTTGCGGTGTTTGAGGACGCCCGCGGCCTCCTCGATGAACGCCCGGCGCTCCTCGGGGCTCGCGTGCAGCACGGCGTCCAGCTGCCCCTGTCCGACGATCACGTGCAGCTCGCGGCCGATCCCGGAGTCGCTCATGAGCTCCTGGATGTCCAGCAGCCGGCAGGAGGTGCCATTGATCGTGTACTCGCTCTGGCCGCTGCGGAACATCAGCCGCCCGACCGTGACCTCGCTGTACTCGATGGGCAGCGCGCCATCGGAGTTGTCGATCGTCAGCAACACCTCGGCGCGGCCCAGCGGCGGCCGCGACGGCGTCCCGGCGAAGATGACGTCGGACATCGTGCCGCCACGCAGCGCCTTCGCGCCCTGCTCCCCGAGTACCCAGGCCATCGCGTCGACGACGTTGCTCTTGCCCGAGCCGTTGGGCCCGACGACACAGGTGATCCCCGGCTCGAGGCGCAGCGTCGTCGAGCTCGCGAAGGACTTGAAGCCCCGCAGTGTCAGGCTCTTGAGGTACACCGGTCTCCGCAGCGATGGGGCGGTCGTGGTCGGGCCCGAAGGTCGCCCTCCGGATGAGCGCCGCGGTGCGCCGGAAACCGGACCGACGATCTTCGCCGCGACCGGCCGCCGATCAGGATGCCGATCAAGGACCATGGGCGCCGGCACCGCGGCCGGCCCGCATCCGGGCCGCCGCCAACGATATCCGCCAACTCACTGTCACGAACAGGACACGCCACTGTGCGCACGGAGTGGCCAGAACGCGATAGTCTGCCCGGCACCATCAGACTCACGCCGGGACACCAAGATCCGTAGATCACGGACATGCGTGCCCCACGCGGCCATCAACCACAGCGCGATCCCGCTCGGCCGGCCGTCGGCAACCTGGCACGACCCCGCCGAACCGGCCCGGGCCCGTCGCCAGGGTTGTCGGACACGTGGGTGTGCATGGTTGGAACGACAGGAGTAGGCACCCCACGAGAAGGGCAGCACTGACCCGAGGCGGGTGACCCGCCCGGCGACGCCGTCCAGCGGCCCGCGATGCGACGGCGATCTCCGGACCCGGAGAGCTCGTCGAGCCACGGAGCGGCTACGACAGCCACGAGAGCACGCGAACCGGTGGGCACGGACCGGACCCTCGTCGACATACCGCGGGGAGGCTCACAAGGAAACCACTCCCAAACCGACGGCCACGAGGCAGGCCGGAAGCCGAAGCGCCACGACGACATCCCGCCGGAGCGGACAGGCCAATGGGGACGTACCGGCCGGAAGCCCCAGAGGACCTCACCGACCAAGCACGATCACCGGGCCCACGGCAGCCGCGAACGCCCCGCAGGTGCGCCCACAAAACCGAGACGCCGCCGTCGGATCTTCACCCGACGAGGCGCGACGGCGAGCAGAACGGACAACTCCAGACCCGTACACCCACGCCACGGCGAGACCGTCGGGCCACGAGCGAGCGGGTGGCGGAGCCGATCTCCGGCCGACCCTGGGCACACGTAACGTCGCCCGAGGGTCGATCGACAAGATCGTTGGTCCGGGTAGCCAGCTCCGAGAACCGTCCGGGCGTTCGAGGATCCTTCAGCGATCCGAGAACAGACCGAGTGAGACTCGGCCTGAGGGTTCCAGGAGGCGGCCCCCAGCGAGACGTCTGACCCGACGCCTGGCGAAGCCGCTCGAAAGGCGGCTAAGAGGTCAGGTCAGGTCAGGGCCGGTTCGACGTCCAGCTCGCGGACGTCCTCAGGGACGTCAACGCCGACGAGCGCGTCGTTGACGTCACGCGTCCGGGCGAGCTCAGCCTCGAGCTCGGCTACGCGGGCACGCAGCCGACGTACCTCGTACGAAAGCCGGAGGTCGTTGCCGGAACCGACGTGGCCGAAAAGGGCCTTCGCCATGGTGATGGTCCTCCACGATGAGTGACCTTGCGGGATGCTGGGCGCGACAAAGCCCGGGACGAAGCCGGTAGACTCGTCCCTCCAACCACTGGTGTTACTCCAGCCGCTGGTCTACTCCGGCCAGCGTGCGTGACCTTGCGCCACGCACGTAGACGGAGTCCGCCCCAAAGAATGACCTAAGGTTCCCACACCCGGTCACCGAAAGTCAAGAGCATGCCACATGGCAGGGCATCCGTCCCTGAAACACGGGAATCTTGAGCCTCGTTTTGACCCGGCCGTCAGGCCTGTCTGTCCAGGTCAACGGGGTGCCGACGGCTCAGCGGCGCACAAACCCAGTCATGCCGCCTATCGCGGCACCGATCGTGTGTTCTACCCGATCGGTCCGCCCGGGGGTATGGCCGGTTACAAGGAGTTCCAGCAGCGCCTCGCAGGCGTCCGCCGGCCCCTCAGCCACGACATCGACTCCGCTGTCCGCGCGGTTGGTCGCCGAGCCCACCAGGCCGAGGCGGCGGCCCTTTGTGCGTACGTAGTCCCGGAATCCGACACCCTGCACCAGGCCGAACACGGTGGCGGTCAGCCGCACGCGTGCGCCCGCGTCGGCCGTCTCCCGCGCCTGGTCACCGCCGGTGTTCGCCGGTCCACCGGGCTCGACCGGCGGCCACTTCTGAGGAAGGTCATTCATCGGCACGGTAGGCTACTGAGCCATCGTGAACACGACATCTCTCCTCCTCAGCAGCCTGGCCCGGCGTGCCGCCCGGCCTGGCCGAAGCGCCGCGGTGGCGGCCATCGCAGTCGGGGCCGTCAGCTGCTCGATGCTGCTCGCCGGCTGTGGCCAGAACTTCCAACAGGACGGCGGCTCCGTGCCGGTGCCACGAGCCACGATCGTGGACGGGCCCAGCGCGACCCCGTTCGGCAACCCGAACGCGGTACCCGCGCCGAGCGACGGCTACGCGCCCCCGCGCACGGCCGGCCCGACCCAGACCGCCGCCCCGAACCTCCCTGGCGGCAAGCTCTAAGATCTCCCGATTCCGGGCGATCCCACTGTCCCGTTGGACGCTTGCCTCAACCGAGGGCACGACGGGCGGTTGGCGTCTCGACCCGGCCCTGGGTGCCGAGGTCGGCGCGCTGGCCGGCGCTGTAACCGGCATGGCCGCCGGAGCCGGACAGCTGACGTCCACGCGCCGCCCGCAGCTGCGGATAGACGCTCGCCAGGTGCGCCTCGACCCGGGAGGAGCGGTCGGCGAGCACAAGTGCCACCGAGGCCCCAGAGCCGGACTTTCCGGTTTCCGGCTCGGCCGCGGCCCTGGCGGCCTGTTCCGCGGCCGTCAGCCGCTGCTGCACGGCGACCGCGAACCCCGCCATCCAGGACCGGCGAAACGCCCGTGGGTCCTCCCAGGACGGGGGCACCGCGACAGCGATCCCGTGTGCCTGCTGGACGAGCAGCGAGGTGAACAGCAGCTGCGCCCTGGTGAGATCGGCCTCCATGCCGAACAGGTGCGCGGTGTGGCCGGTGCGCCCCTGCTGCCGCTCGGTGCGGTGCACCAGCCGGCAGCCCAGCGGCGCGACGATGCTGGCCAATAGAGTGATCTTGTCCCGCGCATATGGGGGGTGGATGTCGAGCACCAGGTCGGCGGCGGCGACCTTGCTCGGCCCGGCCTCCTCGAGCAGCGCACGGTCGATGCCGTACTGGGCGATCAGCTCGGCGGCCTTGGCGTTGTAGGTCTCCCTGGCCGCGTCGGTCAGCCCCTCGGCCTCGGCCATCGCGAGCAGTTTGCGTACCCGGCCGAGCAGGGCGTCCGAGTTCATGGGTCGTCTCCTTCGTCGACGCCGAGCACGGTCCATGGGCCAGATCGCGGACCGTCCGCTGACGAGCGGACCGGGTCAGGGTGCGCGGGCGGCATCCCTCGCGGTCCGCTCACGGGTCGTCCGCGACCCGCTGGCACGCCGTCAGGGTCCCCGGCCACCCGACCCGGTGGGCCCCCGGATGCGGCCCCTGAAGGGCGCTCAGGTTCCCGCGGTGCCCGACTCGCCGGGGCGCACCTGGTCAGGCCCAGTGTGGGTGCCGGCATGACCCTACGGACATCGGGGGGTGCACCCCCCGAATCGACACCCCACCGGGACTGGCGAAGAATCGTTGACGGCGCCGAACGCGGCCGGGTTCCTGCCGGCTGGGCCTACTTCGGCTGGACCTACCGGTAGGCCAGCGCACGTTCGCCCAAGCCGGCACGACGGGCGTCGCCACGTCGGGCCGGCGGCCTACCAGCGGCCGCCGCGAGGGCGGGGCTGGCAGGTGGGGCAGGTGAAGCTGGATCTGTTCATGAACGCGTCGCGGCGGATCTGGCTCGCGCACCGCCGGCACGGCGCTCCCTCGCGGCCGTAGGCCGCGAGCTCCCGCTCGAACAGTCCGCTGACACCCTCGGTGGAGACATAAAGCTGGTCGAACGACGTGCCGCCGGCCTCGAGCGCCGCGGTCAGCACGGCACGCACCTCGGCGAGCAGGCCGCGGGCTTCGGACCGTCGCAGGGTGTCGGTCCCCCTCGCGTAGTGCAGTCCGGCTGCCCACAGGGCCTCGTCGGCGTAGATGTTGCCGATGCCGCTGACCAGCCGCTGATCGAGCAGCGCCCGCTTGAGCCCGGTACGGCGAGCCCCGAGCCCGGCCACGAAGGCGTCGTCGTCGAACAGCGGGTCCAGCGGGTCGCGGGCGATGTGGGCGATCGGGTCGGGCAGCGACGCTCCCCCCGCCACGATCGCCATCCCCCCGAACGTCCGCTGGTCGACGAACCGGAGCTCGCGGCCGCCGTCGGTGAAGGTGAAGCGGATCCGCAGGTGGGTCTGGTCCGGCGTGCTCGGCGGCACGACAAGCAGCTGGCCGCTCATGCCGAGATGCCCGAGCAGCGCGTCACCGTCCTCGGCCGGCCGGAGCGGGGCGGGCAACTCGCCGGGCACGCCCGGAGTGTCCAGGTCACCTGGGGCCGCGAGCGCCAGCCACAGGTACTTGCCCCGGCGGCGGGCAGCCGTGATCGTCTGGCCGATGAGCGCCGCCTCGAAGTCGGCGGCGCCCGTCACGTGCCGGCGCACGGCGCGCGGGTGCAGCACACTCACTTTCGCGATCGTGCGGCCGACCACGCCGCGTTCCAGGCCGCGCCGTACCACCTCGACCTCGGGCAGTTCTGGCATGGCTCAGCCCGGCTCCCCCGCGGGCGCGGGAGCAGCAGCCTCGGCGCTGGCCATCCGTGCCAGCGGGTCCGTGAGACCGGCCTCCGGCGGCGTCGGGGACGGGCCGGCCGGGCCGCCGTCGCCTGGCAGGCCCGAAGCATCGGCGGTGGCCGCGGCAACGGAGGTGGCCGGAGCAAGGCCCTGGAGGGCTACGAACGCATGCTCGGCCGCGCGCTGCTCGGCCTCCTTCTTGCTGCCCCCCTCGCCCTCGCCGTAGATCCGGTCGGAGATGCGAGCTCTCGCCCGGAACCTCTTGGCGTGATCCGGGCCGGAGTCGGTGACCACGTAGTCGGGCGGGCCCATCCCCAGTTCGGCGGTGCGCTCCTGCAGGGAGGTCTTCCAGTCGAGGCCCGCGCCGCGGCCGGCCGCCTCGTCGAGGAGCGGGTCGAAGTGGCGGTGCACGAACTCCGAGGCGACCTCGAGCCCGAGCTCCAGGTAGACCGCGCCGATGAGAGCCTCGAGCGTGTCGGCGAGGATGCTCGGCTTGTCCCGGCCCCCCGTGGTCTCCTCGCCCTTGCCGAGCAGCAGATAGGGGCCGATGCCCGCCGGGCCGATGTCGCGGGCGACGGCGGCGAGCGCCCGCATGTTCACCACCGAGGCCCGTTGCTTGGCCAGCGCACCCTCGGCAAGGTCCGGGTGGCGCCGGTAGAGCGCATCGGTGACGACCAGCTGAAGCACGGCGTCGCCGAGAAACTCCAGCCGTTCGTTGGTAGGCAGGTTGCCGTTCTCGTAGGCGTACGACCGGTGGGTGAGCGCCCGGTCGAGCAGCCTGGGGTCGAGGCGCAGGTCGAGCGCGGTGAGCAGCCCCTCACGGCCCTGCGGGACCGTCGCGCCGCGGCTCACCGTCTCTCGGGTTCGCTCCGTCGCCGCACTCCTCGCTCCCCCGGTCGTCGCATCCGCGCCGAACGGGGACCCCTGCTCGCGGCCGTCCTCCGGGGTTCCTGCCGGATCGACGGAGTCGATCTGGGAGGTCCGCCTCGGACGACCACTCCGCTCGCTTGCTCCTGCGCTCACAGCGACAGCCCCGCGATCGCTCTGCGCCGGGCGATCAGGCGGGCGAGCTCGGCGCGGATCTGGGCGACGAGCCCGCCCCGCCATACCGTCGCCGCCGTCGCGAGCGCCGCCGGAATGCCGGTGGAAAGGTCGTCCGGGCCGCCGACGGGGTCGCCCGCCCGCACCGCGACACCGTCCACTCCCAACACGATCGTCCCCCCCTGCAGATCCGCGCCGGCCGGGCTACGCCAGGCCGGGTCGAGCCCCGTCGGCGTCTCCGGGAAGGCAGTCGTTGCCGCCGTCCTGACCGCCCGCAGACATGCCAGCACGACGTCGCCGGTGAACCCGTCGGTCACGACGACGTCGGGACCTTTGCCGGTCACCGTGCCAGCCTGGCCGGTGTCGACCAGCACTCCGGCGTCCACCTGGCCGACGTAGTCGACGCCAAGCGTGCCGAGCAGCCCGTGCGCCGCCCGGCGCATCGTGTCCGGCAGCGCGGGGCGGGCGGCGAGCAAGCCAACCCGCGGCTCACCGGAACCGGCACGCACCCTGGCGTAGGCCGCCCCGGCCAGCGCGAACTGGGCAAGGTCGTCCGCGGCCACGTCGACGGACGCGCCGGCGTCACACAGCACGATGCCTGGCGCGTGACCGACGTCCACGACGGCCGCCAGCGACGCCCTGGTGGCGCCGGGCAGCAGGCCGAAGGTGAACAGCGCCGCCGCGGCGACCGCCTCGGGCGGCGCGACCGAGACCATCGCGTCGGCGCGCCCGTCCCGGACCAGCCGGGCGGCCACGCGCACGCCGCTGTCCCGCCGCGCGCGCACGTCACGGACGGCGTCGGCGCCGGCGGGGATGCCCCGCGCGGCGGTCACCAGGTGGACGCGATCGCCGGTCACAATGCCGCGGCCGGCCAGGTCTTCGGCCGTCGGGCCTGGCGGGACGACGAGCGTGACCACCAGCTCCGGATCGGCATCCAGCGCGGCAGGCAGAGCGTCCAGCACCGATTCCGGTGGGACGCCCTCCCCGAGGAGGTCTACGGCGACGCGGATCACGTCAAGATCAGACGTCGAGCACCTGTCGGTCGTTGTACCGGCCGCAGGTCGGGCAGGCGTTGTGCTGCCGGACCACGTGCCCACGCGGGCAGCGCGACAACGCCGGCAGCGTCGCCTTCCACTGTGCCCGCCGAGACCGGGTGTTGCTGCGCGACATCCGCCGCTTCGGGACGGCCACTAGTCCTTCTCCTTCGTTTCCCGCCCGGCGACGTCGCCGACGGATCCAGCTTGGGTCAATGCCGACAGCGCGGCCCACCGGGGGTCGGCACTGTCGTGGGAGTGGTCTGGGCCGACCTCGTCCAGCCGCGCGCCGCAGTCGACGCACAGGCCAGCGCAGTCGGGGCGGCACAGCGGTGAGAGCGGCAGGTCGAGGACCAGGGCATCCCGCACGACCGGCGCCAGGTCGAGGTGGTCGTCCACGATCACGAGCACGTCCTCGTCCTCGTCGTCGATCTCGGCGGCCCGGTCGGGGTAGTAGAACAGCTCGCGCAGCTCGACGGACACGTGATCGTGCACCTCGTCCAGGCAGCGCGAGCACTCACCGACCAGGTCGGCCGACACCGTTCCGCTGACCAGCACGCCCTCGTGGACGGACTCGAGCCGGAGGTCCAGCTCTACCGGGCCGCCCTGCGGCACTCGCAGTACCGGCGTGCCCAGCTCGTTCGGCGCGAGCGCCCTCGTGACGACAGGCCTCATCGACCCCGGCCGACGGCCCAGCTCACGGGTGTCGAGCACAAAGGGGCCACGGGGGGTCTGACGGCGGGGACGGTGGTGTCCGGTCATCGCTTGTCCGGTCAAGGCTGCGGAGTTCACGGGATCTCATCAAGGTGGTGGTTGCTGGAGCGCATCTGGAAGCCACCGGCTCCAGGCACGGATAACTAGCCTATCCGATCCCAGCTTCCAACCCGGTCCCGGCCAACTCGACGCACCACCTCACCGATGCGAGGGCGCCCCAGCGCCCGGCAGGCACCGCGGCGTCCCCGCCGGATCCGGCGGAGCCCGGGGTCCCTTCCGGATCGCGGAGCCGGGGTCCCTGCCGGATCGCGGAGCGATCTGGGGGGTCTGCTGGGAGGTCTGCTGGGGTCTGCTGGCAGGTCCAGGTCGGTGCAGGCGACCGTCCCCGTCAGCGTCGCCCTAGGAGACCGCCGAATGACTCGGGACCGCGCCGGGCTCGTCCCAGGTTTGCCCCGATCGACCTATGCGGACGGACTCTGGCGAGTCGGGCCGCCGGAGCTACTTATTCGGCGGTCTCCTGGAGCCGTTCGCGCAGGTGCTTGAGGACGACGTCGGGGACCAGGCCGCTGACGTCGCCGCCGTAGCGGGCGACATCCTTGACCAGGCTCGAGGACAGGAACGCGTACTGCGGGTTCGTGCTCATGAACAGCGTCTCGACCCCGGCCAGCCGGTTGTTCATCTGCGCCATCTGCAGCTCGTAGTCGAAGTCGCTCACCGCACGCAGACCCTTGACGATCGACATGACGCCGTGTGCCTGGCAGAAGTCGACCAGAAGCCCATGTGACGTCTCCACGACGACGTTGGCCGTCGCCTGCGGATGGTCACGCACAGCCTCACGGATGAGTTCCATCCGTTCCTCGACGGTGAACAGCGTCGTCTTCGTCTTGTTGATCGACACCGCGACGATGACCTCGTCGAAGAGCTTGCTCGCCCGCATGATGATGTCGAGATGGCCGTTCGTGATCGGGTCGAATGAACCAGGACAGACAGCCCTCCTCATGATCGAGAACCGTACCAGAGGACGGCCTCCCCGTACCCCCTCGAACGGAGCTCGGTCACACCGTCTGGCCAGGTCGGGGGCGGCGAACGGCGAGTTCGCTCGACCACACAGACACCGTCCCTGTTCAGCCAGCACTGATCTACGAGCTGACGGAGCACCTCGGCGAGCCGAACGTCGTCAAGCGCGTACGGAGGGTCCAGGAAAACCACGTCGTAGGGCTGCCCGACAGTGGCGTCCACCACACGCTCCACGGCGCCCACGACGACCTCGGCGCCGGCGAGGCCCAACTCGGTGGCGTTACGCCGCGCGACCCTCGCCGCCGCCGGGTCACGCTCGACGAGCAGGGCATGCTTGGCGCCCCGCGACAGCGCCTCCAGGCCGACCGCCCCGCTGCCCGCGTACAGGTCGGCCACCCGGGCACCCGACAGGTCGACAAGGGTCGCCAACGTGTTGAAAAGTCCCTCCCGCGCTCGGTCCGAGGTGGGTCTGGTCCCCATTCCCGGCGGCACGGCGAGCCGGCGCCCACCCGCGACCCCACCCACGATCCGCGTCATCCGGTCCAAGCCTCCGGCCGATCAAGCGACATCATCAGCCGCGACCTGCTCTGATAGGCGATCAGCGCAACCCAGCCACCACAAGTGACAGCGCATCGGCGCACCACCAACCCAGCCACCTCCCCGACCCCGACTCAGGCCGACCCCGGCCATACGCATCAGCCCCGAATCCAGGCTAGGAGGGCGCTCTGGCGCCCGACAGGCGCCGCCCGGCCGGGGTCCCTGCCGGATCGCGAAGCGATCTGGGAGGTCTGGGGCGCGAAGCGTCCGGCCGCGGGAGCGCCCTAGCCCTTCTCGAGGTACTCGACGGGACGGTCGTCCAGGGCCAGCGCGACGCGGCGGGCCAGGGCCGGGTGGGAGGCGAGATCCGGGTCGGTGGCGACGAGACGGCCGGACTCCTCCCGGGCATCCAGGATCAGCCGCTCGTCCTTGAGCAGCTCCAGCAGGCGCACCGTGCGGCTCCGGCCGGACTGGCTCGCGCCCAGCACATCCCCCTCACGGCGCTGGCCCAGGTCGAGGCGGGCGAGCTCGGCGCCGTCGGTGGTGGCCGCGACGTTCGCGAGCCGCTGCGTGGCCGGCGTGTCGCCGTCGACCTCCGTGTGTAGCAGGCAGACGCCGGCGGCCTCCCCACGCCCGACCCGCCCGCGAAGCTGGTGGAGCTGGGAGACGCCGAACCGGTCCGCGTCCATGATGGCGATCACCGTCGCGTTGGGGACGTCCACGCCCACCTCGATCACGGTCGTCGCGACCAGCACGTCGACCTCGCCGGCCGCGAACCTGGTCATCACCGCGTCCTTGACGTCCGTCGGCAGCCGGCCGTGCAGCGCGGCGACCCGCAGACCAGCGAGCGGCCCCTCGGCGAGCCAGGGCAGCAGCTCCTCGACTCCAACCCCGGCGAGCGAACCCGCTCCATCGCCGAAACCGAGCTCATCGGCGCGGCCGCCCGCCTCCGCGGCGGGCGGACCCGTCCGCGACCCCGGTGGACGGCCCGGCGTGGTTCCGCTCGGTCCGTCCTCCGGCTCGAGCGGGTCCTCGTCATCGTCCTGGCCGGCCGCCACAGAGCTGATCCGTGGGCATACGACGTACGCCTGGTGACCGGCGGCCACCTCGTCACGGATGCGGCCCCAGATCCGGTCACGCCAGCTCGGATGCGCGGCCGCGTCCACGACGAACGTGGCGATCGGCGACCGGCCGGCCGGCAGCTGGGTGAGCGTGGAGACCTCGAGGTCACCGAACACCGTCATCGCGACCGTGCGCGGGATCGGCGTAGCCGTCATCACCAGCACATGTGGGGGGTCGGTGGCCCGGGTACGCAGCGCGTCGCGCTGCTCGACCCCGAAGCGGTGCTGCTCGTCCACCACGACGAGCCCCAGATCGCGGAAGGCGACACCCTCGTGCAGCAGCGCGTGCGTGCCGATCACCAGACCGGCGCCGCCGTCGGCGGCCGCCGCCAGCGCCTCCCGCTTCGCCCGGGCGCCGAGCGAGCCCGTGACCAGCGCGACCCTGGTCGCCGGCGGGGTCTCGTCCAGCTCCCCCGCCCGGCCGAATCCGCCCAGCAGGGCACGGATACCCCGGTAGTGCTGGACCGCGAGGGTCTCCGTCGGCGCGAGCAGGGCGGCCTGGCCGCCGGCGTCGACGACGGTGAGCATCGCCCGCAGCGCGACCACCGTCTTGCCCGATCCGACCTCGCCCTGCAGCAGCCGGTGCATCGGGACCGGCTCGGCGAGCTCGGCCTGGAGCGTCGCCCCGACCTCGCGCTGGCCGTCGGTGAGCGTGAACGGAAGCTGGGCGTCGAAGGCCGTCAGGATCCCGTCGGGGCGAGCCCGGCGGGCGATCGTCGCCATGGCCGAGATCTCGTGGCGGCGGCGGGCGAGGATCACCTGCAGCGTCATCGCCTCGTCCCACTTCAGCCGCCGGTGGGCCCGCTCGACGTCGCCCGTCGACTCCGGTTGGTGCACCAGCTCGTAGGCCTTGCGCAGGTCGACCAGCCGGTAGCGGGCCCGCAGGTCGGCGGGCAGCGGATCGGCCAGCTCGCCCAGCCCGCCGAGCAGCACCCGCACGCAGCGACCGATCGCCGGCGAGTTGACCTGCTCGGTGGCCGGGTAGATCGGCACCAGCGCCCGGGCCCACCGGTCCGGGTCGTCGCCAGGGCCGTCATCGTCCTCCAGCGGGTGCGTCTCCGGGTTGACCATCTGCAGGCGTTGGTTGAACCGCTCGACCTTGCCGGAGAACACCGCCACCGAGCCGCCGGACAGCCGGCGGACCGGCGACCTGGCTGGGTTGAAGTAGGTGACGGCCATCTGGGCGGTCCCGTCCGTCACGGTCAGGACCGCGTAGCGCCGTCCGGTGCGAGCAGTCTTGCTCTCGGACCTGACGACCCGCGCATGCACGGTGGAGACCTCGCCCTCGACGAGGTCGGCGAGGTTGGTCAGCTCCCCACGCCGGTGGTAGCGCCGCGGCAGGTGCTCGAGCAGGTCGGCGACGGTGACCAGCTCTAGCGGGCGCTCGCCCAGCCGCTTCGCGTCCTTCGCCGGCAGCAGGTGCCGCAGCGGGGTGTCCAGCTCGATCACATTCCCGATACTGCACCCGGACAGCGACAGTCTGGCGCCGCGTGCCGCCTGGCCGCGCCGCCCGCCGCGACTCGCGGGCACCTCAGGGAACCCGCGGGGACCCACGGCGGCCCAGGCACCAGTCGCGCTGTCTCTGCGGTAGCCTTCAGTGAGTACCGCCGTGTCCGGGTTGTTTCGGCGCCCGTTCGGCACCACTCGTCCGCCGGCATCCGCCCGTGGGCGGGCGCCAGCGGCGGGCCAGCGCGGCCGGAACCCCGGCCACGGCTTCATCAACAACCTCTCGGCGGAGTGTTTCTCGTGTCTTCGGTGTGCGACGTCTGCGGCAAGGGACCGGGCTTCGGCATGTCGGTCTCCCACTCCCACCGGCGCACGCGGCGGCGTTGGAACCCCAACATCCAGACCGTGCATGCCCTCGTCGGCCGCACCCCCAAGCGCCTGAACGTGTGCACCTCGTGCATCAAGGCGGGCAAGGTGACCCGCGCATAGGGCTGTCCCGCGCCGGACGCTTCGCGCCCGCCGCCGGGCGCAGCCTGTCGGACGCTGAGCGTCCTCCCCACGTGGTTCCGGACCCTGGCATATGGCGGTGGTAGTGCCTGGTTTCGGGCTGGCGAGGTGGCCGGCTTTGACGCAGCGCTGAGGCGCCGTCACTTTCTGTGGCTAGGTTGCGTACATAGCTTGCTAAAGAGGCGCCACGTGCGTGGCGCCTCTTTCTTGTCCGGTGATGGCGCTTATCCGGTGATGGCACGAATGCCCGCCGGCTGACGCCTCGCGCCCGACGAGGTGGCCGGCAGGCTGGCCCCCTGGCTCAGGCCGGTCTTCGCCGGGGGCGGACGAGGCGGCGCGGAGCCGAGGAACACTCCCGTCGTAGGACGCTTCGCGCCGGTGACCGGGGATGGAGACAACGGCTCACCACCGACCGGCGATCAGGCAGGTGCCCCTGACGATCCGCCGACCCAGGCGTGCTGATATGAGAGGGATCGTTTCTCGGACCCTCTTGTACCGGAGCCGCCGACATGCCCCAGACCTTGCCGGACCTGAACACGCTCAGCCTTGAGCAACTGGTCTCCTACACCGCCGGGCTCCCCGACGCGGCGCTTGAGGACCTGATGAGCGGGGCGGAGCGATCGGTCCTCCTCGACGAGTACTTCGACCGGATGGCGAAGCAGGCCGACCCAAACAAGATCAAGGACCAGAACGCGGTGGTGCACTTCCACATCACCGAGCGGCCGGGTGGCGGCACGGACAACTACGAGATGGTCATCCGGGACGGCGCCTGCGTCATCAACCGCCAGCCCGTCGAGAGCCCCAAGGTGACCGTCACCCTCGACGGCGTCCGCTTCATCAAGCTGATCAGCGGCACGGCCGACCCGACGAAGATGTTCCTGACCCGCAAGCTGAAGATCAGCGGCGACATGATCTTCGGTGGCAAGGTGCTCGGCTGGTTCGACATCCCCACTCCCTGATCCACGGGCGTCCGGGCGCGCGAGGCCTCGATACCGTCGCGCGCCCTTCGGCCTGGCCCGGTTCGGGACCCGCTCTCCGGCCCGGCCCGCCGTGCGCCCGGAGATCACGCGACCGGCCTCATGCCATCGGCCTCGGGAGATCAGCGATCTGAGAGGCCGGCGACGGCTGCCTGGGGCTGGTATAAGGCCGGACCCGCCAACACCCTCCGGGGCCCCTACCTGGCCAGTCGGTGAGAAGGAGCGATCGGGGGTGACGGCGCTTCCCCGCCCGCCGACGCGGCCGACGCGGCCCGCCACCGCCAGCCGTGATCGACCGGCCCGATCCCGGCCCCCAGGGCAAACCCCACCCGCAACGCGCCGGTGACGTAGTCCTTGGCGACCCGCGCCGCCGCCGGAACGTCGAGCCCCATCGCGAGCCCGGCGGCGATCGCCGAGGCGAGCGTGCAGCCCGTCCCATGCGTGTGTCGGTTGTCGGCTCGCTCGGCCCGCAGGACGACATCGGTCGTCCCATCGGTGAGCAGGTCGACCGCCTCACCGGGGAGATGTCCGCCCTTCACGAGCACCCAACGCGGCCCGAGGCTCAGCATCGCCTCAGCGGCCCGCCACAGCCCGGCCTCGTCGCGCACCTCGACGCCGGTCAGCAGGGCCACCTCGTCCAGATTCGGCGTCGTCACCGTGGCCAGCGGCAGGAGCAGGTCGCGCAGCACCGACACGGCGGCCGGCTCGAGCAGCCGGTGGCCGTGCTTGGACACTCCGACCGGGTCTACGACGAGCGGCGCCGAGAGCCCCCTCAGCTCCTCGGCGACCACCCGGACCAGCTCGGGCGTGGCCAGCATGCCGGTCTTGACCGCGTCCACACCGATGTCGCTGACCACCGAGACGATCTGTGCCCGCACGGCCTCGGCCGGCAGCTCCCACGCCCCCTGGACGCCGACCGAGTTCTGCGCGGTCACCGCCGTGACCGCCGTCATCCCGTGCACGCCGAACGCGGCGGCCGTCTTCAGGTCCGCCTGGATTCCGGCGCCGCCGCCGGAGTCGGAACCCGCGATCGCGAGCACCCGCGGGGGCGCGGTACCCGGCCCCGGAATGGCGGTGACGGCCGCGGCCGACGTCATCGTGATGCCCCGGAGGTGGCCCCGCCCGCCCCCGGCCTCGCGGCTCCGTCTGTCTTGCTGGTCACATTTCCTCCGTCACGCCGGTCACGGCCATGTTGTCATCCGGGCCCCTGGAACCGCGCCGCGCGACCGCGCCAACCCGACGGTTCGCCCACCTGAACCCAGGTTCGGCCTTGGCCAGACAAACGCATGGTGGTATCAATCACAGATCGGGGGTCGTGATTGTTCCGCGGTGGTGGCGCCGTCGCCCGAACCGAGGCCGGTCAAGCCCTCTGGCGGCACGGAGACTCGCGCGTTCACAGCAGTTCCTTCGGCTGGGAGCCTCTCCCGGAGGCCGATTGCCTGTTACCGTCTCTCGGCCCGTACTTCTGCTCGACGGGCTGTCGACGTCCGACGAGGGAGCGTCTGTGGTTCACGCGTACATCCTTATCCAGACCGAGGTCGGCAAGTCCGCGTCGGTGGCAAAGGAGATCGAGCAGATCCCCGGTGTCACGCAGGCGGAGGACGTCACCGGCCCGTACGACGTGATCGTGCGCGCGGAGGCGAGTTCGGTCGACGATCTGGGCAAGCTGGTCATGGCCCGGGTGCAGGCCGTCGAAGGAATCACCCGCACGCTGACCTGCCCGGTCGTGCATTTCTGACCGGATGAGCAACTGGCGGGCGGCCGGCCTGGCGGCCGCGATGGCACTTTTCGCCGCGGGATGCGCGGGCGGGCCCAAGCCGGTGACGGTGACGGGTGCGCCGACGCCGACCGGCGAGGCCGCCGCGTCGTGCCGGGCTCTGCTGGACGCACTGCCCGACTCGCTCGGCGAGGGGCTGGACCGGCGCCAGGTCACTCCGCAGGGGGTGGCCGCCGCCGCGTTCGGCTCCGCGCCCGTCCTGGTCACCTGCGGGGTCGAAGGCGTCGCCACCACCTACCGGCCGGACTCCGTCGTCTCCGAGCACGACGGTGTGCGCTGGTTCCCGGAGGAGGCCGAAGGGAGGTCACGCTGGTCGACGCCGACCAGGCGGCCGCAGGTGACGCTGACCTTTCCGGACGACATCGTGCCCTACAACGTGATCGCGGCTGTCAACCCCGCCGTCCTGGCCCATACCGTCGACACCGCGCCCTGAGCCCTGGGCCCTGAGACGAACGGAGGACGCCGGGGCTACCGCCGGTCACTACCGCAGGCCGCTGCCGCGGCGCAGCGCCAGCTCGATGAGGCGGTCCACCAAGGCCGGGTAGTCCAGGCCGCTGGCCGCCCACATCCGGGGGAACAGCGAGGTGGGGGTGAAGCCCGGCATCGTGTTCACCTCGTTGATGATCACCCCGCCGGCCGGGGTGAGGAAGACGTCGACCCGGGCGAGCCCGGCGCAGTCGAGCGCGCGGAACGCGGCGGCCGCCGCGGCGCGCACCCGGGCGGCGGTCTCGGGTGGCAGGCCGGCAGGGACGTCCAGGCGGGTGTTCGATGAGGCGTACTTGGCCTCGAAGTCGTAGAAACCGGCCGAGGAGTCGACGACGATCTCCGCTGGGACGCTGGTCTCAGGCTCGCCGCCGCCGAGCCGGTCGAGCACGCCGCACTCGATCTCCCGACCGACGATCGCCGCTTCGACGAGCACCTTCGGGTCCGACTCGCGCGCGGTCTTGATCGCGGTGTCCAGGTCCTCCCAGGCGTCCACCCGGCTGATCCCGATGCTCGACCCGCCCCGCGCGGGCTTGACGAACATCGGCAGGCCCAGACGCGCCTTGTCGGCCTCCGAGAGGGTCTCCCCCACCCGCAGCACCGCATACGGACCGACCGGCAGCCCGGCCGCCGCCAGCAGGGCCTTCATGTGCTGCTTGTCCATCGCGGCGGCACTGGCGAACACCCCGGAGCCGACGTAGGGCAGCCCGGCCATCTCCAGCAGGCCCTGGATCGTGCCGTCCTCGCCGTAAGGGCCATGCAGCAGCGGGAAGACCACGTCAACGTCCAGGCCGCCGGGCTCACCGCCGACGATCCCGGCCGCCAAGGCGGGCGCGGCCGCCGCCTCCGTGACGGAGTCCAGCGCGACGAGGGCGGCCCCGTTCGGGCCCGGTGAAAGGATGACGCCCTGGCCGGCGCCCGAACGCACCTCGGGCAGCTCATGGCCGTTACCGGCCAGCGCCGCCGGGTCGTCGGGCAGCGCCAGCCACCGCCCGTCCGGCGCGATGCCGACCGGGACGACCTCATACCGGTCGCGGTCCACCGCGGCCAGCACGCCGCGAGCGGACACGCAGGAGATCGCGTGCTCCGGGCCGCGCCCGCCAAACACGATCGCCACCCTGGGCCTTCGCGCGAAGCCAGCCATGCGGGGACAGTAACCGAGGGTCTGTTGCGGCCAGGTGAACCTCTTCCCACCGGCCCGGGCCCGAAGGGGCCAGGCGCGATGTGGGCGAGACGTGGTGTGGGCGAGACGTGGTGTGGGCGAGACGTGGTGTCCAGCGCCAACCGGGTGGCGCCGGGTCACACCGCCGAAGCCGTCTGGTTGAATTCCCGGGGCCGGCTGTCGTCGGCCCGAAGCCCTTGGACCACCGGATCGCGACCGACAGTGATCGCGCATTCCGCCTTGGCCCGCGTCCCGAGGGCGGGCCAAGAAGTTCGCCGCCCAGCGCGGCGCCTCGTGGCCCGCCCATTCCGCCCAAGGGGCGCCCCGGACTCCGGGAGACCCGCCCCGACCGCGAGGAGGCCACCCCATGCCCCCGACCTCCCAGCAATCCTCCCCGCCGGCCTCCCGGGCTGGCGAAGCCGACCCAGGAGGAGCCCCGGGCTCCGCGGGGCCGAGAGGAGCTACGCCGGCGCCTGGCTCTATCACCTCCCGGCGGGAGGCGCCCCAGGCCACGGCCGGCCCCGCGGCGCCGCTCCTGGCCCCTTCCGCCAGCGACCGGCACCGGTACCGGATCGTCGGCGGGCAGCCGCTGGTCGGCTCCGTGGAGGTCTCCGGCGCCAAGAACTCGGTGACCAAGCTCCTGGTCGCGACGCTGTTGACGGACGAGCCGTGCACGCTGGCGCGGGTGCCCCGCATCGTCGAGGTCGACGTCGTCCTCGGGATGCTCGCCGAGCTCGGCGCGCAGGTCGAATGGCTCGACGACCACCGGGTGCGCATCGCGACGCCACGGATCGCCGACGCGTCGCTGTCCGAGGCGTACTCGGGCGTCAACCGGATCCCGATCCTGATGATGGGACCGCTGCTGCACCGGGTGGGTGAGGCGGTCGTGCCGCTGCCCGGCGGCTGCCGGATCGGGAAGCGCCCCGTCGACTTCCACCTGGCCGGGCTGCGCGCGATGGGCGCGGAGATCGTTGAGCAGCTCCGGTCGGTGCAGGTCAAGACCCTGGGCCTGCACGGCGCGCATGTCGAACTGCCGTTCCCGAGCGTCGGCGCCACCGAGAACCTGCTGCTCGCCGCCGTCCGCGCGAAGGGCACCACGGTGATCTCGAACGCCGCCGTCGAGCCCGAGGTGATCGACCTCATCCTGTTCCTGCAGCAGATGGGTGCCCTGGTCGACGTCGAGGTGGACCGCACGATCGTGGTCCAGGGGGTGGAGCGGCTGCACGGCGCCGACCACACCGCGATCCCCGACCGGATCGAGGTCGCCTCGTTCGCCGCCGCCGCGGTGGCGACCAACGGCCGCGTCGACGTCCGCGGCGCTCATCAGGAGCACGCCGCGACGTTCCTGAACCACCTGCGCCGCCTCGGCGGCGAGTTCAAGGTCACCGACGGTGGGATCACCTTCTACCGGGCCCGCGAGCTCACCGCCACCCATGTGCAGACGGACGTCCACCCCGGCTACATGACCGACTGGCAGCAGCCACTGGTCGTGCTGCTCACCCAGGCCCGGGGCGCGTCGGTGGTCCACGAGACGATCTACGAGGACCGGTTCGGCTACACCCGCCAGCTCAACGAGATGGGCGCGAGCATCGCGCTTTCGACGACCTGCCTCGGCGGCAAGGCCTGCCGGTTCGCGGCCAGGGACTTCGAGCACTCGGCGGTCGTGTCCGGGCCGACCCCGCTGGTCGGCGGCGATCTGGAGATCCCCGACCTGCGCGCGGGCTTCGCCTACATCCTGGCCGCGCTGGTCGCGGGCGGCGCCAGCACGATCTCGGGCACCCGCTTCCTCGAGCGCGGCTATGAGGACCCGGTCGGCAAGCTCCGCTCGAGCGGCGCCCTCATCGAGCCGCTGCCCAGGTTCCCCGGGTATTTTGGCTGACGCAAAAATCCACGGGGACCCCTCGCGTCGGGCCGGGGCAGAAGGACCCCATCGGATGTCTCCCGCGCGGCTACGCCTCGGTGGGATCTTCGGAACAGTCGTCCGAAGATCCCACCGGAGCCTGGCATCAGGCCCACACCTCCGGCGACGCCCCGACAGGTCTTCACCCGCCGCCTCGGTACACGGGGCGGTTCTCGGGTCCCGGCTCTCGGCTCATCAGCTCCTTGACCGCCTCCAGCGGCGGCAGCCCGTCGTAGAGGACCCGTTCCACCTGCCGGCTGATCGGCATGTGCACGCCGAGCCGGTAGGCGAGCGCGAGCAGGGGGCGGCACGACCGCACCCCTTCCGCCACCTGACGCTGTTCGGCCAGCACCGCCTCCAGCGTCATCCCGCGGCCGAGCTTCTCGCCGACGGTGCGGTTGCGCGACAGCGGCGAGGAACAGGTCGCGACCAGGTCCCCCAGGCCCGCGAGCCCGGCGAAGGTCATGGGATCGGCGCCCAGCGCCACCCCCAGCCGGGAGGTCTCCGCGAGCCCTCGGGTAATGAGCGACGCGACGCTGTTCGCCCCGAACCCGAGACCCTCGACCATCCCGGCGGCGAGCGCGATGACGTTCTTCGTCGCGCCGCCGAGCTCGCAGCCGATGACGTCGGTGTTGGTGTACGGGCGCAGGTACGGCGTCCAGCAGGCGGCCTGGACGGCGGCCGCAGTCGCGGCCGAGACGCTGGCGATCACGGTCGCCGCCGGGTCCTCGGCCGCGATCTCCCTCGCCAGGTTCGGCCCGCTGACGACCGCGATCCGCTCCGGGCCGCAGCCCGCGATCTCGCCGATCACCTCGCTCATCCGCCGGCTGCTGCCGTCCTCGATGCCCTTCATGAGGCTCACGTAGATCGCCGTCGGCTCGACCAGCGGCGCCCAGGCGGCCAGCGCCGGGCGAAGCGCCTGCGCCGGCACGGCCAGCACCACGAGGTCGGACCGGGCCAGCGCCTCAGCCGGGTCCGATGTCGCCAGTACCCGGTCTGGTAACCGGACCTCGGGCAGGTAGCGCGGGTTCTGGTGCTCCCGGTTGATCGTCGCCGCCAGCGCGTCGTCGCGGGTGACCAACATCACCCTCCGCCCGGCGTCCGCGAGGATCTTCGCGAAGACCGTTCCCCACGACCCGGCGGTGAGCACCGCGGCCGCCCGCAGCGGACCGCCGCCGTCACTGCCGTTCGTCGTCATGCTGCCGAAGTCTCATCCACTCGTAACCGGCTCGTCGACCAGCTCAGCCGTACCGGGCTTGGGCCGACGTTATGTCAGCGCCCTCCGTGCGGCGGCGCCGCCACCGCGCTATGACCCGCCGGGGCACCCGCCGGACGTGGTCTCGACGTCTCGTCACGCCAGACAAGCCCATATGGTCGGGTCGTGGCGGGCGGGCGACCCAAGGGGTGGATCGTCGTGCTGCCGTTGAAGCGGCTGGGCGCGGCCAAGAGCCGCCTGGAGCACCCGGGCCGGGCGCTGCTCGCGCTCGCGATGGCGACCGACACCGCCGCGGCGGCGGCGGCCGTCGGTCGTGACGTCGTGACAGGCGTGCTGCTGGTGACCAACGACCCGGCGGCGAGCGCCGCGATCACGACTCACGCCGCGGACGGCGGTGACCTCGCGGGAGACGGCCCCGAGGGCCAGGGCCACGGAGGCCTGGCACCGGTGCTGGCCGTGCCCGACCTGCCCGACCTGGGGCTCAACGCGGCGCTGCGGCACGGCGCCAGGATCGCCACGCGGCGCTGGCCGGGGCATGGCATCGCCGCGATGTCGGCCGACCTCGCCGCGCTGCGGCCGGCCGAGCTGCGCGCCGCGCTGCTGGCGGCGCCGCCCACCGGCCGCGCGGTCCTCGCCGATGCCGCCGGAACGGGCACCGTCCTGCTGTGCGCGGCGCCAGGCAGCGAGCTGCTCCCCCGGTTCGGCGAGGACAGCCACGCGCTGCACCTGCGGTCGGGCGCCGTCGACCTGACCGGCGGGCTCGCGGCCACGGTTCCCGGTCTGCGCCGCGATGTCGACACGGTCGCGGACCTCGCGGCGGCGCGGCTGCTGGGCGTAGGCCCGGCGACCAGCGCCGCGCTCGCCACGGCGGCGGCGAACGCCGGCTGACCTCACCGTGCGGTAGAGGCCGGCGACGGCACAGGTAGAGGCCGGCGACGGCGGCCGTCCAGGCCGCAAATGCCAGCGCGCCCACCACCCAACCCGGAACAAGGCGAACCCGGTCGAGGAACGTCTCGCCCAGCAAGGAGAGTTCGCCGCTGGCGGCCGTCCAGGCCCGCCAGCCCTCACGAGCTCAAATACGCGCCGACCGCCGAGCCAGCCAGCGGCGCCACGGGCGCGGCGGCCGCCAGCAGCGGTGCGAGCGTCGCCAGCGGCGCCGGGCGGGCGAACAGGTAGCCCTGTCCCAGCTCGCAGCCGAGCAGGGCGAGGTCGGCGCGCTGCGCCCGCCGCTCGATACCCTCCGCGACCACCACGGCGCCCAGCGAGCGCGCGACCGTGATCACCGACCGCCCGAGCCGCGAGGCCCGCCCCGGGCCGAGCGGGTTCTCGATCAGGCACCGGTCGAGCTTCACGACGTCGACCGGCAGCTCGTGCAGCGCCGCGAGGTTCGTGTGCCCCGCGCCGACGTCGTCCACCGCGATGCTCGGCCCGAGCGCGCGGATGGCCTCCAGCACCCGCGCGGCGACGGCCAGGTCGGCGATCCGGAACGTCTCGGTGATCTCGACGACGAGCCGGCGCGGGTCGAGGCCACTGGCGCCGAAGGCTCTGGCGAACACGTCGGGCAACGCGGGGTCGGCGAGCCGCGACGCGGAGACGTTGACATGCAGCCGGGTCGCCGGGATGCCGCGCGCCGCCGGCAGCACCGCGGCGACCTCGGCACAGGCCCTGCCCAGCACGAGCTCGTCGAGCGTCCCCACCAGGCCCCCGTCCTCGGCGGCGGCCACGAACGTCAGCGGCGACACCGGGCCGCGCCCCGGTTCGGTCCAGCGCGCCAGCGCCTCCAGCCCGACCACGGCGCCGTCCACGAGCCGCACTATCGGCTGGTAGTGCACGTCGAAACCAGCCTCGTCCCAGCCGTGGTGGCGCACGGTCACGAGCGCCTCCGCCAGCCGGGCGCCCAGGGTCGCCCCCGTGACCTTCCCGGCGAGGCCTCCCTCGGCCTGCGCGGCCCGCTTCCCTGCCTGTTTGACGCCCTCGCCCAGGCCGCGGGCCACGGCGAGGCCGGGCGGGAACGGCCTCGGCAGGGCGACGAGGGCGGCGGCGGCCAGCAGCGGCGCCGCGAGCGCCCCGGCCGCCACCGCCGCCCGCGCGAGCCCCGACGCGGGCGCGGGGCCCAGCCCCACGCCGACGGCCTGCAGGACGGTCCAGCCCGCGAGCGCCATCGTCAGGCGCCCGAGCCAGCCGCGGTCGGGAGCCGTCGCCCTCCACAGCGACCAGCCCGCGACTCCGGTCGCGGCGACACCCGCGCCAGCGGCGCCGGCCTCGACGATCGTCACGGCGCCGTCGTCAGTGACGACCCGCGCGAGCCCGGCGACCAGCGCCGCGAGCAGCGGCACCAGGGAGGCCGGCCGCGCCGGAACCGAGACGGTCGGCGCCGGCCCGGCGGGGCGTCGGGGCGGCGCATGCCGGCCGGCTGGCATGCCGGTGGCGAGGACTCCGCCCGGGCCCAGCGGGCCGCCGATGCCCAGCGGGCCAGGCGCGCCCAGGGGGCTGCCCGCGGCCGCCGACCGGCTCACGGCGTCGATGTCTGTCACGGCCTGAGCCGCCTCCCTCTCCCGCACCGCGCGGTGCCCGCCGCGCCCGGCCCCGCCACCTGCGCGCGCTCGAGCCAGGCGCGCCCGCACGGGCGCGCCTCCGAACGGTGTCCCTGGGCCGGGTGCCCGCCGCCTGTCCCAGCCGCGATCCCGCTGAGGACAGGTCAGACCGACGGACAGTCATGCCAGTCGTGCATCCAACCCGCGCACACTTTGACACGCACCGTATCCGCACTGCGGCGGAACACTGCATCGAGTGGCGAATGAATCACGACCAGTCGCCGAAGTGGCGATCAAGTGGGCCATCGCGCGGGCCGCCGGAAGCCGGCGGAGACCGGAGTGGGCAGGCTGGCGGCGGCTGGGGAGCGGATTCGTGGTGAGGGCCGCCGCGGGTCACCACCGGCGTGTCGCGACACGCCGACGGTCGTGATCCACTTCCGGCCGCCCCCACGGACCCCCGTGAGAGGCGTCCGTGGGAGGCGCCTCTGGGAGGCGTCCGGCCGCGGGCGCCGGCGTCTTGCTCCGGGCGGTGGGGCGCTCAGCCCTCGCCCAGGTCGATGACGTCGACACGCTGGCTCGCGGCGAGGACACCCCGGCCGGTGCCTCGGTACGCGCCGGAGGTCGGCATGACGTCGTGGTAGTCCCGGCCGGCCGCGATGGTCACGTACCGGCGGTCGGCGAGCCGGTTGTGGCATGGGTCGAGCGCCACCGCCACGGCGCCCGCGCCGCCGGGCGCCGCCCAGGCCGCCCGGCCCCGGCCCGGCGTCGACGGGCCGGGCGGAGGCGGCGCCCAGCCATCGGGCAGGACCACCTCGACCCAGGCGTGTGACTCACCGTCACCGACGAGATGGCCGAGCACATACCGGGCCGGAAGGCCCGCCGCCCGGCACAACGCGATCATCACGTGCGCCTGGTCCTGGCAGACGCCCGCGCCGCCGGCGACCGCCTGCGCGGCTGTCGTCCCGACGTGGGTCGTGCCCGGGCGGTACGCGATGTTCTCGAACACCCATGCGCAGCACCGACGCGCGGTGGTCAGCGGATCCGGGCCGGTGAGCCGGCTCGCGACAGCGGTGAGCGTCTCGTCCGGGGTGGTCAGCGGCGTCGGCGTGTGCAGCCGCCGGCCGGTGAGCGCGGACGCGGGCAGCGCCGGCCAGCCGGCGGACGGGCCGCGTTCGACGATCGCCGTGACGTCGAAGTCGAGAACGGTGGGCACCTCGTCGAGGAAGACGGTCGCGGTCCGCGCCCCGTCGGGCCCGCGTTCCCAGCGGACCGACGCCGCGGCCGCCGAGACGGCCAGCTCCCCGTGCCGGGCGGTCTGGTCGCCGTGGCGGCGCGGCGGCAGCACGACCAGGCGGTGCGCCAGATCACGCGCGGGGCCGTCGTAGCTGTAGCGAAGCCGCTGGCGGATCCGGTAGGTCACCCGCCCGGCCGCCGCCAGGGCCTCCGCGCCGGCGTCGACCGCGGGTCTGCCCAGCAGATCACCATCGATGCCCGGCTGGCCGGCGCTCGGCTGGCCGGCGCCCGGGTGCTCGGCCGGCGTGGCGTGGCCGCCGTCCACCGAGGAGCCCTGGGCGGAAGGGACGATGGGGCGTGGCCGGGACAGCAGGTCCTGCACGGTCAGCGCACCCATCCCTCCCCCGCCGGGCCCAGACGCGGCGACACCCAACTACCGCCCGGCTGCCTCCGCCCGCCTCGTCGGCCGGCGAGCCGGATCGACGCTTCGGCTCTCCCAGGCCCGGCCGTCGCACCCACGCTAGGGGAATACCGGCGGGCGTCCGGCCTCGGGGCCGGCGCACAGGTGGCCGACGGCGTCTCCCGTGGACCGCGGCGGCCCGGAGACCCTCGCTGACGGACGTGCCGCCGCCAGCGCGAGCGGCCACCCGCCCGCCGCTCTCGCCCCGGGAGGGCGACACTCGTCAGCCTGCAGAGTGAGTCGTTTGGTAACCCGCTCGCAACCGATGGTCCGCCCAAAGTGTTTCCCGCTCATTAACAGACGTGATCCGGAACAGACGTCATCCGGACAGCGAGCGCCGTACGCACCACGGCGGGCGCGCCGAGTGACGACCGATGCAGGACATCGGGATCGGCTGCCGAGTTCACCTCGGGCTGGCACCATCGCTGGCATGGCTGAGCTGGTGGTGACGAGGTCCGGTACCCAGTCTGAGCAGGGTTCAGATCAGCAGCGGCGCAAGCCCCGCAGTGGCCTGCTTGAGCCGCTGGAGGCGCCCAGGCCCCCGCTGCCCTCCGACCTCCCGGATGACCGGTTCATCAACCGTGAGACGTCCTGGCTGGACTTCAACGCGCGTGTGCTGGCGCTCGCGGAGGATGTGAGCACTCCGCTGCTGGAGCGGGCCAAGTTCCTCGCGATCTTCGCGAGCAACCTGGACGAGTTCTACATGGTCCGGGTTGCCGGGCTGATGCGGCGGGAGGCGACCGGGCTCACCGTCCGCTCCGCCGACGGGCTGACCCCCCGGGCGCAGCTGGACCTGATCAGCGGCAAGACCGCCCAGCTCACCGACCGCGCGATCCGCTGCTTCACCGACGAGGTGCTGCCCTCGCTGGTGCACGCGGGCATCAGCATCCGGTTCTGGCACCAGCTGACCACCAAGCAGCAGCAGCGCCTGCACGAGTTCTTCCACGACCAGATCTTCCCGGTGCTCACCCCGCTCGCCGTCGACCCCGCGCACCCGTTCCCGTACATCAGCGGCCTGTCGCTCAACCTCGCGGTGACGGTGCGGGACCCGGGCGACGAGGCCGAGCGCTTCGCCCGCGTCAAGGTGCCGCAGAACGTTCCCCGGCTGATCCGGGTGGACCTCTCCCCCGAGGACGCCGCCGGCGACGAGACGGCCGGCCTGGACGGCGCGGGCAACGGTGTCGAGGGCGGCGCAGGCGAGCCGGAGCCCGACCGCTACGCGTGCTTCGTGCCGTTGGAGGAGGTGATCGCCGCCCATCTGTCCCAGCTGTTCCCGGGCATGGAGGTGGTCGACTCCCACATGTTCCGGGTGACCCGCAACGCCGACCTCGAGGTCGAGGAGGACGAGGCGGAGGACCTGCTGCAGGCGTTGGAGCGCGAGCTCGCCCGCCGCCGCTTCGGCCCGGCGGTGCGGCTCGAGGTGGACGCGGACATCGACGACGGCCTGCTGAAGATGCTCTGCCGCGAGCTGGAGGTCCTGCGCCGTGACGTGCACCTGGTGCACGGCCTGCTCGACCTGTCCGTGCTGTGGGCGCTGTTCGACCTCGACCGGCCGGAGCTGAAGTTCCCGCCGCGGGTCCCGGTGACCCACCCGAGCCTGGTCACCGAGGCGGGCGAGGCTGCGGACTTCTTCACGGTGCTGCGCGAGCGCGACGTGCTCGTCCACCACCCGTACGACTCGTTCACCACCTCCGTCCAGCGCTTCATCGAGCAGGCCGCGGCCGACCCGCGGGTGCTGGCGATCAAGCAGACGCTGTACCGGACCTCCGGCGACTCCCCGATCGTGGACGCGCTGATCGCGGCGGCCGAGGCGGGCAAGCAGGTGGTCGTGCTCGTCGAGATCAAGGCGAGGTTCGACGAGACCGCCAACATCCGGTGGGCACGTGAGCTGGAGCGTGCGGGCTGCCACGTCGTCTACGGCCTGATCGGGCTGAAGACGCACACCAAGACCTGCCTGGTCGTCCGCCAGGAGGAGGACGGGCTACGCCGCTACTGCCACGTCGGCACCGGCAACTACAACCCGAAGACGGCCAGGCTCTACGAGGACCTGGGCCTGCTGACGGCGGACGAAGAGGTCGGCGCGGACCTGACCGACCTGTTCAACGTGCTCACCGGCTACAGCCGCCAGACGGTGTACCGGTCGCTGCTGGTCGCCCCCGAGCGCATGCGCGACGGCATCATCGAACGGATCGAGCGGGAGGCGGCCGCGGCCAGGGCCGGCGAGCCCTCCGGGGTCCGGATCAAGGTGAACAGCCTCGTCGACGAACAGATCATTGACGCTCTCTACCGGGCATCCCGGGATGGCGTGCCGGTACGTTGCCTGGTGCGCGGCATCTGCGCGCTGCGTCCCGGAGTGCCCGGCCTGTCAGAGACCGTGCTGGTGCGCTCGGTCCTCGGCCGCTACCTCGAGCACAGCCGGGTCCTCGACTTCACCTCGCTGGACGAGGTCTGGATCGGCAGCGCGGACATGATGCACCGCAACCTGGACCGCCGGGTCGAGGCGTTGGTCCGGGTGACACAGGCCGACAACCGGAGGGCCCTGCGCCGGATGCTCGACTACGCGTTCTCGCCCGACGTGTCCGTCTGGGACCTCGCGCAGGACGGCCGCTGGGAGCGCCGCGTCACCGGGCCCCAGGAGAACCGTCTCTCGGACTACCAGGCCGATCTCGCCGCCTGGGCACTGCGCCGCGCCTGAGCCGGGACGGAGACCCCTCGGCGCGGCGCGGCCCGCCGTTTTCGCCGCCTTTCCGGAGGTGAAACACGGCGGGCCGACGCGACCCGCTCGGGCTTGGAGCTAGCCGAAGTCGCTCCCCCCGGAAGACCGGCTGGCGCCGGTCTTCCGGGGACCCCTGCGGCGATGATGGCGAAGCCTCGCGTGGCCGGAGGCCGTCAGACGCGGCCTAGTCGTTGGACGAGACGCTGGACTTGAAGTCCGAGCCCGGGCGGAACTTCGGCACCACCGACGCGGGGACGTGAACCGGTTCGCCGGTCGCGGGGTTGCGTCCGGTCCGCTCGGCACGCTCCACCCGCTCGAAGACCCCGAAGCCGGTGATCGTCACCTTCTCGCCGGCGGAGACGGCCTCCTGGATCGCGTGGAACACCGCGTCGACGGCCTTGGTCGCGTTCGACCGGCCGCCTTCGATCTGCTGAGCAATGCGGTCAACCAACTGGGACTTGTTCACAACAACCTCCGGACACCCCCCGCGGGTGCGGGGTGGGGAGCAGATCGGGCATCACACTGCGCTGCACCGTAGGCATCTCTACTGTCGAGGGCAATTCCCAGAAGCGTGTCGCGTCACACAAACCCGCACGTCAGCGGGTTCGAGACAATCGGCGACCGGATCACTCTCTTCTGTTGCGGCGCACAGTCGAACACGATCAGCACAATCAACCCGCCGATTTTCGAGCCGTTTCAGACGTTCTGTTACCGTTTGGTCGCCCGCCGCCGCGACCGACGCGGCCCCGTTCATCCCTGAGCGCGCAGCGCGAGGCATTGGCGGCGGGGTCAGCGTCACTGCCCACCCTGTCCGCGGCCCGACACCCGGATCGCCAGTTCCTTCGGCGCGCTCGGCCAGAACGGCACCGCCGGGCCAGAAACCCCGCCTTACCGGGAGCCCTTCCCGAGACGGCCTGGTCCCCACCGCCCGCCGGGCGGCGGGGACCAGGCCTCCGCTTCCCCGCCGATCCGACGGGGACCCTCGCGCCACTCGACGCGGAGGATCAGGCCGACGCCGTGGTGGGAAGCCAGGACGGGCGGGTCTGCTCGAAGGCTGTGATGGCATCGGCGTGGCGGAGGGTAAGGCCGACGTCGTCAAGGCCCTCCATGAGGCGCCAACGGGTGAAATCGTCCAGCTCGAACGGCGCGACGATGCCCGCGCCGCGGACCTCGCGGGCCCCGAGGTCGACGGTGATCTCCGTCGCCGGGTCATCCTCGACGGCCAGGAGCAGCGCGTCGACGGTCTCGGCCGGCAGGACGACCGTCAGCAGGCCGTTGCCCAGCGAGTTGCCACGGAAGATGTCGGCGAACTTCGGCGCGATCACGGCGCGGAAGCCATGGTCCTGCAGCGCCCAGACGGCGTGCTCACGGGAGGAGCCGGAGCCGAAGTTCGGCCCGGCCAGGAGGATCGTGGCGCCGGCGTAGGCCTGGTTGTTGAGCACGAACGACGGGTCGGTCCGCCACTCGGAGAACAGGCCCGCGCCGAAACCGGTCCGCTCGATGCGCTTGAGCCAGTCGCTGGGGATGATCTGATCGGTGTCGACGTCGCTGCGCCGCAGCGGCACCGCCCGGCCGGTGTGCGTGGTGAACGCCTCCATCGGGCGCTCTCCCTTCCTGACGAGGTCTGAGAAGTTGTTCAGGTCGTGACGTTCAGCGGCACGTAAGCGAGCTGGCCCGGAGGCGCGCCTCGCGGAGGCCCGGCCCACGCGCGAGGCGAAGGGCTCCCGGACAGGACCCGCTGTGGCCTGGTGACGTGCAGTGGTGGGTGACCCCGCGGCGCGGAGGCGCACCTCGCGGAGGCCCAGCCCACGAGCGAAGCGACGTGGGTTGGGCCGCAGCGAGGTCGCCGGAGCGCCCGTGAGCGGAGGAGGCGGACCTCCCAGATTGGCTCCGCAAGCTCCGCCAATCCGGCAGGAACCCCGTCGCGCGGAGGTCCCTCGGGAGCGAAGCGAGTGAGGGGCCGGAGCGCGGTGCCCGGACGGAGCGAACCAGAGACACAGCGAACCAATGTCACAGGTCGGCGGGAGCGGCGAACCGGCCGGTGACGGCGGTCGCGGCGGCGACCTCGGGCGAGACCAGGTGGGTCCGGCCGCCCTGGCCCTGCCGGCCCTCGAAGTTGCGGTTCGAGGTCGACGCGCTGCGCTCCCCCGGCTTAAGCGTGTCCGGGTTCATCCCGAGGCACATGGAGCAGCCCGCGCTGCGCCACTCGGCTCCGGAGGCGCGGAACACCTCGTCCAGGCCCTCGGCCTCGGCGTCCGCCTTGACCTGCATCGAGCCGGGGACGACAAGCACTCGCAGGCCGGCGGCGACCTTGCGGCCGCGCAGGATGTCGGCGGCGGCCCGCAGGTCGGAAAGCCGACCATTCGTGCATGAGCCGATGAACACCGTGTCGACGGCGATCTCGCGCAGCGGGGTGCCGGCGGTGAGGCCCATGTAGGCCAGCGCGCGCTCAGCGGCCGCCCGGGCGCCAGGGTCGGCGAACGAGGCCGGGTCCGGCACGGAGGCATCCAGCGGGACGCCCTGGCCGGGGTTGGTTCCCCAGGTGACGAACGGCGTGAGCGTGCTCGCGTCGATGACCACCTCCCGGTCGAACACCGCGTCCTCGTCGGTCGCCAGCGTCTTCCAGTAGGCGACCGCCGCGTCCCAGTCTGTGTCTCGGCCGTGCTCCGCCGCGGAGCCCTTCGGCGCGTGGGGGCGGCCCTTCAGGAACTCGAACGTCGTCTCGTCGGGAGCGATCATGCCCGCGCGGGCGCCCGCCTCGATCGACATGTTGCAGACCGTCATCCGGCCTTCCATCGACAGCGACCGGACCGCCTCGCCCCGGTACTCCAGGACGTAGCCCTGCCCGCCGCCGGTGCCGATCTCGGCGATGATCGCCAGGATCAGGTCCTTGGCGGTGACGCCCTCGGGCAGCGCGCCGTCGACCGTGATCGCCATGGTCTTCGGACGGCCCTGCGGCAGCGTCTGGGTGGCCAGCACGTGCTCCACCTGGCTCGTGCCGATGCCGAACGCGAGCGCCCCGAACGCGCCGTGGGTGGCGGTGTGGCTGTCGCCGCAGACGACCGTCATGCCCGGCTGGGTCAGGCCCAGCTGGGGGCCGACGACGTGCACGATGCCCTGGCCGGGGTCGTTCATCGGGTGCAGCCGGACGCCGAAGTCGGCGGCGTTCTTGCGCAGCGCCTCGACCTGGGCGCGGGAGACCGGGTCCGCGATCGGCAGCAGCGTGTCGGTGGTCGGGACGTTGTGGTCCTCGGTCGCGATGGTCAGGTCCGGCCGGCGGACGGGCCGGCCGGCGAGCCGCAGCGCCTCGAACGCCTGCGGCGAGGTGACCTCATGCACAAGATGCAGGTCGATGTACAGCAGATCGGGCTCACCGTCGGCACGTCGCACGACGTGCGCGTCCCAGACCTTCTCCGCGAGTGTGCGCCCCATTGGCCCACTCCTTCTCTGACAATGTCGCAGTGCTGTGTCGTCGCAGTGCTGTGTCCCGCCGCCGGCCAGCCCAGCCGTCTCGCCCTGAGACGGCACCCTCGGCGCTTCCGTTCGAAAGTCACCGTTCGAAAGTCACTGTTCGAAAGTGGCCGTTCGAGGGTCGCCGTCTCAGCGATTGGGATGGCAGTATCAACGTATGGAACAGCGTATCCCCTCTCCGGGCCTGGCCGTCGGCACCCCTGGGCTCGGCGCGGACAGCCTCACCGGCGCCGACGGCATCGGCACCCAGGAGGTGACCAGCGGGGTCGGCGTGCTGGACAAGGCGGCGCTGGTGCTCTCGGCCGTCGAGGCGGGCCCCATGTCGCTCGGCGAGCTGGTGGCGCGCACCGGGCTCAGCCGCGCCACCGCGCACCGGCTCGCGATGGCGCTGCAGACGCATCGGCTGGTCGGGCGGGACGCGGACGGGCGGTTCGTCGCCGGGCCGCGCCTGGCCGCGGGGTCGGCGACCGCCGCGCTGTGGCCGCTGCCCTGGCAGGTACTGCAGGCCGCCCCGACGGTGCTCGCGGAGCTGCGGGACGCCACCGGGGAAAGCACCCAGCTCTACGTGCGCCGTGGCGCCGAGCGGGTGTGCGTCGCGGCCGCCGAGAGCGGCAGCGGGCTGCGGGACACGGTCCCGGTCGGCGCCATCCTGCCGATGACGGCCGGGTCCGGCGCCCAAGTGCTGCTCGCCTTCGTCTCCGGCGACGATGCGGGCGGTGGCGAGGCGCCCGGCCAGGGACCGCGAACCGGAGGTGTCCCGGCCGGCTCGGTGTTCGACGAGGCGGTGCTGGCCGAGGTGCGCGCCCGCGGCTGGGCGCAGAGCGCCGGCGAGCGCGAGGCGGGGCTCGCCTCGGTGTCGGCGCCGGTCCGCGGTGCCTCCGGCGCCGTGATCGCCGCGCTGTCCATGTCCGGGCCCGACGGCCGGCTCACCCGTGCTCCGGGCGAGCTGTTCGGCGCCACCGTCGCGGCCGCCGCGGACCGGTTGTCCCTCATCGCCGGCTACACACGGGTGTCACATGTGACTACCCCCAGCGGACTACCCGCGGATGCGACAGCGTAGCCTTTTCCGTGTCGTCCTGGGTGATATCGGTAGTCTCAATGCCGGTACGTCAGGGTCGGTGGTCGCACGGTCGTGGCATTTCAGGCCGTGGCACGCCGGCGACCACTGGCCCCGGCCGCTGCTCCGGACCCGGCCCTGTGGCGTCGGTCCGGACCAGCCGGCCACCCGCCCAGGACCGACACGAGCCGTCGTTCGGGGGGTCGGACGGGCGGCTCGGGCGAGATCGTGACCGGGCATGCCGCGCGCCCCGCCGCGGCCTCGCCGTCGTGGCCGTCACCCGCCTCCCGCTGGGCGGCGCGTAGAGGGGGAGTCTGGCAGTGCGCACACTCGGCTCGCGGTACGTCCTGCACGAGCTGCTCGGGCAGGGCACCACCGGCGAGGTGTGGCGGGCCAGCCGCCGCGACGACGGTGCCGCCGTCGCCGTGAAGATGCTGCGCCCCGAGTTCGCCGACGACCCGGTAGTGGTCGACCGGTTTCTGCGAGAGTGGCAGATCCTCTACGACATTGACAGCCCCGATCTGGTACGCGTTCTCGATCTGGTCAACGAGCGGGACGCGCTGGCGATCGTCATGGAGCTCGTCGAGGGCACCGACCTGCGCGAGTACCTGCGCCACGAGGCGCCGCTGCCGGTCGACGAGGCCGTACGGATCGTCATCGACGTGCTGTGGGCACTCGACAACGTGCACGGCGCGGGCGTGGTGCACCGCGACGTCAAGCCGGAGAACGTGCTGCTGGAGAGCCGCGGCAACGGCCCGGCGGTCCGGCTCACCGACTTCGGTATCGCCCGGATGGTGGACACCCTGTCCCGCGGCCGCACCCCGGCCACCGGCCCGATCGGCACACCGCTCTACATGGCCCCGGAGCTCGGCACCAGCACGCCGCCCACCCCCGCCGTCGACATCTACTCCGCCGGCATCGTGCTCTACGAGCTGCTCGCCGGCATGCCGCCATTCGACGAGGCGAACCCGGCCGACATGCTCGCCGCGCATCGCGAGCAGGAGCCGCTGCCCATCAAGGGCGTGCCGCGGCCGGTGTGGGACGTTCTGGCGGCGATGCTGGCCAAGTCGCCGGCGCACCGCCCGCCGACGGCCGCCGAGGCGGCGCGCGCGCTGGAGTCCGCGCTGCGCCGCGACCGGGACCGCGACCTGGACCTGGACCTGGACGACGACCGGCGGCGAAACGACGACCGGGACTGGGACCGTCGCGAGGACACCTGGGAGCGCGGCGTCCCGGACCGCCGGAACGAGGCCGGCGACGCCATGGCCGGCGCCGGCGGCCGGCGCACCGCCGCCGCTGCGGCCGCCGGTGCGGGTGCGGGTGCGGCGCTCGGCATGACGAAGGTCGCCCACGCCGAGGCCGGCCAGGGAGGTCCGCCATACGGACCCGGCCGGGGCTACCCCGATGACGACTGGAACCCGGACGCGGCCACCGGCCTGATGCCGCCCGTGCCGGGGCCCCGCCCCGGCGGGCCGCGCGGCGGCGGCGCCTGGGACGACGACCACGACGCGCCGACGGGCATACTCCCGCCCGTCCCCGGCGCCGGCCCGGGCGGCCCGCGGCGCGGCTGGGACGACGATGACGAGCCGCCGACCGGCGGCCAGCCGGTCCGGGTACCCGGCCGCGCCGGGGCGACCCAGTCCGACCGCAACACGGTGATCTCGGCCATTCCCGCCTCGCGCCAGCCCGCGCCCGGAGGTGGCGGCGGACGGCCCCCCAGCCAGAACAACCGCCAGCAGCGACTCAAGATCGCCGCCGGAGCGGCGCTCGTCGTCGCCCTCATCGCGGGCGCCGGCGGCTGGGCGCTGGCCGCGTCGACCGGCGGCCAGTCCGGGGCCACCGACACCGGCAGCGAGTCCTCCGTCGGCGCGCCGGGCGTCAGGTCGACCCCGTTCGTCGACACCTCCGGCAACATCATCGACCCGGCGGCCACGGCGCCGTATGCCACGGTTGTAAACGGCACGACAGTCATGGTCACCCCCAAGTCCTCGGCCTCCGGCGCGTCGACGAAGCCCGGTTCTCCGTCGAACTCGACCGCCGCCGGCGCGCCGACGACCAGCGCCGCCCCGACGACACCGTCGACCGCGACCGTCCCCAACCTGATCGGCCAGAACGTGAGTGACGCTCAAGCCGCGGTCGCCGACGCCGGTTTCACCAACCAACTGCAGACGCAGCAGAAGTGCTTCGATTCGGACACGCCGATCGGGGAGATCCAGTCGCAGGCACCGGCCGCGGGCTCCCGGGCGGACAGGTCCACCACGGTCTCCGCGGTTGTCGCCGGCGACTGCGTCACGGTGCCCAACGTCGTCGGGATGTCGGTTGCCGACGCCAAGTCCGCGCTGGAGAGTAGAGGCTTCGCCGTGGGCTACCCATGGGGGACCTGCGACTATGGCACCTCCAGCGTCACCGGCCAGAGCCCGGCGAACGGCTCACGGCAGCTCCGATCAAGCTGGGTGAACATCGCCTACGACTGCAAGGCGTCGCCGCCGCCGCCCTCGTCCCCGTCAAGCGGCTGACCCTGGCCATCTGAACTGAACAGTCCGGCCCGCCCCGCGTCTCCGGGGTGGGCCGGACTGTTATCCCGACCAGTGCGGCACGTCAGTGACCCGACCCGGCTGCCCGGCGGCAGGTCGCTCGCGGGTGTGGACGACACGCCGCGTTGGCGCTGGCGGTAGGGACGCCGGCACCCGGACGAAACCACGCCGGCCCGAACGACCCGACGCTCCAGCGGGTGGTGGCGCGGCCAGGACAGTGATTGTCGGACCCCAGCCACAGGCCGCTGGCGTGTCAGCCTGAGCGGTCCAGGGGGAAGTCGTCGGGTGTCCGCCAGGACGACGCGACGCGGCGCCCCAGCGGGGCGGAGTGGCCAGGACCACCGCCACCGTCCAGGGCGATGCGGCCAGGGGCGGGGGCGTCGGCAGGGATGGGCCCGTGGGAGGGCCAGTCCCAGCGCGGCGGGCGCTGGCCCGCCAGCGGCGGCGTGGGGGCCAGCGCGGGCTCGTCGTGGGGGTAGTCCTGGGCCAGGCGCTCGGGACGCAGCCCCGGCAGGTCGGGCATGTTCGGAAGGTGGGTCGGGTCGTTGGTGGGCAGCGACAGCTCGGCGGCCCACATGTCGACCTCGACGTTGATCTCGCCGCCGTCCGCCGTCATCCGCAGCCGGCCGCCATGCACCTCGACCAGCCGGCGCACCACGTACAGGCCCATGCCAGCGCCGTCGATCGACCTCGTCGCCGAGCCGTCCCGCTGAGTGAACGGCTCGAACAGCCGGTCGATCGTCTCCTTGTCGAGGTCGGGCCCCTGGTTGCGGACCCGCAGCACGACCTCGTCACCGACCCGGCCCGCGATGAGACGGACGGGGGTCCCCGGCCAGGAGTGCACGAGCGCGTTGTCGACCAGGTTCGCGACCACCTGGTGCAGCGCCTGGCGGGACATCCGCACCGGCAGGTGCTCGGGCAGGTCGACCGCCACGGCGCCCGCCATGGAGGCGTGGCGCAGGCTGCCGAGCGCCTCGTGGACCACCTCGGGCAGGTCGGAGACGGTGTTGTCGTCGATGCCGGTCGCGGTCGCCGCGGTCAGCATGTTCTCCAGCAACCGGGACAGCCGCTCGGAGGAGTTCAGCGCCGAGTCGAGCATGACGTCCAACTGCTCGTCGGACATGCGGTGGCGGCGGCGGCGGATCGTCAGCAGGTTGCCGCGGATGCCGGCCAGCGGCGTGCGGAACTCGTGGGACACCGTGGCGACCAGGTCGGTGCGGATCTTCTCGGTCTCCTCCAGCCGCGCCATCAGGCTCTGCTGGCCCTCGTAGAGCTGGTGGCGGTAGCGCTCCGTCCGGCGGCGCTCCTTTTGGTTGTAGTGCCAGAAGACGACCTGGGCGCAGGCGAGCGCGACGATGAAGCCGGCGTGCATCGCGGCCAGCATCAGTGCGCTGTGCCGGGCGTTGTCGGTGAGCGCGCCCGGGCTGACCAGGTAGCGCAGCACCAGGTTCGAGATGAAGACGAACCCGATCGCCAGCACGTACACGGACCAGTCCTCGTACAGCGCGATCAGCGCGACGACGACGAAGAAGTGGAAGTACATCGGGCCGAGCCCGTCCGAGAGGTGGACGAGCACCACCGAGCAGCACAGCAGCCCGAGGCTCGCGGCCAGCGCCCGGACCCGTCGCGCGCCCGGCAGCGCGGCCGCGCCGAACAGCAGCAGCGACGGGCTCGCGGCCGCCAGGCCGTGCGTGAGGCTGAAGTCGCGCAGGAGCGCGTAGCCGACGATCGCCGGCAGGTGCAGCGCGAGGATCCACTTCAGCAACCGGTGACGAGCGGTCCAGTCCTCGAACGGCAGCCGGTGGCCGTGGGGCACCAGGCTCGCGACCCACCCGCCGGCGCGGCCGGCCCTGCTGTGCGCATCCGTCTGGCTGGGCTTCTCGGCCTGCCGGTGACGCTCGGCGGCGGGACGCTCAGACCGGACACCGACGTGTTTGGTCCGCGCGGCGCGCGCCCGCTCATGCCGACGCCGCGCCCGCTCTCCGAAGGGGGGACCGGCGGCGGACATCCGCGCAAGTTTCTACCGAGACGACCGGTAGCCGCCATGGTTGTCAAGGGTGGTGTGTGATGGCGACAGTGTCCACTTTTGACTAGGCACTCAGGACCAGCCCGGAACAGGCTAGACGGAGCATGGCGCCGCAAGGCGGCCACCGACAGTGTGGTCCGCGTCGGCGCCCCAAGGGAAGCCTTCGCTTCCACTGGTTTCGCGGACAACGGTGTACGGGTCACAAGCCCGTCACTGTCGGCGAGACAGCACCGTCGCAGGTCCCAGGTTGTTGCCCACGAGGAGGACACCGTGCCCCCAGTCGCCCTGACCGTCGCGTCTGCCCCGGCCTGCCTGTCGTCCCGGCGAGCCGCCGCCGTCGCCCCGTGCCCGAGCACCACGGAGGCTGTCCCGATGCCCGCGCTCGCGCCCGTCCTCCCGGAGCAGCCGGCCGCGCGTCCCCACCTGCGCCTCGTGACCGCCGCCGCCTCGCCTCGGGTCGACGACGTCGACGAGGCCGAGGTCATCGAGATCGTCCACGGCCACGGTGGCCCCGCCTCCTGCCGCTGCCGCGCCTGCACGATGGCCCGGCACCCCGCCGCCCTCCTCCCCCGTCTCACCGTCGTCCGCTAACCGGACCGGGAGAGAAGTAGCCGCCATAGCCACTCGCGCCTGCCTGGGCTTTCCAGCTCAGGCAGGCCGCGGAGGCATCGCGAACAGCAAGAAGCCCGTCAGATCGCTTGGATGATCTGACGGGCTTTCAAGCTTCTTCAAGCAACCCCCGAGCCTGTCGAAGCCAGACACCGGGCGTCCGGGGATGACCGCCGGAACAACATGGCAGCCAACGGGAAGATGACCGAAAGGTCATCAACTCAAGCAGCCCCCGAGCCTGGCGAAGCCAGACACTGGGGGTCCGGGGGTGGCCCCCGGAGCAAAATCGCGGCCGACGGGAAGATGACCAAAGGTCATCGAGCAGCATCGGCCAGCTCGTAGCCCCGACCGGATTCGAACCGGCGCTACCGCCTTGAGAGGGCGGCGTCCTAGGCCACTAGACGACGGGGCCAGACTTTTAAAAGCATCTACCACGCGCTCGCCGCAGTATGTCTCCACCCCGCGACGTCCCACACCATACACGACATCCGCCCGCCCCAGTGGGGGGTGTCGGGGGGCGAAGCCCCCTGACACGGGGGTTCCAGGGAGCCGCCCCCCTGGGCAGACATCGAGGCCCCGGGGAGCCGATCAACGATCGGCGAACAGGGCCTTGCTGGGGTACCAGGACTCGAACCTAGACTAACGGAACCAGAATCCGTTGGGCTGCCAATTACCCCATACCCCATGGGATGCCCGCGTGGGCGTTGCCTACTGTACCGCATCCCGCGAGGGTGGTTCGCTCCCAGGTCGGGAGATCGAACCGGCATCGAACCGGCCCGGAGAGAGCCGCTCCGGCACGGCCTAGGGGTGGGCTGCGGGGACTGGGTGGATGGGCTCGATACGGTCGCTGCGTGCGTATCGCTAGGTTTACAGACGGCTCGGAGCCAGCCTTCGGCGTGGTGGAGGGCTCGGTCGAGCGCGGCGAGGCGACCATTGCCGCCCTGACCCCCCACCCGTTCGGGCCTTTCACGTTCACCGGGGCCCGCCGGCCGCTTGGCGAGGTGCGGCTGCTGGCGCCCGTGCTGCCGAGCAAGGTCCTCGCGGTCGGCAAGAACTACGCCGACCACGTGAAGGAGATGGGTGGCGACGCCCCGCCCGAACGCCCGATCCTCTTCCTCAAACCGTCGACCAGCGTCGTCGGCCCCGGTGACCCGATCATCCATCCCGACCCGACCAGCCGGATGGACTACGAGGGCGAACTGGCGATCGTCATCAGCCGGCTGTGCCGCGATGTACCGCAGGAGCGGGCGATGTCGGTCGTGCTCGGATTCACATGCGCGAACGACGTCACGATGCGCGAGCAGCAAAGTGCCGACGGCCAGTGGACCAGAGCCAAGGGCCACGACAGCTTCTGCCCGCTCGGCCCGTGGATCGAGACCGACCTCGACCCTTCGAACGTCGGCCTCCGCACCACCCTCGACGGCGAGGTCCGCCAGAACTCCACCACCGCGGCCCTCATCCACACGATCCCGCAGCTGATCGCCTACATGTCGGCCGCGATGACGCTGCTGCCTGGCGACGTCCTCCTCACCGGCACACCCGCCGGCGTCGGCCCGATGCGCCCCGGCCAGACGGTCGCCGTCACCGTCGGCGGCGTCGGCACCCTCACCAACCCCGTCACCGCCCGCTGATCACCGTCACTCGCTCTCAACCCCTCAGAGCCTCGGCGCGGGTACCGGGCCGGTCCGCCACCGTGGGTGACCGGCGCGACGAGACGGGGCAGCCTGCCCACGCTCGGCACTGTGAGCTGGACCTCGGCCGGGTGGCTGTCAGGCCGGCGCGAGCATGGCAGAGAATTCGGAGCAGATCCGGCGGTGTGCCGTAGCCGGGGTATGAAGACCCGGTCACACGACTTAGGTCAGCGGACCGCCGGTGGGGGTCCACTGACGAACGAACGGAAACGGACAGAAGGAGCGGCATGACCGAGGCCGTCTACGAGGTTGGCGCACCGGAGCCCAAGCCGATCGACGAGGAGCTGAGCGTCAAGCTCGGTCACCTGGCGGAGGACGCGATCCTGCGCGGCAAGCCGAACCGCGACGAGCGGTGCGACAACTGCCTGTACTACCTGGACACCGACAAGGACATCTCGTACTGCTGGCACCCGAAGCTGCGGATCCTGGTCGGCGGCCCGTGGTGGTGCCAGTGGTGGGAGGAGATCCCCGAGGACTGACCACAGTCCGAGGCAGGACGGTTCCGAGGCAGGACGGTTCCGAGGCAGGACGGTACCGGCGGGCCGGGGCAAGCGGGCACGGTGTGCGCGCGAACCCGGCCCGCCGTCGCGTCAGGGACGCTGTTGCCTCCGACGGTCACCCTCACAAGATCCCGGGAAAGGCCCCCGGAAAGGTCTAGCGGCGGTGCCCGGCCGCGCGGCGGGTGTCCCGGGGCTCGGTGGTCGCCTCGGCCGCCGACCGCCCGGCCCGAGCCAAGGGCGGCGAAACGAGCCACGGGTGGCGCAGGTCGTGGTACGTCGGCTCACCGGTGAGCTCACGCATGTCGAAGAGGACCTCCTCGATCTCCGGGAGCTGTTCGCCATGCTCGCCGGCGCGCGCCAGCTCCTCGGAGCTGAAGTAGAACACCCGGACGAACCGGCCGTCCGGGCCAACCGCGGCCAGACCGCCGATGATGTCCTGCCGGCCCTCCGGAAGGTAGCGGAGCAGTTCCTTCTCCAGGGACCGCAGCCGCCACGGGTCGGTGGTGCGGCCCTGGATGACCTGCACGAAGCCCGCGTCGTCGGAGCCACCCTCGATCATCAGCACGGCGTCGGCGAACTCGGTGGTGACCACCGGGCCCAGGAAGAGCCGCTCCGTCCTGGCCCACCATTCCCGGTGGTCGGAGCGGGCCGAGAGCTTTGCCAGTGCCTCAACCGAGGCGAACCGGCTGAGACAGATAAACCGGTCGTCCTCGGTGATGCCGGCCGTCGAGCCCAGCCAGCCAGGCGTGCCCGATCCGATGTCGGCAAGCCACCGCTCGTGCTGGGCCCGCATCGCTGCGCGGTCCGGCACCCTTCCCTGGATCACCTGCAGAAACATCACGACCTCCGCGCCGCGTCCCACCCGTAACCACGAACGGACGGACCGTAACCCCGGACGGCCACAACTTCGAACCGATCTTCAGGGTGTCGGTGACAGCGGCCGTCCAGGCCGCGGCGCCACCGCCTCCACCGGTCCGACCTCACATGAGCGCCGTCCCCAAGGGAACACCGGGCCCGACAAAGGGCACTCACGGCTGGCCGGCTGGCCGCCGTCCAGGCCCGCCAGTCGGCATCCACCGCCCAGACCCAACAAGGCCACGCCCCGAAGCGAACGTGGACCCCCGACCCCCCGACCCCCCGATCGCGCGGGTCACGTCTGACGCCCGTCCAGGGCCGTCAGACGGTCAGACGGTCAGACGGCGGTGGGGTCGGGGAGTTCGCCCTGGCGACGCAGGCCGTGGGTGACGGCGTCCTGCAGGGCCTGCCAGGAGGCCGCGATGATGTTCTCGTCGACGCCAATGGTGTTCCAGCGTGACTGGCCGTCGCTGGTCTCGACCAGCACCCGGGTCACGGCGCCGGAACCCTCCCGCCCGTCGAGGATGCGCACCTTGAAGTCGGTCAGGTCGACGTCCTTGAGGCCCGGGTATGCCTTCGCGAGTGCCTCGCGCAGCGCCTTGTCGAGCGCGTTGACCGGCCCGTTCCCCTCGGCCGTGGAGACGTGCCGCTCGCCGCCGGTGGTGAGCTTCACGGTCGCCTCGCTCACGATCTCGCCGTCCGGGCGTTGCTCGACGATGACCCGCCAGCTGTCCAGCGTGAAGTAGCGCTCGGCTCCGTACACCTCGTCGCGCAGCAGCAGCTCGAAGCTCGCCTCGGCGGCCTCGTAGGAGAAGCCGTTCGCCTCGCGCTCCTTGACCAGCTCGACGATCCGGCCGAGGGCCTCCTTCTCGTCGGAAAGGTCCAGGCCCAGCTCGCGGCCCTTGAGCTCGATGGTGGCCCTACCCGCGAGCTCGGAGACCAGCATTCGCATGTCGTTGCCGACGAGGGCCGGGTCGATGTGCTGGTACATGTCCGGGTCGATCTTGACAGCGCTGGCGTGCAGGCCGCCCTTGTGGGCGAAGGCGCTCGCGCCGACGTAGGGCCGGTGGGTGTCGGGCGTCGAGTTGGTGATCTCGTCGATGGCGTGCGAGACGCGGACCAGCTCGCGCAGCTGGCCGGTCGGCAGCACCGGCGTCGAAAGCTTCGTCTCCAGGCCGGCGACGACGGTGAACAGGTTCGCGTTGCCGCAGCGCTCGCCGTAGCCGTTCGCCGCGCCTTGGACGTGGGTGACGCCCGCCTGCACGGCTACCAGGCTGTTCGCGACGGCGCAGCCGGAGTCGTCGTGGCAGTGAATGCCCAGGCGCGCCCCCGTGCCGTTGATCACGGCGCGCACAGTCTCGCCGATCTGGGTCGGCAGCATGCCGCCGTTGGTGTCGCAGAGGACGACGACGTCCGCGCCGGCCTCGGCGGCGGTACGAACCACTTCCAGCGCGTAGGCGCCGTCGGCGTGGTAGCCGTCGAAGAAGTGCTCGGCGTCGACGAAGACCCGCTTGCCCTCGGCGCGCAGATGAACGACCGTGTCGCGGATCATCGCCAGGTTCTCGGCGGGCGTGGTACGCAGCGCGCGCTCTACGTGCCGGCGGTCGGACTTGGCGACCAGGCAGACGACCGGGGTGCCGGCGTCGCGCAGCGCGGCCACCTGCGGGTCGTCGGCGGCGGTCTTGCTGGCGCGCCGGGTGGAGCCGAAAGCGGCGAGCTTGGCGTTACGCAGGGTGAGCTCGGTCTGGGCTCGGCGGAAGAACTCGGCGTCCTTCGGGTTGGAGCCGGGCCAGCCGCCCTCGATGAAGCCGACACCGAGGTCGTCGAGGTGGCGGGCTACCGCCAGCTTGTCGGCGACGGAGAGCGAAAGCCCCTCCTGCTGCGTGCCGTCCCGCAGAGTCGTGTCGTAGATGTGCAGGGACTCGGGGTCATATGGCCGCACGCTGCGCCTCTCACGGTGTCTCGCCCACAGGCCTCGGGGTACGCAACCCAACCGCATGGTCGCGCGTGCTCTGGCCGTATCGCCTGTATGCCTCCGGGGCGGGCGCCTGGCGAGCCTGCTCGCGCGTCCTTCGGCCTGATTCCCAAGCGTAGGACCGTCGAAGGGCGAAGAACATCACGCCGGCCGGGGCCCGCAGTAATCCCTGGGACAGCCATCCGTCGGCGAGGCGAACGCGGATACGTGCCCTCGCCCGTCGGATGTCGACGGGACCGGTCGGCTCTCCATCGCGGCCGGTCCTGGCGATGGCCGTCTCCCAGGGCTCGTCACGCGTCCGGCCCACTAGGGTCGGGTGACCGGAGCGCGCGACGAAGACGGGTTCACCGCCGGGTGTCCACCTTACGACGTAACACCCGCGACACGCCGCCACTGTGTCCCAGGTCGCCCCCGTTAACCTGCCCAGCTCAGCGCCGGTCTGTGAGGCCGGAAATCACCCGAACGCCAGACGGCCTCTGGCCACTCGCCCGCACGGAATGCGGCGAGCCAGGCCCTGCCCAGGGCGCGGCTGAGCCCCGCGCGTCACCTCCAGCACCGCGCGGGGACAGCAGAACGTGCGCCTGGACGGCCTAGGCCAAAGCCGCTCCCCCGGAAGATCGGCTGGCGCCGATCTTCCGGGGACCCCTGCGGCGATGATGGCGGAGCCTCGCGTGGCCGGAGGCCGTCAGACACGGCCTAGTCGCCAGCGAAGCGACGGAGGCGGTCCAGCTGGAGAATTGTGATCGTCTGGCCCTCGGAGAGGATCCACGTACGCCGCTCGAACTCGCGCAGGGCCTGGTTGACCGACTGGCGAGAACCGCCGAGCAGCGAAGCGATCTCGGTCTGGGTGAGCCCCAGCTCGATGACCGGCCGGCCGGCCTCGCGCGTCCGCATCAGCAGCAGTTTGGCGACCCGGCGTGGAAGATCCAGGAACACCAGATCCGCGTTGGCCCCGGTGAGCCGGCGCACATGCGCGACCAGTGCGCGGATGAGCTGCTCGGCCACCGCCGGGCGCTCCTTGACGAGCTCCCAGACGGCGGTCCGGTCGAGCACCAGCGCGGTGCTGGGCTCGAGGGCCTCGACACTCGCCGACCGGGTGCCCGGCTCAACGATGTTCAGTTCGCCAATGGTCTCTCGCGGGCCGTGGATGTTCAGCACGTGGTCACGGCCGTCGTCGGCCTTCGTGAGCACCTTCAACCGGCCCTGGGCCACCACCAGCAGGGTGTCCGCGGGCTCCCCCTCAGTGAAGACAACCTGGCCCCGCCGGTACCGGCGCGTCACCGCGCGGGCAGCAAGCCGCCGCAGGTCCTCCTCGTCAAGTTCCTTGAGCAGCGTGGTCGCACGGAGCAGCGCGACCGCCTCGTCGTCGTCGAGCATGGGCGAGACGTTAGCGGCTTTCACCGGTCTCTTGCTGCCCACATCACGCAGAACACGCCCGAATCGGGTTTCTGACGGGTGCGGCGCCGTAAATGCGCCAACCTCGCGCCAAACAGGGGCGACGCCTGCCATCGCTAGGTGGTTACGCGCTGCTGGTTCCAGCAGCGCACAACGTCACGCATCGACAGAACCCCAGCCACCGAACCACCCTCAGTCACAACGAGGTGGCGAAAACCGCCCCGGAGCATGGCGTCGGCGGCGGTATCGAGCGACCAGTCCGGGTCCGCGAACACAAGGTCACGGGTGAGATGGTCGGCGGAGACTTCCACGTCCGGGTCCTTGCCCGCGGCCAGCGCCAGCAGGATGTCCCGCTCGGTGAGGATGCCGTAGCCCGCACCGTCGGTGTCGAGCACGACCGCCGCGCCGACCCCGCGCCCGGCCATCAGCCGCGACGCCTGCCGGAGGGTGTGCCCTGGACCGATCATTAGCACCAAAGCGCTCATTCCATCCGAAACCCGCATGAGAACCTCCGACCGGACGGCGCTTGTGCGCTTGTGAAATCGGCTATGGAGGCAAGGTAAGGTTCAATCCGCCATCTGACCAGACCCCCGATTCCACTCGGCGCGTCGCGTGCCACGGCCGGCTCACCGCGCCGCGGGGTCCACGCCCTGCCCAGAGGTGCTACGGCGTAGCCATCCGCGGGCCAGAACACACGCCGCAAAGCGACGCGCCCCCGGCTGTTTCCAGCCGGGGGCGCGTGCGGAGCCGTTCGTGGTCACGCCCAGCGCGCCCACCTCACCGCCCCCTACAAGGACCAGACCAACCCCGCCCATGAGCACCGGTGCCGCAACCACACAACCGGGCGCGAAGCGTCCGGAGTCGCGAGGGAGACGGGCGCTCCGTCCGCGAACGGACCAACGCACCCGGCCCATCGACCCCAACCGGGACCAGCCACGGCTATACGCACCAACCCGTAACCAGGCCGCTCGGGCGCCCGGCGCCCGAGGTCAAGCGAGTAGGGGAGGCGCGAAGCGCCGATTCCTACTCGCTGACGTATTCGTTCCAGTCCTTGTAGCGGTCGAGCTGGCCGGTGGTGGCCTGGTGGAAGATCTCGGCGATCTCGCGGGTGACCAGGCCGGGGCGGCCGGTACCGACCGCGCGGTCATCGACCTCGGCGATCGGGACGATCTCCGCGGCCGTGCCGGTGAAGAACGCCTCGTCGGCGAGGTAGATATCGGTACGCACGATGTGCTTCTCGATCACGTCGTAGCCCTGGTCCGCGGCGATCTGCATGACGGAGGCCCGGGTGATGCCGCCGAGCGCGCCGTCGGTCAGCGGCGGGGTGACGAGGGTGCGGCCGGTGACGATGAAGACGTTCTCGCCTGAGCCGTCGGCGATGTGGCCGGTCGGGCTGGTGAGGATCGCCTCGTCGTAGCCGCCCTTGATGGCCGCGACCTTCGCGAGCGACGAGTTGAGGTACTGGCCGGTGGCCTTCGCGGCCGGCGGGGTGATGTTGACGTCGTTACGCCGCCAGCTGGAGATGATGACCCGGCAGCCCTTCTCCAGCGCCTCCTCGCCAAGGTAGGCGCCCCACGGCCAGACGGCGATCATCGACTCGACCTTGGACGGCAGCGGGTTGAGCCCCATCTCGCCGTAGCCGAGGTAGACCAGTGGCCGGATGTAGCAGGACTGGATGTTGTTCGCCATGACGGTGTCCTTGGCCGCCTGGACGAACTGCTCCTGGGTGAAGTCCGGCTCCATCATGTAGATCTTGGCGCTGCGGTAGAGCCGGGCGATGTGGTCGGTCAGCCGGAAGACCGCGCTGCCGCGAGGGGTCTCGTACGCACGGATGCCCTCGAACACCCCCCAGCCGTAGTGGAGGGTCGGGGTGAGGACGTGGATGCGAGCGTCGTCCCAGGCGACGAACTCCCCGTTCATCCAGATCTTCGAGGTAGGCGTGATGGCCACGGGCGTACTCCTCAGCAGGGCACCGACAGGAAGTCCGGTCGAGCGGAGCTCGACACCGGGGGTCCGGGGACCCGGGGGTCCCCGGGCGGATATCGCGGGCCACGGGAAGCTGACTAATGGTCAGCGAACAAGGTGACCCGCACGGGGCCGAGCTTCGCCGTGGTCGGGCCCTGCCGGCTGCCGTCGTACCGGTTCTACGGCTCTTTCGAGGATAGCTGTTCGGGGTCCGGGTGAGGAGTCGTGATGAATATCGGACGTCCATCGATCGGACACGGGGCCGCCCGACCAGGTGGGCTGGTCGGGCGAAGCCGGACAGGAGGCCAGGGCCAGCCCGGGACCGTCTGCCCGTCGGCGTCGCGGGGTCCCGAGCCGACGGGGAGACGGTTCGCGGCCGGGGCTAGGCGGCGGAGTTGGAGCGCTCGGCCAGGTCCTCGCCGACCTCGCGGGTCGAGAGCGGCTGGCCGGGGGACGCGGCGCGGGCCGCGAGCGAGGCGGCGACCGCCCGCTCGACGCGGGCCGCCTCGGCGGTGAGGCCGAGATGGTCGAGCAGCATGGCGACCGAGGCCACGGTGGCGGTCGGGTCGGCGACGCCCTTGCCGGCGATGTCCGGGGCACTGCCATGAACTGGCTCGAACATGCTCGGGTGCGCGCCGGAGGGGTCAAGGTTGCCGCTGGCCGCGAGCCCGATGCCGCCGGTGATCGCGGCTCCGATGTCGGTGATGATGTCGCCGAACAGGTTGTCGGTGACGATCACGTCGAACCGGCCCGGGTTGGTGATGAAGAACATGCTCGCCGCGTCGGCGTGCTGGTAGTCGACGCTGATCTCGGGGAACTCCGGCGCGACCTCGGCCACGGTCCGCGACCACAGGTCGCCGGCCTTCGTGAGCACGTTGTTCTTGTGGACGAGGGTGAGCTTGTGCCGCGGGCGGCGCTGCGCCCGGCGAAACGCGTCGCGCACGACCCGCTCGACGCCGAACCGAGTGTTGATGCTCTCCTCGGTCGCGATCTCCTGCGGGGTGCCCTTGCGCAGCACACCCCCAGCACCGGCGTACGGCCCCTCGGTGCCCTCCCGAACGACGACCATGTCGATCGTCGGGTCGCCGGCCAGCGGCGAGGTCACCCCCGGGTACAGCTTCACCGGGCGCAGGTTGACGTGGTGGTCGAGCTCGAACCGCAGGCGCAGCAGCAGGCCGCGCTCCAGCACGCCGGAGGGCACGCCAGGGTCGCCGACAGCGCCGAGCAGGATCGCGTCGTGCCCCCGGAGCTCCCCGAGCACCGAGTCGGGCAGCGTCTCGCCGGTCTCCCGCCAACGGCGCGCACCGAGGTCGTACTCGGTGGTCTCCACCTTGTCGTGCACCGCCCGAAGGACCCGCAGGCCCTCCGCGACCACCTCCGGGCCGATCCCGTCGCCACCGATAACCGCAAGCTTCATGGCTGCTCAGCCTATCCGCCGACCAGCGAGCGCTCTCGGCACACGGACCGCCGGCCCAAGCGACCTCGTCGAGCCGCTACTACGCAAAGCATCCAACCGCACACGGCTGAGAGCCCCGCTGCCGCGGTCAGCGGCCCAGCCGGAGGGCCGGACTGGCCCCGCTCCCAGCTCAGAGAGGTCCCCGGTCTCTCGCGCGCCCGCTCCAACTCCGAATCGTGTCGGATTACCAAGCCTAGAGGCCGCGCGGGTTGGCATTCCGACTCGGTCATCCACGACCCATGCGGAGCGTGTCGGATGGGCGAGCCTCTAGGCTCGCCCATCCGACACGGTTGGCGTTCCTGGGCTCAGCCCGCGGCGGACGTGACCTCCGCACGGGCCCGGGCGGCGCGGTTGACCGCGCTGACGACGGCGCGCAGCGAGGCGGTGACGATGTTCGGGTCTACGCCGACGCCCCAGAACACCTTGCCGCCGGCGGCGTCCTCGACCTGGACCTCCAGGTAGGCGGCGGCGCGGGCATCGGCGCCGGCGCCGATCGCGTGCTCGTGGTAGTCGTGCACCTTGACCGTCACGCCCCTGGTTGACAGTGCGTCGACGAACGCGTCGATCGGCCCGTTGCCGACGCCGGTGAGTACCTTCTCGGCGCCGTCCTGGCGAACCGAGACATTCACCTCATCACGCGCGCCCCCGCCGGCCGACGTCGTGAACCGGACGACCTCGAGCGCCGCCTGACCCGCGGTGGAGTCCAGGAAGTACTCCGCGCGGAACATGTCCCACAGCTCGGAGGCGGTGACCTCGCCGCCCTCGCCGTCGGTATGCCGCTGGACGACCTGGGAGAACTCGATCTGCAGCCGGCGCGGCAGGTCCAGCCCGTGCTCGGACTTCAGCAGGTAGGCGACGCCGCCCTTGCCCGACTGGCTGTTGACCCGGATGACGGCCTCGTAGGTGCGGCCGACGTCCTTCGGGTCGATCGGCAGGTACGGAACCTCCCAGACCCTCTGAGCGGTCCGCTCCATCGCCTCGAGGCCCTTCTTGATGGCGTCCTGGTGGGAGCCGGAGAATGCCGTGTAGACGAGGTCGCCGCCGTACGGGTGCCGCGGGTGCACGGGCAGCTGGTTGCAGTACTCGACGGTCCGGCGGATCTCGTCGATCTCAGAGAAATCGATCATCGGGTCGATCCCCTGGGAGAACAGGTTCATCCCCAGCGTCACCAGGCAGACGTTGCCAGTGCGCTCGCCGTTGCCGAACAGGCAGCCCTCGATCCGGTCGGCGCCGGCCAGCACGCCCTGCTCCGCGGCGGCGACCGCGCAGCCGCGGTCGTTGTGCGGGTGCAGCGACAGCACCACCGCGTCGCGCCGGGTCAGGTTGCGGCCCATCCACTCGATCTGGTCGGCGTACACGTTGGGCGTCGACATCTCGACGGTGGCCGGCAGGTTCAGCACGACCGGGCGGTCCGCCGTCGGCTCCCAGACGTCCATCACGGCCTCGCAGACCTCGACGGCGTAGTCGAGCTCGGTGCCGGTGAACGACTCGGGGCTGTACTGCCAGCGCAGGTCGGTGCGGTCGTCCAGCAGCTTCTCGGCGTACTGGACGGTCCAGCGGGCGCCCTGGACAGCGATCTCCGTGATGCCGGCCCGGTCCTGGCCGAAGACGACCCGCCGCTGCAGCGTGGACGTCGAGTTGTACAGGTGCAGCAGCGCCCGGCGGGAGCCGACCAGGGACTGCACGGTCCGCTCGATCAGCTCCTCGCGGGCCTGGGTCAGCACCTGGATGGTGACGTCATCCGGGATCAGGTCGCCCTCGACCAGCTGGCGGATGAAGTCGAAGTCGGTCTGGCTCGCGGCCGGGAAGCCGACCTCGATCTCCTTGTAGCCCATCCCGACCAGCAGCTCGAACATCTTCAGCTTGCGTTCGGGCGTCATCGGGTCGACCAGGGCCTGGTTACCGTCGCGCAGGTCGACGCTGCACCACATCGGCGCCTTCGTGATCTGGGCGTTCGGCCACGTCCGGTCGGGCAGCGGTACCGGCTGGAACGGCCGGTACTTGTCGATGGGCATGCCAGACGGGACCTGCGGGTTGTTGATCACTGCATCTGCTTCCTGTCGGGACCCTCAGCTTTGAAGGCCACCCGGGGTGCGGCGGGAGGCTCCACGCCCCGCCTTCGGACGCGCCGCGCCCGACCTCTGTGGTCTGGGGCGGAGCAGAAGTGCGGGGGGAGCCTGATTCGAGGCCGGTGACTTGGCTGGGTATGCGCGAGCAGACTCCGCGACGAGGAAGCCAGCCGGAAAAGTCAGGCCCCGCCGCGGCAGCTAAGGAGCAGGCCGCCCAGCCGTAGCCGCGGAAGCGGCGACGGCTGCAAGACAGGAAGCGAGGCATACATGGCGTCAACACACTACCCCAGTCGCGGGCCTCGTCCAGCTCGTCCAGCTATGGACCAGCCAGGAGAGCCCGCCCCACGCCGACTCCGCTCGGCTCAATCTCGCGTGACCAGACCGCCTCGCCCCAGCGCCGCCGGTCCGGCTCTCCTGGCTCCGGCCGTGACGGGTGTGGCCAAGGTCCCAGAACACAGACGACTCGCGGAGGTGACTTGACTCGCGCCGCGATCGTCCGCCAAGGTAGGTGGGTGCGTCAGAGCCTTCTTGTACGCGGAGAGCGTGCGTAGTCGACCCGCCCCAGCCAGTCTGGGACCGACTCGTACGCAGCCCCTCAGTGCCCTTGGCACGGGGGGCTTTTTAGTGCCCTCAGTGACATCAAGGACGCAGCCACACAGGAACGTCAGCACTCGGTGACACCACGTATGAAACGAGAGTCGGGCCCATCCGGCCAGACCCTGAACTCCCAGCAAGCCTCCCGATCGGCGATGCCGGTCCGGGGGGAACCCGGCGCCCAGGCCGCGGCGCCCGCCCCACCCCCGGCCAACGTCAAGGAAGACGGCAGATGACTAGAGAGATCACCGGAGCCCAGTCGCTCGTCCATTCCCTGGAAGCGGTCGGGGCCGACGTTGTCTTTGGCATCCCGGGCGGCGCGATCCTGCCCGCCTACGACCCGCTGTACGACTCGACGCGGGTCCGGCACATCCTCGTCCGCCACGAGCAGGGCGCCGGGCACGCCGCGGAGGGCTATGCGCAGGCGACGGGCAAGGTCGGCGTCTGCATGGCCACCTCGGGCCCGGGGGCGACGAACCTGGTGACCCCGATCGCCGACGCCTACATGGACTCGGTGCCGATCGTCGCCATCACCGGCCAGGTCTCCCGGCCCGCGATCGGGACGGACGCCTTCCAGGAGGCGGACATCTGCGGCATCACGATGCCGATCACGAAGCACAACTTCCTGGTCCAGTCCGCGGACGACATCCCGCGCACGATCGCCGAGGCGTTCCACCTGGCGTCCACCGGCCGGCCGGGCCCCGTGCTCGTCGACCTGCCGAAGGACGTCCTGCAGTCGGTCACGTCGGTGCTGCCGCACGAGGTGTGGCCGCCGGCGCTCGACCTGCCCGGCTACCGGCCGGTGACCCGCCCGCACGCCAAGCAGGTGCGCGAGGCGGCCAAGATGATCAGCTCGTCGCGCCGGCCCGTGCTCTACGTGGGTGGCGGCGTGATCAGGTCCCGCGCCGCCGCGGAGCTGCGCATCCTCGCCGAGCTGACCGGCATCCCGGTGGTCACCACGCTGATGGCGAGGGGCGCGTTCCCCGACTCGCACCACCTGCACCTGGGCATGCCCGGCATGCACGGCTCGGTGGCGGCCGTCACCGCGCTACAGAAGGCCGACCTGCTGATCGCGCTGGGCACCCGGTTCGACGACCGGGTCACCGGCAAGCTGTCGACGTTCGCGCCGCACGCGCAGATCATCCACGCCGACATCGACCCGGCTGAGATCGGCAAGAACCGCGCCGCCGACGTGCCGATCGTGGGCGACTGCCGGGAGGTCGTCGCCGACCTGATCGGCGCGCTGCAGGCCGAGGGCCGCCCCGACCTGGGCGGCTGGTGGGAGCAGCTGAACAGGTGGCGCGGCACCTACCCGCTCGGTTACACGGAGCCCACGGACGGCTCGCTCGCGCCGCAGTACGTCATCCAGCGGATCGGGCAGATCGCCGGCCCGGACGCCGTGTACACCGCGGGCGTCGGCCAGCACCAGATGTGGGCGGCCCAGTTCATCTCGTACGAGAACCCGTACACGTTCCTGAACTCCGGCGGCGCCGGGACAATGGGCTACGCGGTGCCGGCGGCGATGGGCGCCAAGGTCGGCCGTCCCGACACGACCGTGTGGGCGATCGACGGCGACGGCTGCTTCCAGATGACCAACCAGGAGCTCGCGACCTGCGCGCTGGAAGGCATCCCGATCAAGGTCGCCGTCATCAACAACGGGGCGCTCGGCATGGTCCGCCAGTGGCAGACGCTGTTCTACGACAAGCGTTACTCGAACACCGACCTCGGCACCCACCCGGCCAGCTCCCGCACCGGAGTGAAGCGGGTCCCGGACTTCGTCCGGCTCGCCGAGGCGCTCGGCTGCGTCGGGCTGCGCTGCGAAACGGCCGCCGACGTCGACAGCACGATCGAGAAGGCGATGGCGATCGACGACGCGCCGGTGGTCATCGACTTCGTCGTCCACCCCGACGCGATGGTGTGGCCGATGGTCGCCGCCGGCTCAAGCAACGACGACATCAAGGTCGCCCGCGACCTCGCTCCCGACTTCGACTACAGCGGCGACGCCGAGGTCAACATCTAATGCTGGTTCGCTCCGTCCGGGCGCGGCGCTCCGGCCCCTTGCTCGCTTCGCTCCCAAGGGACCTCCGCGCCGCGTCCTCCTCCGCTCACGGGCGCTGCGGCGACCTCACTGCGGCCCAACCCCTTCGCTTCGCTCGGGGCCGGGCCTCCGCGAGGCGCGCCTCCGCGCCCAGCGCGGTCGCCTGCCGCTGCACGTCACCAACCCACGAGAACAAGGCCGAGGGCCCGCTCGAGGACACATCGCTGCGCTCATGGACGGGGCTCCGCGGAGACGCGCCTCCGCGCCGCGTGGCTGGGTTCGTGATTCGTCGTGAACAGACCGGACCTGGTGCTCGGCGTTTTTCGATCGAGCACGCCACAGGATCTTTGGAAGGGCAATGACGCCGTGACCACCCACCACACGCTGTCCGTTCTCGTCGAGAACAAGCCCGGAGTGCTGGCCAGAGTGGCCAGCCTGTTCTCCCGGCGCGGCTTCAACATCGAGTCGCTGGCCGTCGGGCCGACCGAGCACAGCGACATCTCCCGGATGACGATCGTCGTCGCCGTCGACGAGCTGCCGTTGGAGCAGGTCACCAAGCAGCTCAACAAGCTCGTCAACGTGCTGAAGATCGTCGAGATGGACTCGGACGTCTCGGTCCAGCGCGAGCTGCTGCTCGTCAAGGTGCGCGCCGACGCGGCCGCCCGCTCGCAGGTGCTCGAGCTCATCGGCCTGTTCCGCGCCAAGGTCGTCGACGTGGCCTCCGACGCCGTCACCGTCGAGGCGACCGGTACCCGTGACAAGCTGGACGCGCTGGTCCGGGTCCTGGAGCCGTTCGGGATCAAGGAGCTGGTCCAGTCCGGCATGGTCGCGCTCGGCCGAGGCTCCCGCTCGATCACCGACCGAAGCCTGCGCGCCCTGGAGAGAACCGCCTGACCGCCCGCCGGGGGTAAGATCACCGGTCGCACCTCCGGTCGAGGCCCGCAACCTGCGCGCCACCACCGCGGGACACCTCGGCCCAAGGCTTACGGGCAGCTCACGCAACCTGACAGCCTGGCTCCGCTCAGATGCTCTACACCCAGCCCCAAGACCAACCGAGGGAGGGCGCTCAGCGCCCGACCAGGCGGAGCGGCCCGCGGGCGCGCCAGCGCCCTTCGGGCCGATCGCCACACGCAACGAGGAGATCGCGCACGATGGTCGAGATCTACTACGACGACGACGCCAACCTGGAGGACCTCGCCGACCGCAAGGTCGCGATCATCGGGTACGGCAGCCAGGGCCACGCGCACGCGCTGAACCTGCGGGACTCGGGCGTCGACGTCCGGGTCGGCCTGCCGGAGACCAGCAAGAGCCGCGCGAAGGCGCAGGAGGAGGGCCTGCGGGTCGTCACCCCGTTCGAGGCCGCCGCCGAGGCGGACATCATCATGATCCTCGCGCCCGACACCGCGCACCGCAAGATCTACGCCGAGTCGATCCTGCCCAACCTCAAGGCGGGCGACGCGCTGGCCTTCGGCCACGGCTTCAACATCCGCTACAACCTGATCACCCCGCCCGAGGGCGTGGACGTCTTCATGATCGCCCCCAAGGGCCCGGGCCACCTGGTCCGCCGGGTGTTCCAGGAGGGCAAGGGCGTGCCCTGTCTCGTCGCGGTCGAGACCGACGCGACCGGCAAGGCCCTGGCGACCGCGCTCGCCTACGCCAAGGGCATCGGCGGCACCCGCGCCGGCACGCTGCGCACCACCTTCACGGAGGAGACCGAGACCGACCTGTTCGGCGAGCAGGCGGTGCTCTGCGGCGGCGCGTCCGCGCTGGTCCAGGCCGGGTTCGAGACCCTCGTCGAGGCCGGCTACCAGCCGGAGATCGCCTACTTCGAGTGCCTGCACGAGCTCAAGCTCATCGTCGACCTGATGTACGAGGGCGGCATCTCCCAGATGCGCTACTCGATCTCCGACACCGCCGAGTACGGCGACGTCACCCGCGGCCCGCGAGTGGTCACCCCCGCGGTCAAGGGCGAGATGCGCAAGATCCTCGACGAGATCCAGGACGGCACCTTCGCCCGCGAATGGGTCGCCGAGGACGACGCCGCCCGCCCGAACTTCACCAAGCTCGTCGAGGAGGGCAAGGCCCACCAGATCGAGAAGGTCGGCGAGCAGCTCCGTTCCATGATGTCCTGGATCAACAAATAGGGTCTGGCGGGCGGAATCGGCGCTTCGCGCCTCCCCGCCGCCAGACCATCGGGCGCTGAGCGCCCTCCCGGCTGGTCCCGGGTCCAGGCATATCACCGTGGTCCCACCTGGTTGGGGCTCGATGACGTGGTCGCGTGACGCATGCGCCGATGCGCCGTCGCCAGCCTTGGCGGGTTCGCGCTGGTTCGTCGGGCGCTGAGCCCGACCTCCCAGCAGACCTCCCAGCAGACCTCCCAGATCGCTTCGCGATCCGGCAGGAACCCCGGCTCCGCGATCCGGCAGGGACCCTGCTCCCGAGCTGGTCCGGGTCCAGGTATATGACCGTGGTTCCACCTGGTTGGGGCTCGATGGCGTGGCTGGGGCTCGACGGCGTGGTTGCGTGGCGTTTGCGCCGATGCGCCGTCGCCAGTCTTTGGCTGGGTCACGTCGGTCCGCCGCCCGCGGTTCGGGTACCGCCAGGGCGAATAACCACAGATCACCGCTCACGGGTCGTCGGGTGGCCCTCAGAAAACAGCCACCACACGACCCCCCGCGAATTGGACCCGTGG
>NZ_JASNFO010000062.1:0-20007 GCF_032027725.1 Pseudofrankia coriaricola | reverse complement strand
CCCCCCAAAAAACCCCCCCCCCCCCCCCCGGGGGGCGGGGGGCCCCCCCCCCCCCCCCCCCCCCCCCCCCCCCCCGCGGCTATTGGGACCGGTGTCACGCTGATCACCCGATAGGCTCTAGGCCGCCGGGGGGCGTGTGTCCACGTCGCCCGGGTCGGCGGTGACCGGCGGGTGAACTCGCGATCACCGCTGTGTGCTCTGTCACTGCAGGCCTCCGGCGACGCGGGGAGGGCATCATCGCATCGCCTGCGGCCTTGTCTGTCACGGATGGCCTCCGGCGGTGCGAGAAAACATGATCGCATCGCCTTTGGCCAAGTGCTCTCGATGAGGAGATCCCAGTGCCCGTCGTACTCGTAGCCGAGGAGCTCTCGCCGGCCGGGCTGGAGGTGCTGTCCGGGGACTTCGAGGTCCGCCACGTGGACGGCGCCGACCGGTCCGCGCTGCTGCCCGCGCTCGCCGACGTGGACGCGGTGATCATCCGGTCCGCGACGAAGATGGACGCCGAGGCGCTGGCCGCCGCGCGCAAGCTCAAGGTCGTCGCCCGCGCGGGCATCGGCCTCGACAACGTCGACATCCCCGCCGCGACGACCCGGGGTGTCATGGTCGTGAACGCGCCGCAGTCGAACATCGTCAGCGCCGCCGAGCACGCGATCGCGCTGCTGCTCGCCGTCGCCCGCCGCGTGCCGGCCGCCGACAAGGCGCTGCAGAACGGCGAGTGGAAGCGTTCGAAATACACCGGTGTCGAGCTGACCGAGAAGGTCGCCGGCATCGTCGGCCTCGGCCGGATCGGCCAGCTGGTCGCGCAGCGGCTGGCGGCGTTCGGCATGCAGCTGGTCGCCTACGACCCCTACCTCGCCCCGGCCAGGGCCGCGCAGATGGGCGTCCGCCTCGTCGACCTCGACGAGCTGCTGCGGATCAGCGACATGATCACGATTCACCTGCCGAAGACCCCGGAGACGCTCGGGCTCATCGGCGCGGAGGAGCTGGCGAAGGTCAGGCGGGGCGTGATCGTCATCAACGCGGCCCGCGGCGGGCTGGTCGACGAGCGGGCGCTCGCCGACGCGGTGCGCTCGGGGCAGGTCGGCGGCGTCGGCGTCGACGTCTTCCTCAAGGAGCCGACCACCTCCTCGCCGCTGTTCGGGCTGGAGAACGTCGTCGTCACCCCACACCTGGGGGCTTCGACGAACGAGGCACAGGAGAAGGCGGGCCTGGCGGTCGCTCGTTCGGTGCGCCTGGCGCTGCAGGGCGAGTTCGTGCCGGACGCGGTCAACGTCCAGGCCGGTGGCGTGGTGGCCGAGGATGTCCGTCCCGGCCTGTCTTTGGCGGAGAAGCTCGGCCAGGTGTTCACCGGCATCGCCGGCGGCCTGCCGGAGAACCTGACCGTCGAGGTCCTCGGCGAAATCACGGAGTTCGATGTCTCCGTGCTGCAGCTGGCCGCTCTTAAGGGCGTGTTCGCCGACGTCGTCGAGGAGCAGGTCACCTACGTGAACGTTCCGCTGCTCGCCAAGGAGCGCCACGTCGAGGTCGCGCTCGAGACGCATCGTGAGAGCCCCGACTACCGCAACCTGGTGACGCTGCGGGGCGCGCTGCCGGACGGCACGGTGGTCTCGGTCTCGGGGACGCTGGTCGGCACCCGGCAGGTCGAGAAGATCACCGCGATCGACGCGTTCGAGGTGGATCTGCGGCCTGAGGCGCATCTGGCGTTCTTCCGGTACGAGGACCGGCCGGGCATCGTCGGAGCCGTCGGCGAGCTGCTGGGAGACGCGAGCATCAACATCGCGAACGCCCAGGTCAGCCGCCTGGAGGCGGGTGGGCAGGCGCTGATGTCGCTGTCCCTGGACGACGCCGTCCCTGCCGACATCCTGCAGGAGATCGCCAAGATCATCGGTGCTCCGTACGCTCGCGCCGTGAGCGTCACCGTCGGCCGCTAGGCAGGCGCCCCTTCCCCGCCGCTTCCCCGCCGGTTTCCGCGCGCCCGGTCTCGCGTAGGTCCGAGGCCGGCCGGGGCTCGCACGCGACCGGCGGGGAAGGGGAAGCCGGAGAACCAGCACGGCTCATCCGCCTCCATGCCGCGGCCGGGGACGAAAATCGACCGAAAGCCCGGCGGCCCGGGTTGCTGCCAGCCCCCGAACGTTCGGGGGCTGGCCGGCACCGACAGCCAGTCGCCTCGACAGGCAACGTTGGCCCGCCGCGGCGGGAGTTCTGGCTATCAGTCAGACGTAGCGCGCCGCCGGTGAGACGTAGCGTCTGACTGATCGTTGACCTGCTGGAGCAGGTGGCGGGGCGAACGTTCGCTGACGCGGCTCTAGTCGCATGTCGCGCGACGTGGAAGCGGCGTGCGACGGAACTGCACTGCACGTTGCCACCACGCTACCGAGCGTCGGTTCCCGTGCCCGATCAGCCCAAATCGCGGCTGCCGGCAGCCGGCGGCCATGGGGCATTCGTTGTGGTCTGTACAGTCGTTGAGGGAAAGACCACCGAGATGGGCCGGCGCGGGTTTACCGTTGCTCCCATGGCGTCGCCGGAGCGGGAGCCCGCGGAGCACCGGGATCCCTTCGAGAACCTGCATCTGGATGAAGGTTTCGTCCGGGCTGCCCGGTTCATCGAGCCGTCCGCGGCCGAACGTGGCCGAACGGCTGATCGGCGGGATCCCGGGCGCTGTCAGGTCGTACCGGCGAGCCGCCGCCTGCCGGCGGGCATGCACCGGATGGTCTGGGCGCCGCGACCAGGGTTCCGTCGCCGCCGGGCCGCGCGTGTCGTCGCCTTCCTCGCCGTGCTCGCCGGAGTGATCAGCATCGTCGTCGCGCTGCGGCACAGCAACAGCCGAGCGGGCACGACCGCGGCCGCGGCCCCGGGCACCGCTCGCACGAGCCCCACCGCGTCGGCACCGCTGGCGCCGCGCACCGCCGGCGGGGTGCTCGTCACGCCGCCGCTGCTGTCGTCGCTGCGGGTCGGTGACTGTGTGAACTGGGACCCGGCCAGCTCGGCGGGTGCCGATGCCGCCGAGGTCGTGCAATGCGGCCAGCCGCACCGCGCCGAAGTCATCAAGTTGATCGACCTGAGCCTGAGCCTGCCCGGCGTCTGGCCAGGCAGGAGTGAACTGGACGGTCTCCTGCCGACCAACTGCGGCGACGCGTTCAACAGCTACGTGAGCCACGCGCAGCCGGGCCGCTCCCCGGTCCCCGGGCACGCGCAGCCGGGCGCCTCCCCCGTCTCCGGCGCGCTGGAGCCCGGTCCCGACGCCTGGGACCAGGGCGTGAAGACGCTGGCCTGCACCGCGCAGCTCCCCGGGCTGACGTCGCTGATCGACCAGCTCGGCGCCGTAGCCACGCCGGCCTGACGCCCGCGGGCCTCCGGCCCGACGCCGCAAGCCACCTCGGCTGGCTGGCTGGCTGGCTGGCTGGCTGGCTGGTATCACCCTAAGTAGTCATCGCTCGCGCCCTGTCCGGGCGCCTCGCGACGACGCGCAGCGGGAGACGCGACGCGGCCGATCCGACTCGGGCGCGTCGTCCGTCGTCATCGCGACGGCGCGGAGCAGCCCATACCGGCAACTCACCGCGAGCGGCCAGAGAGCGGCATGCGAGCCGCCGGCACGCCATCCACCACCATGAGCCCAACGCGGCGGGCGCAGCGTGGCTACGCAGCGTAAGGTACGGCCGTCGGAACCCCAGTGACAGCACCTGGGGACTTGTCCCAGACACGGACGGTCGCATAGATCGGGGGGTGGCGCCGTGCCACTGACTCCAGGCGGTTTCACGGCCATGCCAGGCCGGCGTCGCCGCGGGTCGCGGCGCGGGGTCGCCCTGGCGGCGGCCCTCGTCGTCCTGCTCGGCGCCGGGGCCGGCGGCGGCTACCTCTGGAAGGTCCAACGGGACCACGCGGCCGCGGACCGGGCCGTCCGGGACACCGCCCTGGCCTACCTCGCGGCGTGGCGCTCGATCGACGAGTCCACTCCGCCGCCCGTGACGCCGAACGTCGGGGGCGGCGGCGTGACGAACGGCGACGCACCGGTTCCGCCGAGCCCGACAGCCCAGCCGGCCACCTCGGTCGCGCCCGCCGCGCTCGTGCTTCCCGCCGCGGCTGACCCCGCGGCTGGCCTGCCCAGCGACGACGCCACCCGCGGGCGCCAAGGCCCGGGCGCCGGCCAGGCGGGGATCACCGCGGTGACCGTCCCGGGCGACGTCGACGTCCCGACGCTCATCGCGGCAATGGCCGACATGCGCGACCGGCTGCGGCTGACCGACGCGACGTTCACCCCCGGTGAGGCCCACCGCGCCGGCACCACCGCGACCGTCGCCTACACGGCGGCCCTGCGTCTCGCCGACGAAGCAGCTCCCTGGCCGTACTCCGGCAAGCTGTCGCTCGCGAAGACCGCCGCCGGGTGGAAGGTGCGGGCGCTGCTCGGCTCCGTGCACCCCCAGCTCGCGCCGGGCCTGCACTTCGACCGCACCGGGTCGACGGCCCGCCGCGGCGAGCTCCTCGACCGTGCCGGCCAGCCGCTGGCGGCGGATCCGGAGCTCGCCGGCAACCTCATCGGCCAGGTGTCCCCGCCGACCGGCCTGCAGCGGGCCTACGACGACCGTCTCGCGGCGAGCGGCGGCCAGGTCGTGCTGCGTGACGCGCGGGGCGCCGTCGTGCGGACGCCGTACAGCTGGACGATGGCCGACGGCGACAAGATCCGCACGACCGTCGACCTCGGGGTGCAGCGAGCGGCGGAACAGGCACTGGCGACGTCGCGGTGGCCGGCCGGCGCGCTGGTGGCGGTCGACGTCCGCACCGGCGGCATCCTCGCCGCGGCGAACCATCCCCTCAACGGCTTTGGGCGGGCGCTGCGCGGCACCTACCCGCCCGGCTCCACCTTCAAGATCGTGACAGCGACCGCGGCGCTGATGAACGGCCGCGACCGGAACACCCCGCTGGACTGCTCCGCGACGGCCTCCGCCGGAGGGCGCAGCTTCTCCAACGCCGAGAACGAGAAGCTCGGGCCGCTGACGCTGCGCGACGCGTTCGCGCGCAGCTGCAACACCGCCTTCATCAACCTGGCCGGCTCGCTGCCGCCGGACGCGCTCGCTCAGGCCGCCCGGCTGTACGGCTTCGACGGAAACCCGCCGCTGCCGATCGCGAGCGTCGGCGGCTTCTTCCCCACTCCGAAGGACGCCGCGGAGACGGCGTCCGCGTCGATCGGCCAGGGCCGGGTGGCCGCCTCCCCGATGCAGATGGCGAGCGTCGCCGCCGCCGTGGCCAGCGGCACCTGGCGCGCGCCGTTCGTGGTCGGTGGCCCCACCCGGACGAACCAGCTGCCGCCGAAGATCCTGCCGGACCTGCGGGCGTTCATGCGGGCCGTGATCACCGACGGGACCGCGGCGGGCGTGCCGTTCCCCGGTGAGGTCTTCGGCAAGACCGGCACCGCCGAGTACATCGACGGCAACCCGCCGCCGACCCACGCCTGGTTCGTCGGCTACCGCGGCCCGGTCGCCTTCGCGGTCCTCATCGAGAACGGCGGCTTCGGCGCCGAGTCCGCCGCCCCGGTCGCCGCCGCCTTCCTGAACGCCCTCGACGGCAATCTCCCCGCCCCGACCACCGCCGCTGGTTCCGCTCCCGCCGGCACGGCCTCCGCGCCCGGCTGAGATCAGGACGCGACGGGATCGACGGGCAGGATCCGGCGCAGCGGGGGGCGCTGGTAGTGGGCGGGGCGGCGGGTCCACTCGCGGGGGTAGCCGAGCGAGACCTCCTCGAAGCGGACGCCGTCGTAGACCGTGGTGCGGGGGATGTGCAGGTGGCCGTAGACGGCGGCGGCGGCCCGGAAGCGCAGGTGCCAGTCGGCGGTCAGCTCGGTGCCGCACCACTGGGCGAACTCGGGATAGCGCAGCACCCTGGTCGGGTCCCGGACCAGCGGGAAGTGGTTGACCAGCACGGTCGGCGGCCCGTCCGCCGGGAGCTCGGCGAGCCGCTTCTCGGTCTGCGCGACCCGGGCCCGGCACCAGTCGTCGCGGGTCGGGAACGGGTCGGGGTGCAGCAGGAACTCGTCGGAGCAGACGACACCGGTGGAATGGGCGTAGGCGAGCGCCTCGGCCTTCGTCGACGTGCCCTCGGGGCGGAACGTGTAGTCGTAGAGCAGGAACATCGGCGCGATGACCACCGGCCCCCCGGGACCGTCCCAGACCGGGTACGGGTCCTCGGGGGTGATCACGCCCAGCTCGCGGCAGATGTCGACGAGGTGCCAGTAGCGGGCGACACCGCGCAGCTGGACCGGGTCGCGCTTGGGCGTCCACAGCTCGTGGTTGCCGGGCACCCAGACCACCTGGGCGAACCTGCTCGCGAGCAGCGCGAGCGCCCAGCGGATCTCGTCCACGAAGTCGGCGACGTCACCGACGACGAGCAGCCAGTCGTCGTCCCCCGTCGGCCGCATCGCCTCGACCACGGCCCGGTTGTCCGGGTAGCGGACGTGCAGATCGCTCGTGGCGTACAGCGTCCCGGTCGAGGCGGCCATTTGCCCCATGCTCGCACATGAAGATGCCGGAACCCGGCCGCTTAGAGACCGATCACAACTCGACCATCGAACCCGGACATCCAAGCTTCACGGCGTTAGCGCCCTTCTGGCGACCTGTCCACGTATCCCAGCCACAACTAGTGACGGCGCATCAGCGCAGTGCCAACCCAGCCACGTCATCAGCCCGGGATCGGCTCCACCACCGCCATAAGCCAGGGCCCGGAACCACGTGGGGAGGGCGCTCTGCGCCCGACAGGCTGCGCCCGGCGGCGGGCGCGGAGCGTCCGCCGCGGGACAGCCTTAGGCGCCGCCGAGGCGCTCCAGGAGAAGGGCGCGGACGGTGGCGGCGTCGGCCTTGCCCTTCATCGCCTTCATGATGGCGCCGACCAGCGGGCCGACGGCGTTGAGCTTGCCGGCGCGGACCTTGTCGGCGATGTCGGGGGCGGCGGCGATCGCCGTGTCGACGGCGGCGGACAGCGCCGAGTCGTCGGTGACGACCGCGAGGCCGCGGGCGGCGACGACCTGATCCGGGTCACCCTCGCCGGCGAGCACCCCGTCGATCACCTTGCGGGCAAGGGCGTCAGTGAGGCTTCCCTCGGTGATCAGCTCGATGATCCGGGCCACCTGCACCGGCTGGATCGCGAGTTCCGCGGGGGTGACGCCGGAGTCGGCGGCGCGTCGGGCCAGCTCGTTGAGCCACCACTTGCGGGCGGCCGGGGCCGACGCGCCGGCCGCGATCGTCTGCTCGACGAGGTCGAGCGCGCCGGCGTTGCGCAGGTCCACCAGGTCACGGTCGGAGAAGCCATGCTCGGCGATCAGCCGGGCGCGCCGCTGGGACGGCAGCTCCGTCAACGACGCGCGGACGGCTTCGACGTACTCCCGGGACAGGGCCAGCGGGGTGAGGTCGGGCTCGGGGAAGTACCGGTAGTCGGTCGCCTCCTCCTTCGAGCGGCCGGACGACGTGCGGCCCGCGGCCTCGTCGAAGTGGCGGGTCTCCTGGATGATCCGCTCGCCGGCGTCGAGCCGCCCCGCCTGCCGGACGATCTCGGAGCGGATGGCGCGCTCGACGGAACGCAGCGAGTTGAGGTTCTTCGTCTCGCTGCGGGTCCCGAAGGGCTTCTCCGCCTCCCCCGGGCCTACCCGAAGGCGCAGCGACACGTTCGCGTCGCAGCGCAGCGAGCCCTGCTCCATCCGGACGTCGGAGACGGCGAGGGCGCGGCACAGCTCGCGCAGCTCCTCGACGTAGGCGCGGGCCACCTCGGGCGTGCGCACGTCCGGCTCCGTGACGATCTCGACGAGCGGGATGCCGGCCCGGTTGTAGTCGACCAGCGAATGGGTCGCCCCGTGGATGCGCCCGGTCGCGCCGCCGACGTGCAGCGACTTGCCGGTGTCCTCCTCCAGATGCACCCGGGTGATGCCGACCCGGTGCACCTCACCGTCGACCTCGACCGCCAGCCACCCGTCCGTGCACAGCGGCTCGTCGTACTGGCTGATCTGGAAGTTCTTCGGCATGTCCGGGTAGAAGTAGTTCTTCCGGGCGAACCGGCACCAGGTCGCGATCTGGCAGTTCAGCGCCAGCCCGATCATCACGGCGAACCGGATGGCCGCCTCGTTGACGACCGGCAGCGCGCCGGGCAGGCCGAGGCAGACCGGGCAGACCTGGCTGTTCGGCGGAGCGCCGAAAGCGGTCGCGCAGCCACAGAACATCTTCGACGCGGTGCCGAGCTCGACGTGGGTCTCCAGGCCGATCACCGGCTCGTAGCGGGCGAACGCGTCCTCGTAGGACGGGGTTGCAATGACGGCGGCCGGGGTACTCACCTGGACTCCTCGACGTCTGATGTGTCGGTCTTGGCGGTCGCGTCAGCGACCGGCTGGCCTGGCGCCGCATCCTCGCCCTCGCCGTCGCCTGGGCCCGAACCTGGCGGGCCGCCGGAGCCGATGTCCGGCCCCAGGCCCCGGGAACGGGTGTCACGGAAATGGACGCGGGTGAGGTAGATCGCGGCGATCAGCCCGACCGTTCCCCACACCAGCAGGATCGGGCTCTTCGCGAGCCCACCGAGAACGAGCACGATGACGGTGAGGACCCACACCGCGATCAGCAGCGTCCGGTCCTGCCGCGTACTGCGCAGCTTGACCATGGCGGTTGTCCTTCCGTGTGGTGTTGAGCGGTCCGGCTGGGCGCCGCTCCCGTCAAAGAGCCGAAGGAGGCGCGAAAACGGTCTTCCTTCGCGCGCCCGGCGGCCCTCCTCCCGGAGTCACTAGAGGGCGGGGGCGGCGTCGAGGAGGGGGTGGCCGCGGCGGGCGTCAAGGGCGGCTTCCAGCGTGCCGCCGACCTGGTAGAGACGGTCGTCGGCGAAGGCGGGGGCCATGATCTGGAAACCCACCGGCAGCCCCTCGGACAGGCCGGCCGGCACGCTCATCGCCGGCACACCCGCGAGGTTCGCCGGAATCGTGCAGAGGTCGTTGAGGTACATCGCGATCGGGTCGTCGGCCTTGGCCCCGATCGGGAACGCGACCGTCGGCGTCGTCGGCGACACCAGGACGTCCACCCGCTCGAAGGCCGCGGCGAAGTCACGGCTGATCAGCGTGCGCACCTTCTGCGCCTGGCCGTAGTAGGCGTCGTAGTAGCCGCTCGACAGGGCGTAGGTGCCGAGGATGACCCGGCGCTTGACCTCGGGGCCGAAGCCGGCCTCGCGGGTACGGCTCATGACCTCCTCGGCGCCGGCCTCGCCGTTGTCCCCGACCCGCAGGCCGAAGCGCATCGCGTCGAACCGGGCGAGGTTGGACGAGCACTCGCTGGGCGCGATCAGGTAGTAGGCCGGCAGCGCGTAGTCGAAGTGTGGGCAGCTCACCTCGACGATCTCGGCGCCCAGCTGGGAGAGCAGCTCGACCGCCTCGTCGAAGCGGGCCTGCACCCCCGGCTCGTAGCCCTCGCCGGACAGCTCGCGCACGACGCCGATCCGCATGCCGAGCACCTCGAGGCGGGCCGCGGCCTCGACGACCGGCGGGATCGGCACCTCCACGCTGGTCGAGTCCATCGGGTCGTGCCCGGCGATCGCGGCGTGCAGCAGGGCCGCGTCGGTGACGGTACGGGCGAGCGGGCCGGCCTGGTCGAGTGAGCTGGAGAACGCCACCAGGCCGTAGCGGCTCACCCCGCCGTAGGTCGGCTTGACACCGACGAGGCCGCAGACAGCGGCCGGCTGGCGGATCGAGCCACCGGTGTCGGTGCCGATCGCCAGTGGCGCCTCGAACGCGGCGACGGCGGCCGACGAGCCGCCGGAGCTGCCGCCCGGGATGCGGGCGAGGTCCCAGGGGTTGCGGGTCGGGCCGTAGGCGGAGTTCTCGGTGGACGAGCCCATCGCGAACTCGTCCATGTTCGCCTTGCCGAGGATCACGATGTCGGCGGCGCGCAGCCGTGCCGTCACGGTCGCGTCGTACGGCGGGTACCAGCCCTGGAGGATCCTGCTGCCGCACGTTGTCGGCATCCCCTTGGCGGTGAGCACGTCCTTGAGCGCGAGCGGGACGCCCGCGAGCGGGCCGAGCTGCTCGCCGGCGGCGCGGCGGGCGTCGATCCCGGCCGCGGCGGTGAGCGCGCCCTCGGCGTCGACGTGCAGGAAGGCGTGGACGGCGTCGTCGACCTTGGCGACCCGGTCGAGCGCCGCCTGGGTGGCCTCGACGGCGGACAGCTCGCCGGCCGCGATCGCGGCCGCGGTCTCGGCGGCGGTAAGCCGGACGACGTCGGCGGGGGCGTCGGTCATGGGTGCTGTCGGTCCCTCACATGTCTATGAGCCAAAGGGAGCGCGAAAATGATCTTCCTTCGCGTCCCGGAGGCTGCTGTCTCAGAAGTCTGGTGGCATCGGATGCGCGGCCCGCCGCGGGGCACGCCTGGCGGTTCGTGGCCGCTCCCGCCCGGCGGCCGGCGCGGCGAGCGGCGGGCCGGAGCGATACTCGGCTGTCGGCGACGCCTGGCGGTCGGTGCTGGGGAGCGGCCCGCCCAAGGAAGCTGTTCCCGTTCACCGCGGGTGGCCAGAGTCGACGCGGCGCCCGGGGCCGTGACGGAAAAGGCTCACTCGTCCGGATCGAGGATCCGGGGTACCCGGAAACGGTCGTCCTCAGCGGCGGGAGCGGCGGCCAGCGCCTCGTCGGCCGAGAGCGACGGCCGGGTCACGTCGGCCCGGAAGACGTTGGTCAGCGGCACGGCGTGGCTGGTCGGCGGGATGTCGGCCGCGGCGACCTCGGTTACCCGGGCGACCGCGGCCAGGATCTGGTCCAGCTGTGGGGCGAGCGCGTCGAGCTCGGCGTCGGACAGCGACATCCGCGACAGGCGGGCGAGGTGCGCGACCTCGTCCCGGGTGATGGCCATGCGGTAGGCCCCCTCATCGGCGGCGGGCGCGAGCCCACCGATTGTCAGCCGCGGCAGGCGCGGTGCCCACCGATTTTCCTCACCGACCGCGGTCACCAGGCCTGGTCCCGGTGGCCCGCGCGGCGGCGACGAGCCCGGTCTGGCAGCCGCCGCGGCGCGTCGGGCCTGGGCAACCGGTCGGGCCTGGCCACGACCGGCAATCCGGGCCAACCCGGCCGCGACGGCGACGGGCGCGATCCGCGACGACCGGCGACGCCACGGCGTGTCTGCGTGTCGGTGTGATGTCATCGTACGGGTCCGCTGGCGGCCCCCGGCGTAGCCTGTCCGCTGGCGTGAGCCCGGCCGGGTCGCGGCCGTCCCCCCGGCTGGGGTGACCGCCGCGACACCGTGACCCGCCCCTCCACTACGCGCTGATACCGGCCCGGCCGACCTGCGGCGCGGGACACGGAGGAAAACCCCCTGATGTCACCGGAGTGTCACGCCGGTCGGGAATGCTCGCGTCATGTCGTACCTCCTCCGCCTGCTGCTGCCCGACCGACCCGGTGCGCTGGGGGCCGTCGCGACAGCGCTCGGGCGGGTCGGGATCGACATCGCCAGCCTCGCGGTCGTCGAGCGGTCACCGGACGGCGCGGTGGACGACCTGCTGGTGCTGCTACCGCCGGGCGGGCTCGCGGACAGCGTGCTGACCGCAGCCCAGTCGGTACCGGGCGTCCGGGTGGAGTCGCTGCGCCCCTATCTCGCCAGCGGAGGCGGGGTCAGCGACGACCTGGACCTCGTGGACGCGCTCACCGACCGCCCCCAGGACGCCCCCGCCATGCTCGCCGAGCTGGTCGCCGGCGTCTTCCACGCCGACTGGGCGATGCTGCTCGAGCAGGTCGCTCCAGGCGACGTGCGGATCAGGGAGGCCTCCGTCGGCGCTCCCGAGCTCGGCGTCGACGACTACGCCAGCCCGCCGCGCGCGACGCGGCCGGTGCCCTGGCTGCCGCTCGCCGAGGCCCGCGAGATCGACCCCGCCGAGGGCGGCCTGCCAGCCCGGTGGGCCGACCGTGGGATGCAGCTGGCCGCCGCCCCGGTCGGGTGCCCCGAGCTGGTCATCCTCGTCGGCCGCCCCGGCGGCCCGAAGTTCCGCTCCTCCGAGATAGCCCGCCTCGCTCACCTCGCCGGCATCACCGCGTCGTTGTCTCGTCGGCCGGCGCTGTAGGCGCTATTTCGTCTCTGTCGCCCTCAGCCTGACGATCTCCAGTGCGGCCGCGACGTCCAGGGGGTTCTCCGCCAGGGGACGGGGCAGGAGCTGGTCCGCGTGGGCGAGTCGGCGCAGAACCGTGTTGCGGTGGGTGTAAAGGCGCCGGGCGGCGCGAGACGCGTTGAACTGCTCCCGCACGTAGGTCGAGACCGTGTGACGGATCTCGGCGTCGGCGCTCGCGAGCGGGCCGAGAGCGTCGCCCACGAACTCGTCGGCCAGCGCGGGATCGACGGTCATGAGCGCGACGAGTTGGACGTCCTGGAACCGGGTGACCGGCTGGCGCGCGGTGATCCTGGTCAGCATCCGCTGAGTGGTCGCCGCGTCCAGGTGGCTGCGGCGGAAACCGTCGAGGTCCCGGCCGCCGCGGCCGATCGCGATCCTGATGTCGTGCAGGGTGCGCAGACGGGACTCGAGCTGCGCGTCCTGAGGTATCTCGGCGACCGGGAGCCAGACCCACAGGGAGGCGACGCTCGCGACGACCGTCAGCCGGCGGGTCGCCGCGCCGGCACGCATGAGGGCCTCGGCCGCGGCCTCGAGGTCCGCGCTCACGTCGGAGCCCAGTGCCTGCCCGTCGCCCGGCGCGGTGGCCCAGACGATGGCGGCGGTCTGCGGCCCGGCGAGGCCGTAGCCGAGCTGGCTCTCGGCGTGTCCCCTGGCGAGTGGGGCGCCTTCGAGAAGAAGGGTCACGGTCGCCATGCGTTCCGCGTGGCTGCCACGGGTGAGTTCGTCGCGCTCCGCCTCGACCCGCGCGGAGACGGCCTCGACGGTGTCGTCGACGAACGTGGAGATGGACAGGGCCGAGATGTCGAGCAGGGCCTGGAGTTCCTCGCGGTCCGCGGTGAGCTCGAAGCAGATGTCCATCCAGAGGCGCCAGGCCGCGCTCTGGGAGGTGCGGTAGGAGTCGAGCGCGCTGCGGTCCAGGCCGCGCCGCACGAGGTCCCTGGCAAGCTCCATCGCCTCCGGGCCGAGGTAGGGAGGCACCCGCTCGGCGGGCCGTTGGACGTTCCAGGCCGCCCACTGCCGCAGGTTGGCAGCGTTCGCCCGGGCTGTGGCCTCCGCGAGCGCGGGATCGGCCGCGACCGTCCGCGTCCCCAGGCCACTCAGCGACGCCGCGTTGAGCTGCGCGAGCACCTCCGGCGCCGGCGACAGCACCCTCTCGGCACCACGGCGCATCAGCTCGCGTACGCGGTCGGAGGGCACCGGCCACGACGGCTTCATGCGGGCAGTTTGCACCATAGGATGCTCAAAACCGAGGCAGATCGTGCTGGCTTTCCGACAGGGCGGTGACGCACGGTGGCGAATGTCGCAATCGTGTCCTGAGCGGGAGCCACCATGGAGAGCTCAGCCGAGATGGAGAGCCTCGACGTCCTGATCATCGGAGCGGGCCTGTCGGGCATCGGGGCCGGCCACTACCTGCGGGCCGAGCACCCCGCCAGGAGCTTCGCGATCCTGGAGGCCCGCGCGTCCCTCGGGGGAACGTGGGACCTCTTCCGCTATCCCGGCATCCGCTCCGACTCGGACCTGCACACCTTCGGCTACGAGTTCAAGCCGTGGGAGGACAGGGAGGCGATCGCCGACGCGCCGAGCATCCTCGCGTACCTGCGCGCGGCGGCGGACGAGGACGGCCTCGGGCCGCATATCCGCTACCACCACCGCGTCGTGCGGGCCGGGTGGTCCTCACGGACGGCTCGCTGGACCGTGGAGGTGGAGCGCCGCGCGGGTCCGGACGGCCCGGCGGAGCTCGTGTCGTTCCGCGCCAGCTGGATCTTCGCCGCCACCGGGTACTACCGGTACGACGAGGGCTACACCCCGGTCTTCGAGGGCCGCGAACGGTTCGCGGGCGAGATCGTCCACCCGCAGGCATGGCCCGAGGACCTGGACTACGCGGGCAGGCGCGTCGTCGTGATCGGGAGCGGCGCCACGGCGGTCACGCTGGTACCGGCGCTGGTCCGGGGCGAGGGCGCGGCCGCGCACGTGACGATGCTCCAGCGCACACCCACCTACATCCTGCCCGTGCCCCGCGTGGACAGGACCGCGATCCGTCTCCGCAAGGTCTTCGGAGAGCGGCGCGGCCACGCCCTCACCCGGCGCAAGAACATCGCCCGTCAACGCCTGATCTGGGTTCTCTGCCGGAAGTATCCGGCCATCGCGCGGCGCGTGATCCGGTACCTCAACCGCAGGGCACTGCCACCTGGCTTCGATCTCGACACGCATTTCAACCCGCCGTACGACCCCTGGGACCAGCGCGTGTGCGTGGCGCCCAACCGCGATCTCTACCGCGCGCTCGCGGCCGGGAAGGCCTCGATGGTGACGGACCAGATCGCGTCGTTCACCGAGACGGGAATTCTCCTGCGGTCGGGCGAGGAACTGCCCGCGGACGTGATCGTGACCGCCACGGGTCTCAACATCCAGGTCCTTGGCGGAGCCCAGCTCCAGGTCGACGGAAAGCCGGTCTCGTTCCGGGAGACGGTCGTGTACCGGGGGCTGATGCTCAGCGGCGTGCCCAACCTGGCGCTCGCCGTCGGATACACGAACTCGTCATGGACCCTGAAGATCGGCCTGCTGTGCGAGTACTTCTGCCGGCTGCTCACCCACATGGACGAGCACGGCTTCGATACGGCCTGTGCCGTCGCGGACCCCGAGATGGCCACCCGCCCGCTGCTGGACTTCGGTGCGGGGTACGTGCGGCGCGCGCTCGACAGCCTGCCGCGCCAGGGACCGCGCACACCGTGGGTGATGTCCAGCAGCTACCACGACGACAGGAAGTTGATCCGCCGCGGACCGATCGCCGACGAGTGGCTCCGGTTCACGTGTGCCGCCGCGGATGCCGCCGCGGTCACCGCCGCCGACGGCTCTCCGGAGAGCACCGCGACCGGCAGGTCCCCGGAGGGCACCCCTGCCCACAGCTCCGCCGAGAAAACGGCCACCGAACTCCGCCAGGAAGCCGGCGCATGACCTCCGCATCCTCCACATCCTCCACATCCACGCTTCGGGGCAAGGTCGCCGTCGTCACCGGCGCCGGCTCGGGAATCGGCCGGTCCCTCGCGCTCGCGATCGCGCGGCGGGCTGGCCGGCTTTCGGTATGCGACGTCAACGCGGACGGGCTCGCGGAAACCGTCGAGGCGGTGCGGGCGCTCGGGGCCGAAATCCATTCACTCCCTGTGGACGTGGCCGACCGCGCGGCGGTCGTCGGGTACGCCAAGGAGGTCCACACCCATTTCGGGGTCGTCCACCAGCTGTACAACAACGCCGGAATCGCCAGCGGTGCGGGATTTCTCGACACCGACTACGAGCTGTTCGACAGGGTGCTCGCCGTCAACCTCTCCGGGGTCATCTCCTGCACCAAGGAGTTCCTGCCGCGCCTCATCGAGTCAGGCGACGGCCACCTCGTCAACGTCTCCAGCCTGAACGGGCTCCTGGCCCAGCAGTTCCTCGGTGCCTACTGCACGTCCAAGTTCGCGGTCCGCGGCTTCACCGAGTCGGTCCGCGCCGAGATGCTGAGCCTCGGCCACCCCGTACGCGTCACCGTCGTGCACCCCGGCGGCGTCGCCACCAACATCGCGCGCTCGGCGGTCGCGCCGGCGTCGTTCACCGCCGATGAGCTCGCGCTCTTCCACGCAGGGCAGCGGATGTACGAGCGGAAACTGCTCAGGATGCCGGCCGACAGGGCCGCAGAGATCATCGTCCGCGGCGTCGAGCGCGGCAAGAAACGCATCCTGGTCGGGTCCGACGCGCGCGCCCTGGACCGCGTCGTCCGGCTCCTGCCGACCGCCTACATCAGCGTGCTCGTCCGCGCCGAACGCCTCGTCTCCCGCTGAGCCGCCCAGAGGAACCGCGCGGTACCCGACTCGGCCGGCCACCGCGGCGCTGGAGCCGGGGATGATCCGCGTCCCGGCGCAGGGCTCCGGCGGGTTCTCCCTCGGCCCAGGTCCGGGACGGGGGAGAACCGTTGGATGTCCGCGCCGCGTCACCGCCTCGGCCCCGGATGCGCGGGCCGTTCATGATCTGGTGGAATCCTCGGAGCTACAGCCCCAAAATCACACCAGATCATGAAATGCGGCACCGACCGTGGCGCTCCGGGCGGCCCGGGCGGCCCGGGGCGCGGCAGGAGCTCGCTAGGAACTGGCCTCGTCTGGTTGGTCCGCGGTTTCGGGCGCGGCCTCGGTCCCCGCTGGCTCGCCGATGGTGGCGAGTTCCTGGGCGGCTTCGGGGCCGCTTTCGAGGAGGGCGGCGAAGCCGGGGCCATCGAGGATGGGGACCTTCAGCGAGACGGCCTTGTCGTACTTGGAGCCGGCGTTCTCGCCGGCGATGACGAAGCTGGTCTTCTTGCTGACCGAACCGCTCACCTTGCCACCGAGGTTCTGGATCGCCTCGGTCGCGGAGTCGCGCGTCCAGCCCTCCATGCTGCCGGTGATGACCACGGTGAGGCCGGCGAGCGGGCGCGGCCCCTCGTCGGCGCCCTCGTCCGCGACGGTGACGCCACCGGCGCGCAGCCGCTCCACCAGGTCGATGTGGCTCGGGTCGGCGAACCAGTCGGTGACGGCGGCGGCGATCGTCGGGCCCACGCCGTCGACGACGGCCAGCTCCTCGAGCGAGGCCGCCCGGATCGCGTCGACCGAGCGCAGCTCCCTCGCGAGTGCCTGGGCGGCGGCCGGGCCGACGTGCCGGATCGACAGGCCGACCAGCAGCCGCCACAGTGGGCGGTGCCGGGCCACCTCGATCCCCGTCAGGATCTGCTCGACCTTCTTGCCAGGCACGGGCTGGCGCAGCGCCGTCTTGCCGTCCGGGCCCTTCACCGGCTTCTTGTCCGGCCCACGGACGATCTCCAGCCGCTCGAACAGCGGCAGGCCGGCGAACGACGCCGCGGTCAGGTGGAACACGTCGGCGACGTCCTTGATCCGCCCGGCCTCGATCAGGTCGATCGCGCTCTCCTCGCCGAGGCCGTCGATGTCGAGCGCGCCGCGGGAGGCGAGGTGGATGATCGCCTCCCGGCGCTGGGCGGGGCAGGCGACCGTGTTCGGGCAGCGGGTGTCGGCCTCGCCCTCGGGACGGACCAGCTCGGTGCCGCACTCGGGGCAGTGCGTCGGGAAGACGAACTCGCGCTCGCTGCCGTCCCGCAGGTCGACGACCGGGCCCAGGACCTCGGGGATGACGTCGCCCGCCTTGCGCAGGATGATCATGTCTCCGATGAGGACGCCCTTGGCCTTGACCTGGTCGGCGTTGTGCAGGGTGGCGAGGCCGACGGTGGAGCCGGCGACCACGACGGGCTCCAGGACGGCGAACGGGGTGACCCGGCCGGTGCGCCCGACGTTGACCTCGATCGACTTCAGCCGGGTCGTCACCTCCTCCGGCGGGTACTTGTACGCGATCGCCCAGCGCGGCGCCTTCGACGTGGCCCCGAGCCGGCCCTGGAGCGTGAAGTCGTCGACCTTGACGACGACGCCGTCGATCTCGTGCTCGACGTCGTGGCGGTGCTCGCCCCACTCGCGGATGTAGCCGAGCACCTCGTCGATCGAGCCGAGGACGCGGTAGCGCGGCGAGACGGGCAGCCCCAGCTGGGCGAACGCCTCGTAGGCCGCCGACTGCGAGGGCACGTCGAAGCCGCGGTGGGCACCGATGCCGTGCATGTACATCGCCAGCCCGCGCGTCGCAGTGACCCTCGGGTCCTTCTGCCGCAGCGAGCCGGCGGCGGTGTTGCGCGGGTTGGCGTACAGCTCCTTGCCGGCCGCGGCGCGCGACTCGTTGAGCGCCTTGAACGCGGCGACCGGGAAGAACACCTCGCCGCGGACCTCGAGCAGCTCCGGCACCTTCGACCCACGCAGCCGGACCGGCACACTCGCGAGCGTGCGGATGTTGGCGGTGATGTCCTCCCCCACCCGCCCGTCGCCACGGGTCGCGGCCCGCACCAGCACGCCGTCCTCGTAGACGAGGTCGACGGCCAGCCCATCGATCTTCAGCTCGCACAGCCAGGCACCGACCGGCGCCTCCCTGGTGGCCCTCGCCGCCCAGGCCTGGAACTCCTCCTCGTCGAACGCGTTGTCGAGCGACAACAGTCGCTCCAGGTGCGTCACCGGCTCGAACAGGTCGGACGGGGTCTCGGTGACCTTCTGGGTCGGCGAGTCCGGGGTGCGCAGCGACGGGTGGCGCTCCTCCAGCGCGACGAGCTCGCGGTAGAGCGTGTCGTACTGCGCGTCCGGAACGGTCGGCCGCGCGAGCACGTAGTACTGGTAGGCGTACTCGTCGAGCAGCCGGGTCAGCTCGACGGCCCGCGCCCTGGCCTCGGCTGGGACCTCCACCGCGCCTTCCTGGACCCCGCCGGCGGCGATCTCGTCCTCCTCCGCGCCGGTCGGCGCCGGCGCCTCGGCCCCGCTCATTCCGGCGACTCCACCAGTACCCGGGCCGCCGCCCGGCAGTGCCGCATCGCCAGGCGGGCATATCGCTCGCTGGCGCCGGCGAGTCCACATGTGGGGGTCACGGCGACCACCTCCGCGAGCCGTTCGGGACGGAATCCGAGCCGGCGCCACAGCGTCCGGACCGGATCGACCGTACGACCCGGGTCCGACAGTTCCGGTCCGCCCCGATCGGCCTCGCCGCCGACGCCCTCGCCCTCGTCCCCGTCGAGCAGCCCGAGCCGCCCGGCCGCGCCCCGCGCCGTGCCCGGCGCGGACGCCCTGGCCCCCGCGGCGGCCGCGGCCACCGCCCGCCGGCGCGGCCCGCTGCCGGCCGCCGCGTCCGCGGCGACCCCGGCCGACGGGGATGGCGGTGGCGACGCGCCCGGCTGGTCGGTCGGCGGGACCACCCCCATCATCAGGCGCAGCCCCGCCTCCACCGCCTCGCCGATGGCCTCGTCCGCCTTCTGGGTGAGCAGCGTGGCGTCCAGGCCGACGAACTGTGCGCCGGCCCTGCGCAGCAGCTCCAGCGGCACGTCCGGCGCGCAGCAGTGCACCCCAACCCCAGTCACGCCGTCCACTCTGCTCGCGGCCGCCAGCACCAGGGCGAGCCGTTCGGCGGCCGGGCCCTCCTCGACGGCGCGCACCACGGAGAACCCGCTCGGCGTGCGGACCCTGCCGGCGATCACGGCCGGTAGCGACGGCTCGTCCAGCTGCACGAGCAGCCGGGCGCCCGGCACCCGCCGGGCGATGGTGGCGAGCATCTCGGCGAGCCCGGCGGCCAGCGACTCGGCCAGGTCGCGGGTCGCGCCCGGGTCGGACAGCGCCTTGTGCCCGCGGGTCAGCTCGACGCCGGCCGCGAGCGTCCACGGCCCGGCGACGGCGATCTTGAGCGGGCCGGCATACCCCTGCGCCGCCTCCTCAAGCGCGTCCAGGTCGTGCTCGACCAGGCCGCGCGCCCGGCGGTAGTCCATGCCTGGCCGGGGCACCAGCCGCCAGCCGGACGGCTGCAGGTCCACCGGCAGATCCAGTGCGATCACAGCGGCCCGGCCCAGCATGTCGCCGCCGGGACCACGGCCCGGCAGCTCGACCAGATGCGGCAGGTCCGGCAGCTCGTCGAACACCAGTTTCGCGGCCGCCAGCGGATCGATGCCCGGCAGCGACCCGACACCCGTCGCCGCCCCCGCCGGCCACAGAGCCGTCTCGGCCGTCCCGCCATCAGTCGTCATGAGATCCAAGTTATGTCGCTGGTTCACTCCGTGCGTGAACGGCACAACGGCACCTTGCTCGCTTCGCTCCCAAGCGGAATGGGTTGGCGGGGGTTGGTCGGGAAGTGGCGGGGTTAGGCGGGAAGGTTGTTGATGGTTCGCTCCGTCCGGGCACCGCGCTCCGGCCCCTCACTCGCTTCGCTCCCGAGGGACCTCCGCGCGGTGTCCTCCTCCGCTCCCGGGCGCTGCGGCGACCTCGCTGCGGCCCGGCCCACGTCGCTTCGCTCGTGGGCCGGGCCTCCGCGAGGTGCGCC
>NZ_JASNFO010000061.1:0-44274 GCF_032027725.1 Pseudofrankia coriaricola | reverse complement strand
ATCTTCGACCTGATCGACCGGATCGCCAGAACCGACGCCCACAGCGACGGCGACAGCCGCCCGATCGGCGCCCGACGCGCCGACGTCCTGACCGCCCTGCTCCTCGGGAACCGGCGCGAACGGGTCACCGTCGAGATCCAGGTGATCGCCCCGGTCGGGACCCTCGCCGGACTCGACGACAACCCCACCGAACTCGTCGGCCACGGACCGATCCCCGCACACATCGGCCGGACCCTGGCCGCGGACGCACGCTGGCGCCGGGTGTTGACCGACCCCGCCACCGGAACGGTCCTCGACCTGGGGCATCGCCGCGTACCGACCCCGGCACTCGCCCGCCTGGTCCGCCACCGCGACACCCGCTGCGTCTACCCAGGATGCGCGATGCCCGCCACGGCCTGCGACCTCGACCACACCCTCGCCAGAACCACCAACGGCCACACCGCACTCGACAACCTCGGCACCCTCTGCCGCCGCCACCACGTCATGAAACACAGCCCAGGATGGCAACTCCACCAACCCGAACCAGGCACCTTCATCTGGATCACCCCCACCGGCCGAACCCACCACGTCAACACCACCACCAACGACGAGGAAGGTTTCCTTCCCGAAGAAGACCCCCACACCTGGACCACCGACCCCGCCAGCCTGACATCCGACACCCAGACCAGGACACGGAATGCATCGGACACTCGGCCTCTGGCCGACAACCGTTGCCCGTTCTAAAACCTGACGCTGGATTGTTGGATCAGGGTCGGAGGTAGAGATAAAGGCGCAGAAGGACGACTGCGCGCGGCCGAATCCACGGCGCACGAGTTTCAGGCGACTACGCGCCCAAGACGACGACAGACCGCTCTAACAAGCACTTAGCACGGGACCACTCAGCACGGGACACCGTCACTCGTCCGCCGGACGTCACCGTGGCCGGGTCCGCTACCCCAGAGCATCCAGCGTCACTGCCCTCACGCCCACGCCTCAACGGGCACAAAAAAAACGCCGTTCGGGATTTACCCGAACGGCGAACTGCTTCAGGGGACCGGGGCAGTCAAGATCATGGTTCGAACTTGACGACTCTGGTGGAGGTGAGGGGACTCGAACCCCTGGCCTCCTCCGTGCGAGGGAGGCGCTCTACCAGGCTGAGCTACACCCCCAGAAGCACTTCGCAGCTTACAGGACGGACATGCGGGTGTGGGCTCTGGGCCCGATCGGGATCTTCCAGGGCAAATCCGACCGCCAGCCGCCTCGGCCAAGGCGGCTGGCACGGAGGCGGCTGGCACGGCCAAGGCAGGTCGGCGGTCAGCGGGATGTCGCGACCGTGGGGCGGACGTCTCGCGCCCCCGCGGCCCGCGCCAACGGCACCAGGTCGCCGGGGAAGTCGCCGGGGAACGGGTCCACGGAGACGACCGCGCCGGTCGAGGTACGGCGTCCAGGAGTGGCCGGGCGCCAGCGGACAAGCTCGGGCTCCGCGTCGGCCAGCAGAGCGGCGAAGATCTCGGCGGCGGCGCCCGGGCGCAGCAGACCGGCCTCGTGTCCCCGCCAGCCGCGCTCGCGCGCACCGTCGAAGACGACCAGGTGGTCGGGCGCCTCGTGGGCGCCGGAGAAGGCGATGCGGGTGCCTTCGGGCACGTCCACCTCGGCGAGGGGCAGCGGCCGGTGTTCCCACAGTTCCAAGGCGTCCTCGGGCAGGACGTCGCGGTCCCACAGCGGTACCTGCCAGGCCGGACGGCCAGGTCGGTAAAGGCCGAGCTGGACACGGACGCCGCGGCAGCGCAGGTGCAGGCCCCAACCGTCGGGGCGCACGGCGCGCAGTTCCACGGGCACGGCCGTGCTGGCCGGGCAGAGCAGGTATCCGTCGTTCCGGAGCCGGGCGAGCCAGGCCTCGAACGTCACGGTGGCTGCCTTTCGATGGTGGTGGTCGGTGTCCGCCCGGCCAGCTGTCCTCAGGCACCCCCGCCCCGGTAGGCGGCACCGCTTCCCAACCCGCGGCCCGAACGACAGGACAACAGGACGGCAGGAAGACAAGGCGGCAAGGCGGCACGAAGACAGCACCGCCAGTCACAGCGATGAGGCGGGCACCCACGCGCGGGTGGACAGCAGGCTGACGAGTAAGACGTGGCCCTGCCTGTGGCCAGGTGATCGCCTTTGGCGGGCGATCAGCCTCCGGCCCTGCCGGTCGAGTCAGACGCGACGTCGGGAGTGTTCCCGGAACGCGGTCGCGGCCATCGGCCAGGCTTCAGGATCAGCCAGCTCGGAACCCCTCGCGTCCCGTGCCACCAGCCTTCCGTGGCTGGCCAGCGGCGCTATGACGTCACCGCGGGATGAACGAGCGCGGGCGTCAGCGGACGCGAGGGCGTCGACAACGACAACACCGCGGGCAGCGCGCACCGGCCACTGCGCCAAGGGGCGCGAGGCTCGGCCGCACACGGTGGGTCACGGGTCCATTATGCACGGCCGCGGTCCGGCGCTCCGCCCTCGCGACGCCCCCGTGCCGGAGGCCATAGCCGAACCGGAACCTTGCCGCGACCAGCGCGAACAGGGCCTTTCCGGCGTCTCGTCCGGTCCCGCTAGCCCGCTGTCAGCTCACCGGACGCCCGGCATGACACCTCGTCCTGACGACCTCCAGGCCGGCGAGGCAGCCAACTGGACACAGGCCGCCTGGACGTGCGCCACCCGCATGCGCGCCACCCGAACACGCGCCCACGCGCCACGGCTCACGCCCTCACGGTGCGCAGCGTCGCGGCTCACACCCTCACGGTGCGCGGCGAGGGTCACGTTCCGTCGTGTCAGCTGCCGACGGCGGGGCGCAGGACCCGGACGGCGCCGCCCTCCTCCTCGTGGCCGCCCGACGACTGGCCGTCGGAGGGCACGCCGGTGGAGCCCGGGCTGACCACGCTCGCGGAGGCGACGCCGGGAGGCGAGGCGACCCCGCCGCCCGCGGCTGGCGGAGCGGTCAGGCCGCCGTGGGTCCCCGGCGGATTCACCTGCACCCGCCCCGGGCGCGACGTCGGCGGACGGGCGTTCGGCCGCCCGGCCGGGCGCGTGCCCGTCACCCGCACGTTGTTGGTGTATCCCTCGTCCTGGCCGCCGGCCGGCGGGCTCCCCTCGGCCCCGCCCGGGGTCACCGCTGACGCGGCCGCCGCGTAGCCGCCGAGGTCAACGGTCTGGGCGTGCGCGGTGGCCAGTTCCTCCTCGGTAAGCGGCCGCCCGTCGTCTCCGGAAAGCCGGACGGGGGCGTACTCGGGCGATGCCAGCCGGCCAGCCTGGTCGCTGGGCACGCGTGGCCGCCCGGCGAGGTCGCTGCCGGCCGGGTCGCTGTCAGAGAACCTGTCAGAGAACTCGGCACCGTGGGCCGCCGCCGGGTGCGACGGCGGCGGCATCTTCCCGGTCGAGGCCGGTGAGGTCATCCGCGCCGAGGATGTCTCACCCGCCGCCCGCCCGCCGGCGAGGCCGGCCGAGCCGCGCGAGGCCGTCGCCCTGCTAGGCGGCACCGGTGACGCCGACCGGCTCGCGCGGCGCGCGGCACGCTCCGCCGCGATCCGGCGGTCGCGGGCGGCGCGGGAGGCCGCGAGGCGGCGCTCGGCCCGCGTCGAGCGCCGCAGATGAGCGACGTAGATCACGAGCCCGACGTCGACGAGCATCTGCACGACGATCCACATGCCGGCCAGACCGGCGGCGAGCCCGACCGTGATCGGCACGGCGGCGAGCAGCACCCCGAGCCGCTGACGACGCAGCCGCAGCAGCGCCCGGCGCCGCGGGTCGGCCGTCCGCGCCGGCGGCACGGGCCGGGTCGGCCCCACGGCCACCGTGTGCACGGTCTCGTCCGGCTCACCGTGGCCAAAGCTGTCCGCCACGGGCGTGTCCGCACGCGGTGGCGCTACCTGCCCGCCCGGGCCGCGGCCCGGGCCGGGCCGCCTGCCCGACGCCGTCCCGCCGTTTGCCGCCGGGCGGCCCGAGCGGGCTGGGCCGGCCAGGCCGGAGTCAAGGCCCGGCCCAGGCAACCGGGACACCGACGCACCGTCGGCGGCCCCACCGAGCCGAGCGAAGGAGGGCACATCGACGACCTGCCCATCCCTCGATGCCCGGGACTCTCCGCGCACGGCCGGGGCGGCCACATCATCGGACGCCATACCAACCATCTGGTCGTCCGTACCAACCATCTGGTCGTCCGCGTCCGTCGCCTCATCCACGTTCTCGGCCTCGCGGCGGCCGGCGGGGTCCGCATCGCCGGCGTCGACGACTCCGGACGCGGCGGCCGGTGCCGGCTGAGCGCGCCCACCGCGGCGGGACAGCACACGCATCGCGGTGGAGAACCGGTCGGCGGAACGCTGCTCGAGCGCGCCGTCATGATGGCGCAGCCACATCGGGATGAGGACAAATCCCCACACGCCTACGATCGCGAGCCAGATCAACGCGCTCATGTGGCGACCACCCGTCTCGGGTGACCGGCGGCTCCATGCGCCGGAACCGCCCGCCAGCCGTGGCGACGGCGCCAGCTCGACGCCGAACGCGCACGGAGCGCGGGAGTGCCGGCCATGTAACACCTTCCTTGTCGTGGTGTGACTTTGGCGGTGGGTTTCCGATTTCTTGCTTGACGCTAGTGAGGGAAATCCGTCCGGTCACCGACCACAAGCCCGCGTGTCGCGCAACAGCTGGCGCTCGTCAAGCGCGCGGCCTCGACACCCCCGCGGACTTTCCGTACCGCCCGGAGCCCGCACCGGACCGCGCCGGACCGCGCCGGGCGGCGCCGGGCGGCGCCGGGCGGCGCCGGGCGGCGCCGGGCGGCGCCGGGCGGCACCGGACGGCACCGGGCTCGGTCACGGCTTGGTGGAGCGCAGCGCCTGCCATCGGCTCAGCAGCCCTTCGGGCACGTCCTCCGTGGTGAGCGCGTAGCCGATGTGATCGCGGTAGAAGCCATCGATGGCCAGGTAGCGCCGATGCATGCCTTCCTCGCGGAATCCCAGCTTCTCCAGTACGCGACGACTCGCCACGTTCTCCGGCCGCACGTTCGCTTCGAGCCGGTGCAGGCCGACGGGTCCGAAACAGTGGTCGACGACGAGCGCGAGCGCGGTGGGCGTGATTCCGCGCCCGGCGTGCCCGCGATCCACCCAGTAGCCGACGTGACCGCTGTTGAACGCGCCGCGCACGATCGTCGACACCGTGACCTGCCCGACCAGCGTTCCGCCGTAGAAGGTCGCGAACGGCAGGGCGATGCCCACCCTGGCCTGCTGGCGCAGCCGGCGCAGCATCTGGCTGTAGATGCCGAGCGTCTGGCGCTGCGCCCAGCTGAGCCGAAAGGACGTCACGCCCGGCGGCGTCGCCTCCCAGGGCGCGAGCCAGTCGCCGTTGCGCCGGCGCACGTCGACCCAGGACGGTCCGTCGCGGACCCGCAGCGGGCGTACCTCGACCGGGCCGTCGGCCAGCCGCGCGGGCCAGCCCGGCGCGTTCACGGGCCCGCTGCCGGTTCCACGCCCGTGCCGTGGGCGTCGGAACCACCGCCGCCCTGCCCACCGGCTCGGTGGTCGACGGCTCGGTGGTCGCCGACGCCGCGAAGCTGGTCGATGGCGTGACCGACGACGGGCCCGAGTACCGCGAGACCGTCGCGCACCCCGCCGGTCGAACCGGGCAGGTTCACCACGAGCGCGCGGCCGGCGACGCCGGCGAGCCCGCGGGAGAGCACCGCGGTAGGCACCTTGGCCCGGCCCGCCGCGCGCAGCGCCTCCGCGAGGCCGGGCACCGCCCGTTCGATGACCTCGGCCGTCGCCTCCGGCGTGACGTCGCGGGGCGCGAGCCCGGTGCCGCCGGTGGTGACGACCAGGTCGGCCCCCGCCGCGATCGCCGCCCGCAGCGCCGCGGCGATCTGCTCGCGCTCATCCGGCACGACCGCCGGGCCGTCGACGGCGAAGCCCAGCGCCGCGAGCCCTTCCGCCAGCACCGGGCCGGACCGGTCCGAGTAGCTTCCGCGGAACGCCCGGTCGGAGACGGTGACGACGCTGGCCCGCGCGTCCTCCGGCAACCCAGCGGCTCCGCTCACGACTGACCTTGCTCCTTGCCGGCCCTCCGCGTCGCGTCGGCCGTCTTCGGGCCGTCGGCCGTCTTCGCGGCGTCGGCCGTCCTCGGGTGGCGCCAGTCACCGTGCCGGCCGCCCGACTTCGCCAGCAGCCGGACGTCGGTGAGCTCCGCCGCCGGGTCCACCGCCTTGACCATGTCGTGCAGTGTGAGGCCGGCTACCGCGACCGCCGTGAGCGCCTCCATCTCGACGCCGGTCCGGTCCGTCGTCTTCACCGTGGCGGTGATCTCCACCGCGTCGTCGCGCACGGCGAGGTCGACGGCTACTCCGGACAGGGAGAGCGGATGACACAGCGGCACCAGCTCGGACGTCCGCTTCGCGCCCATGATTCCGGCGATCCGGGCGGTGCCCAGCGCGTCTCCCTTCGGCACGCCCTCGCCGCGCAGCAGCTCGACCACGGCCGGGCTCACCAGCAGGCGGCCACCGGCGGTGGCGGTGCGGACGGTGACGTCCTTCGCGGACACGTCGACCATCCGGGCGGCGCCGGTCTCGTCGACGTGGGTCAGGCGGGGCGTGGGCGGCGGGGTGGCCATCTAGGCGTCGGTCTCCAGGGTCTCGGTGATGGCCGCGGCGGCGAGCAGGGAGTCCGCAGGGTCGGCCGTGAGCAGGATGGCGGTCAGCGGCTTGCCCTGCTCCACCTCGGTCACGTCCTCCGGGACGACGAGCAGCGCGTTCGCCCCCGCGGCGGCGGACAGGTGGTGCGAGCCCTGGCCGCCGGCCGACCATGCCACCAGCCCACCATCCTCCCCTCGGCCGACGCGCACCCGTAGGTAGGAGCGCTTTCCGGGGGGCGAGGTCAGCCTCTCGGCGGCGGTGACGATCAGCCGCGGACGGCCCGGCCCGATCAGCCCGCGCATCCTGCGCAGCGCGGGCCGGACGAACACCTCGAACGACACCAGCGCGCTGACCGGGTTGCCGGGCAGCGTGAACACCGGGACGCCGTCGATCACGCCGAACCCCTGCGGTTTGCCCGGCTGCATCGCGATCCGTTCGAAGGTGACCTCGCCGGTGGCGGCGAGCACCTCCTTGACGACGTCGTGCGCGCCGACGCTGACCCCGCCGGTGGTGACGACCGCGTCCACCGTGGGCAGCACGGCGCGCAGCGTGGCCTCGAAGCGTGCCGGGTCGTCCGGCACGCCGATCAGCCGGTGCACCTCGGCCCCGGTCTCGCGGGCCGCCGCCGCGATCGCGTGGCTGTTCGAGTCGACGATCTGCCCGGGGCCGATCCGTTCGCCGGCGTCGACGAGCTCGCTGCCGGTCGAGAGCACCGCGACGCGCGGGCGCGGGTGGACGGGGGGGCGGGCGATGTTGATGGCGGCGAGCAGGCCGATCTGCACGGCACCGAGCGGGGTTCCGGCGGCGAGCACGAGGTTGCCAGGGGCGACGTCCTCGCCGGCGCGGCGGATGTGCAGGTTCCGGCGCGCCGGTCGATAGACGGACACCGTCTCGGTGCCGCCGTCGGTCCACTCGACCTGCACGACGGTGTCGGCGCCCAGCGGGAACGGCGCGCCAGTCATGATTCTCACCGCGGTGCCCACCGCGACCTCGCCCGGCGTCGCGGCGCCCGCGGCGATCTCCCCGACCACCGGCAGGCGCACCGGGGCATGCTCCGAGGCGGCCGCGACGTCGGCCGAACGCACCGCGTAACCGTCCATCGCGGAGTTGTCGAATCGAGGAAGCGCGAGGGTCGCCCGTACGTCGGCCCCCAGCACACACCCGTGCGCGGCGGCCAAGGGCACACGTTTCGCCGGCAGCACCGCGACCGCGCCTAGAATGTCCGAAATGTACTCATCGACCGTCTTCATCGGCGCTTGACCTCCATAACCCACGGAACGCGTTCCGTGGACGGCTCGGCCAACCCGCGTCCTCCGGTCGCGAACCGTTACGAGCCTTGGCCCGACGTCCGGACACCCGAGCACCTCGGCCGACCGCGGCCAGCGTCTCCGGCGGCCGGCCGCCGACCGGCGGGCCTGGCGTTCACACGTCCCAGACCCCGCAGCGTTCCGGCGGCACACCACCGGCGTCAAGCGATCGCCGCCGGTTTGTGCACAGGCACCGTCGGGCCACGCCAGATCGAGGCACCGGGCGCGGCCCGGCCGCGACGCGCACCACCAAGTCAGTCGCCCACAGTTACCATCCACCGCCGTCGCCAGCCGCCGCCCACTCCTGAAGGAACTCCGACTGAGGCGGCTCCGGCACGCAGGGCTACACGGCTGTCGCGCGCCCTTCCGCGATAGTGAGTGGCGGGCGATCAGTGGGAAAGGAGCACCGTGTGCTGATGGCCACAGCGCGAGCACCTTCCCTTCCCACCCTTTTGGGGGATGCCGGTCACCTGGCCTGGCCGTCGACGCGCGCGGCGCCGAGGACGAGGTCAGATGTCGGCCTTCGGGCCGCCACCCGCGACGTACTCCTCGAGCCAGGGGTAGAGCTCGGGACCGATGTCGGGCCGCTCGCAGGCCAGGCGGATGACCGCCTTGAGATAGTCGATCCGGTCGCCGGTGTCGTAGCGGCGGCCGGTGAAGACCACACCATGCACCGGCTCGCCGGCCTCGTCCGCCGCCATCGCCAGCTCCCGCAGCGCGTCGGTCAGCTGGATCTCACCGCCGCGGCCGGGCCCGGTACGCCGCAGCACGTCGAAGACGGCCGGCGAGAGAACATAGCGGCCGATGATGGCGAGATTGCTCGGCGCCTCGGCGACCGGCGGCTTCTCGACCAGGTCGCGGATGCGCACCGTCTGGTAACGGCCATCGGCCCGCACCGGCTCCGGGTCCACGGTGGCCACGCCGTACAGCGAGACCATCTCCTCCGGGACCTCCATCAGCGCGACGACGCTGCCGCCGAACCGGGCCTGCACCGCGATCATTTCCGGCAGGAGCGGGTCGCGTTCGTCGATCAGGTCGTCACCGAGCAACACGGCGAACGGCTCGTCACCCACATGGGCGGCACCGCACAGCACGGCATGTCCAAGGCCGCGCGGCGCCCCCTGCCGGACAGAATGCACCTCGCCCAGCTCGCTCGAGGCGCGCACCCGTCCGAGCCGGGTGGCGTCGCCCTTGCGCTCGAGCAGCAGCTCCAGCTCGGCATCCCGGTCAAAGTGGTCCTCGATGGCCTTCTTCGACCCGCTCGTAATGAGCAGGACATCCCGCAGGCCAGCCCGCGACGCCTCCTCGACCACGTATTCGATGGCCGGACGGTCGACGACGGGCAGCATCTCCTTGGGCACGGCCTTCGTCGCCGGAAGGAACCGGGTCCCGAGGCCCGCGGCCGGAATAACCGCCTTCGTCACTGCCATGGCCGGAACCTTAGTAGCCCCAACTGTCGGAGGCACAGCCATGGCCGCACGGCTCGGTAAACACCACACCGAGGGATCGGAGGGAGCGGTGCGGGAGAGACGTTCGGGTGACCGGCCCGACTCGCCGACCACCGGGCCGGCCAGCGCCGGCCCGAAGGCCGGCTCTGAGGCGGACGCGACGGCGGACGCGAAGGCGGAGCTCCGCCGGCTGATGGCGGCGCGCCGGGGCGGCAGCGGGCCGCGGGCCGCCCAGACCGGCGGCGCCGAGATCGCGCGCCGGGTGCTCGCCCTGCCCGAGGTGGCCACCGCGGTGTGGGTGGCGGCGTTCGTCGGCCTGCCGAACGAGCCCGACACGAGGCAGCTGCTGGCGGCCCTGCGCGCCCATGGCACCCGGGTGCTGCTGCCGGCGGTCCGGGAGGACCTGGACCTGGACTTTCGCGAGTTCACCGGCGCCCTCGTCCCAGGAGCGCTGGGCACCCGGGAGCCACCACCGGCGGCGCCGGCCGTCGACCTCGCGGCGGCGGACGTCGTGCTCGTTCCCGCCGTCGCCGTCGACCGGCGCGGCCACCGCCTGGGCCGTGGAGGCGGTTCCTACGATCGCGCGCTGCGCCGGGTACACCCCCAGGCGCCCCTGGTCGCCGTCGTCGACGACCTCGCGATCGTGGACGGGGTGCCCGTCGACGCGCACGACCTGTCCGTCTCCGTCATCGTGACACCCACCCAGGTCGTGCGCCGCGGGCCGGTGTGACAGGTCGGATACCCGTGCGCGGGCTCCGGCGGGAACGTGACGGCGGCCGACCGGTTAGAGTTGGCAGTCGCTACTGTCGAGTGCCAACTCCTGGGGAGGAGACCGTGCCGACGTACCAGTACCGCTGCACCGCCTGCGGCAATGACCTCGAGGCCGTGCAGAGCTTCAGCGACCCCGCGCTGACCGAGTGCCCGGTCTGCGCAGGCCGGCTGCGCAAGGTGTTCAGCTCGGTTGGCCTGGTCTTCAAGGGCAGCGGGTTCTACAAGACCGACAGCCGCTCGGGCTCGTCCGCGACCGCGCCGGCGCAGCGGTCCAAGGAGGCCGCGGCTGACGGCGGCGGCAACGAGGCCGCGACCGGGGGCGGTGGCAAGGACACGAGCTCGGACGCGGCGAAGTCCACCGCGACGCCGACGGCCGCGAGTGCCTCCTCCTCGTCCACCGGCAGCGGGGGCAACGCGGCCAACGCCGCCTGACCCGAGCCCGGCCACGGGAGGGCCCGCGATGATCGCGGGCCAGGGCCCCACGATCCGCTTCCACGGATCGTGGGGAGAGCCTTCGGTCCGCCAACTGGCCGGCCCACGCGCGAGCTGGCCCTTCCGTATCGGTCCGTTCACTGGGTTCCCTGGTTCTGCTTCCCTGGGTTCCGCCGATCGATCCGCGAAGCGGTCGGAGTAGCCAAGTTTGGCAACGGACGTTCCGTTTAACCGGCGACAATAAGGCACCCAGTGCCATCAAAGCGCGGGCGGACGACAACCTGGACGCCACCAACGGGCGAAGCGCCCTGGTGTTTGACCGCTCGAGCCGCTACGCCTTGCGCCTTCGGTAGTGATCGATGATCCACGCATCTACCTCACACTTGCGCCAGACCCGAGTTCCTTTGGCCCCGCTGCCCGTGGGTGCGTTGATGACCTGCAAGGGTTCAGGGAACTTAGGGTCCCTACGAGTCCAGTAGTCCACCGCCTGACGCGTGATCTTGAGCTGGAACGCGATGTCCCCGATGCCGACCAACTGCTCACCGTCGTCCACGGCGGACATCGTAGCCACTTTGCTCTCGTGCAAGATAGACACTAGGGCCGATTTGCTTTCTAGCGATAAGTTGCGGATGAATCCGGCGCCTCATCGCCCGAGCGAACCGGAGACGATCGGCACGACGCACCGAGCCCGCGCACAGCTGTAGGGAGCACGATCGAACCATGACAAGCGAAAGCCGGCCCAAGGATGGTCGAACGGAGGACAGGATTCCGGCGGACGCTCGCGACGCTCCCGCGCCACGGGTGCCGCGACGTCACCTCGACCTTGACTGGGAACGCGAGCCCGCGCAGGACGTCGACCCTGAGGATTCGCTGCGCGGCGGAAACGGCGGAGGCGACGACCTCGCTCGCCTGCTCGCGGACGTGCCTCCGCACCACGTCGACCGGGCCTCCGCTGTCGGTTGGCCAGACGAGGACTGAGGGCTAGCGACGACCAGCGAGGACCGGGCGCCCAAGAAACCGTCCGTCAGTCCAGGCTTCTAGCGGCATCGAGCAGCCGGGCGGCGAACTCGGCCGGCGCCTCCAGGTGGGCCGCGTGCCCGCAGCCGGCGAGCACCCGGACCGTCACACCCAGTTCGCGATGCAGCAGCTCGGCGGCACGGTGGCGGACGTCGGGGGAACGCTCGCCGACCGTGACGATCACCGGGCCGGGCGTCGGCCCCGGCGCGGCCGGCTCGAAGCGCAGGAACATCGCCAGGTCGCGCGCGACCGCGCCCGGGTCGGCGGGCGCGTTGGACGGTCGCCAGCGCTCGCCATAGAGCGTCCGCCCGAAGGCCGCCACCCCGCCCGTCTCGAAGGCGGCCGCCATGGGGGCGAGCAGGCCGGGCAGCAGGGACCCGACGGCCGGCTCGTGCAGCACGGCCGCCGCCAGCGGCACCCCGGCGGCCAGCGCCGCCAGGCCCAGGGTCGCCCCGCCGCTCACCCCACCGAACACCACCGGGGTGGGCACCGGGACGCCGAGCCGTCCGGCCTCGTCGACGGCGGCGCGCAACGCGGCCAGCTCCCGCGCGAGATCGCCGGTGGACGGCCGGTCAGGGGCCAGCACCGGGCGCTCCCCCAGCTCCCGACGCACGCCCGCCCAGATGGCGCCGGTCGTCGCCGCCCCATGCAGCAGCAGGAACGACGGCGCGGACGCCGGCTCAGCCGTACTCATCCTCGCGGTCACACCTCCATTCGTGAGAGCGGCCGCCGCCCGCCAGGCGCCGTGGGCAGGCGCGGCGGCCCCGGCCGACATCATCGGTCCACCACGCCCGGGGGCCTCCGGAGACGCCTGCCGCGACGCGGGAACGTAACAAGCAGCGCGTTGATCCGAAACACGCGAATCTCTACCGTCACCTGCATGTACACGGGCCTGTATACAGACCCGTATTCAGAAACGGAAGGGGGTCACGACATGCCTCGCGCAGCCCGCCCGCCGCCGCGGCGTGCCGCCCCTCCTTCCCCGCCACGGCCCAGACCGCTCCCAGCAGCCGCCCGCTTCAGGAGGTACGACCGTGCCTGTCGCCGCGCCCGTCGGGAGCCAGGTCCGGCCCGGTCGTCGCCAGCGGCTGGTGGGGGCCTGCGACGCGGCGGTGGTCCATGACGGATGCTCGGCTGCATGACACCGACGCAACCGCCGACAGCGCAGCCGCCAGCAGCACGGCCGCCGGGCGCGCAGGTTTCGGGCGCGCAGCCGCGCGCCGTGCAGCGACGGCCGTCGGCGAAGCCCGCGGCGGTCGGGAACCTGCGCGAGCACGCCTATGTCGCCCTGCGGCAGCGGCTCATGGAGGGCGAGTTCTCCTTCCGCGACCGGCTGACCGAGGAGCGGCTCGCCGCGCTGCTCGGGGTCTCGCGAACACCGGTGCGCGAGGCGCTCACCCGGCTGGCGGGAGACGGCCTGGTCGAGAAACGGCCGGACGGGGGCTACTACCCGGCGGAGCCGGATCTCACCGGCCTGCGCGACCTCTACGAGATCCGGGTCGTGCTGGAGCTGCGAGGCATGGAACGGGCGCTGGAATCCGGCGTCCCGCACGAGGCCGCGCTGCTGGAGCCGCTGCGCGACTACTGGCGGGCGCTACGCACCGCGCCTCCCGACCCTGACCCCTCCTTCGTCGCCCTCGACGAGGAATTCCATCTAACGCTGTCCCGGGCGTCCGGCAACCTCGAGCTGGCCAACCTGCTCGACGCCATAAACGCCAGGATCCGGCCCGTCCGCATGCACGACTTCCTCACCGAGGACCGCATCCACCTCACGATCGAGCAGCATCTCGGCATCGTCGAGACGGTGCTCGCCGGCGACCTGACCGACGCGGTGCGCAAGCTGCGCAGCCACGTCGGCGAGTCGATGGAGGTCGTGGAGAAGCGGGCCGCCCGCGCAATCACCCAGATGGTGCTCCGCCGAGGCCGCTCACCGCGCCAAGGCCCGTGACATCGCCACGCCGCTCGCCGCCGTCGTCGGCCCGCGGGAGACAGATCTCCCGCTGACCACGTTCGCCGGTGCCGCGCGCGGCGGGCCCACGCGGCCGGACGGCCGGGCGCTGCCGAAGGAAGTGCGACCCGCGGGCTACGCGCAAGGCAATGCCACGTAGTTAGGATCCTCCGCGATCTTCATGCAAACCGTTGACCTGCGGTGATGACGGTCGATCTTGGCTAACTAAGCAGCATTGCCGCGCGCCTCGCCCAAGGCGCACGCCCTTCCTTCGCGTCTTCGAGAACACCTTTCGAAGACACGGATCCAGCACCGCCCGACAGGCCCAGCGAGGACACCTCTCCGGGCCGAGGAACCGGAAGGCCGCGATGTCAGGATTGTCTGGGTGTTTGCCCGGAGCCACTGAGGACACGCCATGTCCACGGTGACCGTCGAAGCGACCGGCGGGGCGACCACCACCGCCGAGCCGCTGCTCGCCGTCACCGGATTCACCAAGCGGTTCGGCGAGGTACTCGCCAATTCGGACGTGAGCCTCGACGTCCGGCCAGGTGAGGTACACGCCCTCATCGGCGAGAACGGCGCCGGAAAGTCCACGCTGCTCAAGCTCGTCTACGGCATGTACCGGCCGGACTCCGGCGAGATGCGGGTGGCCGGTGAGCGGGTCGCCGTCGGATCGCCGACGCAGGCCCGTGCCCTCGGTATCGGCATGGTCTTCCAGGACCTGCGGCTGGTGCCCGCATTCACCGTGACCGAGAACTACGCGCTGGCGCTGGCCAGGGCCGGCCTCACGCTGCGGCAGAGCGAGCTGCGCAAGCGGATCGCCGAGGCCAGCGAGTCCTACGGGCTGGCCGTCGACCCGACGGCGCTGGTGCGCCACCTGTCGATCGGTGAGCGCCAGCGCACCGAGATCCTCAAGGTGCTGATGACGGGCGCCCGGATCGTCATCCTCGACGAGCCGACCAGTGTGCTCGCGCCGTCCGAGGTCGACGCGCTGTTCGCGATGGTGAACGGTCTGAAGGCGCAGGGCTTCGGCGTCGTGATCGTCACCCACAAACTGGCCGAGGTGCGGGCCATCGCCGACCGGGTGACGGTGCTGCGCGGCGGGCGGGTCGTGCTGGGGGGCGTGGACCCGAAGCCGATGACCGACGCCGAGCTGGTCGAGGCGATGGTCGGGCAGACGGTGGCACCCCTGCCGGCCCAGCGGCCGACGGTCGTCTCGGAGGCGCCGCCGGCGCTGGAGCTGGTCGGGGTGAGCGCGGTCGGCGACCGCGGCGTCACCGCGCTGCACGATGTCACCCTCACCGTCCAGCCAGGCGAGATCGTCGGCGTGGCCGGCGTGGCTGGCAGCGGGCAGCGGGAGCTGTGCGAGGTCGCCGTCGGCGCCCGCCCGGCGTCGGCCGGCACCGTCCGGGTGAGCGGCCAGGAGCTCGGCCGCGGCGGCCCGACCGCGGGGATCACCGCCGGTGCCGTCGACGTGCCGGAGGACCCGGTGAACGACGCCGTCGTCCCGACGCTGACCGTGCTCGAGCACATGGCCCTGGGCAACCTGCGGGCCTTCCTGCGCCGGATCGGCGTGGACTGGCGCCGGATCGGCAGGCACACAACGGAGATCAACGACCGGGTCAGGCTGCGGATGGCGCCGGCGCACCGCCGGGTCGCCGACCTGTCCGGCGGCAACATCCAGCGCGTCATGCTCTCGCGGGCGCTCGGCCGGGAGGCGAGCCTCGTCGTCGCCGCCTACCCGAGCCGCGGCCTGGACATCGCCACCACCCGGCGCACCCAGGAGCTGCTACTGGGCCGCCGTGCCGACGGCGCCGGGCTGCTGGTGGTCTCCGAGGACCTCGACGAGCTGATGTCGGTCGCGGACCGGATCGCGGTGTTCTGCGCCGGCCGGCTCACCGGCGTCGTGTCGGCGGCGGCCACGAACCGCCAGGAGCTCGGCGCCCTGATGACGGGCGCACCGGCCCCGGCCGAGCCGCCGGCGGCGGCGGCCCCGGTGCCAGCCGAGCAGGTCGCCGTGGCTGGACAGCTGGCGGACGGCCCGATGCCTGAGGGGGGCGAGGGGGCATGAGCGACACGACCATTCCGGCTCAGGCCGAAGGAGGCGCGACAATGGCGGAGCCTCGCGCCGCCGGAGGCCCGCAGATAGTCGCGCAGTTCAAGCCGGAGGACGCGACCGGCGGTGGGGGCGCGGTCGCGACGGCGACCCTTGCTCCCGAGGTACCGGTCGCCCCGGGGACTCCTGGCGCCTCCGCCGTGCCGGCCGCGCCGGCCGTCGAGAGCCGGCTGACCGGGATCGGACGCGGGGTCGCCCGGTGGGCCGCCGCGCTCGCCGGCGCGATCGCCATCTTCACCGTGCTCCTGCTGCTCAAGGGCGCGAACCCGGCGAGCGTCTACTCCAACGTGTGGACCTCGACGTTCACCAACCAGCCGTCGATCGAACAGATCTTCGTCAAGGCGGCGCCGCTGCTGCTCGGCGCGCTCGCCGTCGTGGTGCCGGCCAGGGCCGGGCTCGTCAACGTCGGCGGCGAGGGCCAGATCGTGATCGGCGCGGTCGCCGCCGGCGGGATCGGGATCTCGCTCGGCGACAGGCTCGGCGGCGGGCTGGTCATGATCCTCATGGTCGTCGCGTCGATGGCCGCGGGCGCGGCCTGGGCGGGGCTCGCGGCGGTGCTGCGCCTGACGGTCGGCATCAACGAGGCGGTCAGCACGCTGCTGATGAACTACATCGCCCTCGACCTGCTGCTCTACCTGATCTACTCGCCGTGGAAGGACCCGCACGGCACCGGGCAGCCGACGACCGCACCGCTCGCGGACACGGCGAAGCTGCCCTACCTCGGCACCACCGCGGTCCACGTCGGGATCGTGTTCGCACTGATCGCGACCGCGGTCGTCTGGCTGCTGCTGCGCTACACGACCTGGGGCTTCCGGCTCCGGGTGATCGGCGGCAACCCGGAGGCGGCCCGGCGCGCCGGGCTCCCGGTCGCGCTGCTGCTGCTCTCGGCGATGCTCGTCGGCGGGGCGCTCGCCGGGCTCGGCGGCATGGTCCACTACGCCGGCGTCGAGTACAAGCTGCGCACCGGCATCACCACCAACTTCGGCTACATCGCGTTCCTCGCGAGCTGGCTCGCGCGGCACAACCCGGTGAGCGTCGTGCTCGCGGCGCTCGCGCTCGCGGCCATCACGGTGGCCGGCGACAGCCTGCAGCTCGACTCGGCGCTGCCGGCGGCCACGGTGAACATCCTGATGGGCCTGGTGCTCATCGCCGTCCTCGGCTGGACGACACGCAAGAAGAGCGGGGGGAAGGCGCGATGAGCAGCCTGGTGGTCGACGTCCTGGCCGGCGCCGTCGGCGGTGGCACGGCGATCATGTATGCCGGGCTCGGCGAGACCATCTCCGAGCGGGCGGGCGTGATCAACCTGGGCACCGAGGGGAGCATGCTGGGCGGCGCCCTGGCCGCCTACGCGGCCACCGCGACCTCGGGCAGCCCGTGGGTGGGTGTGCTCGCCGGTATGGGCGCGGGCGCGGCGCTCGCCGGCGTGCACGCGGTGCTGGTGGTGGCCCGCAAGGCCAACCAGTTCGCGTCGGGCCTGACGGTGATGTTCTTCGCGCTGGGCCTCACGTCCCTGTTCGGCGCGGCCTACGTCGGGCGGCAGATCCACGCGCTCAACCCGTGGAAGGTGCCGGGCCTGTCGGCCATCCCCTGGGTCGGCCCGATCCTGTTCGACCACGACCCGCTGACCTACATCTCGTTCGCGGTCGCCCCAATGGTGTGGTGGCTGCTCTACAAGAGCCGGGTCGGCCTGCTGATCCGCACGGCGGGCGAACACTCCGAGGTGCTGCTCGTCCATGGCTACTCGACGAACACCGTGCGCTATGTGTCGGTCATCGCCGGGGGCGGGCTGTGCGGGCTCGGCGGGGCGCAGCTGTCGATCGCCTACTCGAACGCCTGGTTTGAGAACATGACGGTCGGCCGCGGCTTCATCGCGGTGGCGCTGGTGATCTTCGCGACCTGGAACCCGCTGCGGGTCATGGCCGGCTCGTACCTGTTCGGCGCGGCGCTCGCCCTCTCCCCCGCGCTGCAGGCCCGTGGCTACGGGATCAACCAGTTCGCCCTGGACGCGATCCCGTTCGTCGTGACGATCCTGGTGCTCGCCGTACTGGGCAAGCGCACTCTGCTCGCCGCGCCCGACGAGCTGCGCCGCGTCTTCGAGACCCGCGCCGCCTAGCGCGAGACCCGCGCCGCGCGGCGCCACAAAGCCCCCGCATCGGTTTCTGACCGATCGGCCGGACCGGCCGGGATCCTCCCCTGCCCCCTTTGGCCGTCCGGCCATCTCCTCCTGCCCGCGCGCCGCACTGACCCCACGGCGCCATCCCTCCCTGCCCAGAACGACCCGTTCGCGGGAACCTCGGCTCACTTCCACCGGGAAGGACCTCTTTCACAATGCGATTCCGTTCACGGCGGGTCGTGGTGGCGTTCACCGCCGTCGCCTCCGCGCTCGCGATCGCGGCCGCCGGCTGCAGCAGCGCGGCGTCCCACGACTCCGCCGCTACCGCCTCCGGCTCCTCGGCGCCGGGCAAGGACAGCAAGGCCGTCGGTTTCATCTTCGTCGGCCCGAAGGACGACTACGGCTACAACCAGGCCGCCTACCAGGGCAGCCAGGAAATCAAGAAGGCCTTCCCGGACCTGCAGGTCATCACCGCGGAGAACGTCCCCGAGGACGACAACGCGGCCCGGGTCATGGAAGGCATGATCCAGAAGGGGGCGAAGATCATCTTCGCCACCAGCTACGGCCACCTGGACGCCGCGCTCAAGGTCGCCGCCGCCCACCCGGACGTAGTCGTCGTCCAGCAGGGCAACGTGATCGCCGACGGAAAGGTCACGGCGAACACCGGCACCTACTTCGGCACGGTCTACGAGCCGGTCTACCTGGCCGGCATCGCCGCCGGGAAGGCGACGAAGTCCAACAAGCTGGGCTACGTCTACGCGTTCCCGATCCCGCAGACCATCGCGAACATCGACGCGTTCGAGCTCGGCGCGAAGTCGGTCAACCCGGACGCGAAGACCTACACCGTCAACACCTCCAACTGGTGCGACCCGGCCAAGCAGGCCCAGGCCACGCAGAGCCTGCTCTCCCAGGGCGTCGACGTCATCAGCCAGCACCAGGACTGCACCGGCACCGTCATCAAGGCGACCGAGGCCGGCGGGGCATTCACCGTGGGCTACCACGCGGACGCCTCGTCGCTCGCGCCTAAGGGCTGGCTCACCGGCTCCGAATGGGCCTGGGGCCCGCTCTACACCGACATCGTGAAGACCGCGCTGGGCGGGACCTTCACCGGTAGCAAGTACAACGCGAACTACCGCGTCGGATACAAGAACGGTGAGAACCCCTTCGTCCAGTCGAAGTTCGGGCCATCCGTGACCCAGGAGACGAAGGACGCCATCACGAAGGCCAAGACGGACATCTCGGCGGCGGACGGCTCGCCGTTCAAGGGCCCGATCACCGACCAGGAGGGCAAGGTGCGCATCCCGGCCGGCACGGTCCCGGACTACGCCACCCTCGACACCATCGACTACTTCGTCGACGGCGTCGTCGGGGAGCTTCCCAAGTCCTGAGGACGGCCCGGATCATGACCTGACCGCGGCCAGGGGCGTCGCCGTCCCGCCGCGGTCAGGTCTACCGCTCCACCCCCGCGACGCCCCGGGGCGCGGCTTCCGTGCCGCCGGGGCGTCCGGGCCGCCGACGGCCGCCGTCGCCGGCCGTCGACCACGCCAGCAGCTCGGGGAAACCGAAAGGACCACGATGACCGCCAACGACGTCACCTTCGCCACCGTTGAGGCGGACCCGTACAACTGGCCGTACAACGGATCGTTCTCCCCGGCCACCACCGCCGTGATCAACATCGACTGGCAGGTCGACTTCTGCGGCAAGGGCGGCTACGTCGACGCCATGGGCTACGACCTGGAGCTCACCAGGGCGGGGCTCGCACCGACGGCGCGACTGCTCGAGGTACTGCGGCCGCTCGGGTTCTTCATCGTGCACACCCGCGAGGGCCACCGCCCGGACCTGTCCGACTGCCCGCCGAACAAGCTGTGGCGCTCGAAGCGGATCGGCGCCGGCATCGGCGACGAGGGCCCGTGCGGGCGGATCCTGACCCGCGGCGAACCAGGCTGGGAGATCGTCCCCGAGGTCGCCCCACTGCCCGGCGAGGTCGTCATCGACAAGCCGGGCAAGGGCTCGTTCTACGCGACCGACCTGAACCTGGTCCTGCAGCGCGCCGGCATCACCCACATCATCCTGACCGGCATCACCACCGACGTGTGCGTCCACACCACGATGCGCGACGCCAACGACCGTGGCTACGAGTGCCTGCTGCTGTCCGACTGCACGGGCGCGACCGACCACGGCAACTACGAGGCCGCCCTCAACATGGTCAAGATGCAGGGCGGCGTCTTCGGTTCGGTCGCCACCTCGGACGCGCTGCTCACCGCCGTGGCCGCCCCGGTCGCCGGCTGACCGGCGATGGTCAGCGCCTTCCCCGAGCCCGAAGCCCTGGCACATCCTAAAACCCAAACCCAAACCCAAGCCCTGACCGGAGCTCCAGCCCCAGCCCCGGCTTCCCCGACCGCGCCGGCGCTCGTGCCGGCGCCGCTCGACCTGCAGGCCGCCGTGCTGCGCGCCGCCTACCTCTCGGGGCGGCTGCGCGTGGCCGACGTCGTCGACGCGGTGCTGGCGGCGATCGCCGCCCGCGGCGACGACGGCGTCTGGATCCACGTCGCCGACCGCACCGACCTCCTCGCCAGGGCGGCCGAGCTCGACGCGCGTGCCGCGGCGGTGGCGCCCGGTGACGACCTCCCGCCGCTGTTCGGCCTGCCGTTCGGGGTGAAGGACAACATCGACGTCGCCGGGATGCCGACGACGGCCGCCTGCCCGGGCTTCGGCTACCAGGCCACCGTCGGCGCGCAGCTGGTCGACGCGCTGCTCGCCGCCGGCGCCGTCTGTGTCGGCAAGACCAACCTCGACCAGTTCGCCACCGGCCTGTCCGGGGTCCGCAGCCCCTATGGCATCCCCACCTCGCCGTTCGACCCGGCGATGATCGCCGGCGGGTCCAGCTCCGGGTCGGCGGTCGCGGTCGCCGCGGGCCTGGTCACGTTCGCCATCGGCACCGACACCGCCGGCTCCGGCCGGGTGCCGGCCGCGCTGACGAACACCGTCGGCATCAAGCCGTCCCGGGGGCTGGTCAGCTCCAGGGGCGTTGTGCCGGCCTGCCGGTCGCTGGACTGCCCTTCCGTGGCGGCGCTGTCGATCGCCGACGGCGCGCTCGTGTTGGACGTCATCAGCGGCTTCGACGAGCACGACCCCTGGTCGCGCCAGTTTCCCTCGCCGACACCCGGCCGGGTCCCCTGGACGGGCGAGGGAGGCGCGCCCAGTCTCGGGGGGCTGGGCGCGCCGTCCGTCCGGCTGGGGATCCCGGCCGCGGCCATGGTGGCCGCCGACTGCGACGACGCGGTCCAGGCGGTGTTCGGGCGCGCGCTCGACCTGCTCACCGCCATGGGCGCGGAGCTGGTCGAGATCGACCTCGCCCCGTTCTTCGAGGCCGGGACCATGCTCTACGGGGGCCCGTGGCTTGCCGAGCGCTACGCCGCGGTCGGCGACTTCCTGGAGGAGCATCCGGACGCCGTGCACCCGGTCGTCGCCGAGCTGCTCGCGCCCGGCGCCCGGATCAGCGGCGTGGACGTCTTCACCGGTGTCGACCGACTGCGGACGCTGCGCCGCCAGACCGAGGCGACGTGGCGGGCGGTCGACGCGCTGGTGCTGCCGACCGTGCCCCGGACGTTCTCCGTCGCGGACATGCTGGCCGACCCGATCCGGCGCAACGCCCGCCTCGGTCGGTACACGACGTTCGCGAACCTGCTGGACCTCGCCGCCGTCGCGGTCCCGGTCGGCTTCGGCGGCGGTCTGCCCTACGGCGTGAGCGTCATCGGCCCGGCCGGCTCCGACGCCCAGCTCGCCGCCGTCGGCGCCGCGCTGCACACGAGTTCCGGCCTCGCGCCAGGACGCGGCACCTTCCCGCTGGCCGCGGCACCCGGGACGGCGGCCACCAGCCTGCCTGCCTGATCGCGCCCGACGAGCCCGGGCCACGGCCGTGTGGCGGCCGCGGCCCGCCCCACGGCGGCGAGCCGGCTGGGTACCCTTGGGGAGTACCTGGTGGGCTAGGGACGGGGCGTGGCAGCCATGTCGACGAAGCCGCGGGCAGGCGACGGGCCCGACGTGAGCGGCGACGAGGACGGGACCCAGGACCCGGTCGCCGAGGCGGTGCCGTCACACGGCCAGCACGGCTACAGTGCGCACCGCGATGACTACCTCGCTCGGCTGCGCCGGATCGAGGGCCAGGTCCGTGGTCTGCAGCGCATGGTCGACGAGGACAAGTACTGCATCGACATCCTGACGCAGGTCTCCGCCGCCACCCGCGCCCTGCAGTCCGTCGCGATCGGCCTGTTGGAGGACCACCTCGGCCACTGCGTCGCGGACGCCGTCGCCACCGGCGGCCCGGTCGCCGACGAGAAACTGCGCGAGGCGAGCGCCGCCATCGCCCGCCTCGTCCGCTCCTGACCTTGCCCGCTCCCGCCCCTCGCCTGTCCTCCCCCGCGGGCTACGGGCAGGGGGCCTCGTAGGTGCGGCCAGGGGCGGCGCGCAGCCATTCGGCCTGGGTGAGGCGAGTGCCGACGCGGGCGCAGACCTGCTCCGCGGCGACCGCCGGGTCGAGCTCCCACACCCGCGCCGAGCCGGCGCCGGCGGCGGCCAGCACCCAGCCGCGGCCGGACGAGCTGAGGGCCAGCGCGCCCGGCGTCCCGTCCACGCGCAGGGTCCCGCCGACCTTCGGGCGCGTCGGCGACGTCATGTCCCAGACCGAGATCTCACCGTCGGCACCGCCGGTCAGAAGCGTCCGCCCGTCCAGGCTGAAGACCAGTCCGGCGACGCCGGCGGGGCGGGCGCCGAACGTGGCTACCGGCCGTGGCCGCCGGCCGCCCGAAAGCTGGTAGAGCTGGACCTTGCCGCCGTCCGACGCCGTGGACGCGGCGACGCCGGCGGAGCGCCGGTCGAGCGGGGTGGTGGCGACGGCGAGCAGGGAGTCATCCGGGCTGAACCGGACCTGACTCGCCTTGGCCCAGACGTAGAACTCGGCGTACGGGCGAGGCTGGGCCCGCTCCGGGAGATCCCAGATCCGCAGGAAGCCGACGGCCCCGACCGCGAGGGTCCGGCCGTCCGGCGCGAGCGCGACCGACAGCGCCGGGCCCGCGACCCTGACGGCGGCGAGCTGGCGGGGGTGGGCGTGGTCGGCGACGTCCCAGAGCCGCACGGCGCCATCCGCCTCGGCGGTGGCCAGCGTGCGGCCGTCGGCGGAGAAGGCGATGTCGTTGACCGTCGCCGCGGCGCCGCGCAGCGCCGCGAGCTGGACGGGGCGGGCCGGGTCGGTGAGGTCCCACAGCCTGACCAGCCGGTCGGCCCCGCCGGTGGCCATCACCCGCCGGTTGCCGGCGTCCGCCGGCGCGGCGGTGACCGCCATGACCGCGCCCGTCTTCGCGAGGAGCGTGGCACCGCGGTGAACCGTGCTCGGGTCGCGCAGGTCCCAGACGCCAACGCCGGTGTCACCCGCCTGCAGGAGGGTGGCGCCGTCCGCGCTGAGCGCGACGTCATGGACAGCGCCGCCCGCCTGCCCGGTCTCGCGCACCGCGGCGTCGACCAGCACCTTCGCGGCCTGCGGCGTCTCGGAGATCCGGTATGCGGCCACGGCGAGCTGGCCGGCGAAATCCGGGCGCGCGGGGAGGAGCTGACCCGCCTCGGCCGCCAGCCGCCGCGACGTCGCGGCGTCCCGGGCCGCGTGCGCCCGGTCAAGGATGGCGATCACGCCGACGACCACCACGGCGACCATGATGGCGCCGGTTAGCACGCTCGCCGGCGTCACCAGCGCCCGCGGCCGGCGGGCGGCCGCCCGGAGCCAGCGGCTACCGCCCCCGCCCCGCGCTGGCTCGGTGTCCGGCGCCGGCGGCGAGGCCGACTCGTCGTCGGCGCCCTGGGCGGCGGAGGGCAACGGGACGATGGCGGACTCGCCGGGAGCGTCATCCGATCGCGTCGGCTCGGCGGACGGCTCGCTGTCCCCCGTCAGCTTCGTCCCGCCCTTTGGGGCGGACGCCGCTGGCGCGGATGCACCGGCGTCCTCGTCGGGCGCCGGTGGGCCGTCCTCGTCAGGCACCTCGTCGTCGGGCACCTCGTCGTCGGGCACCACCACCGGGGCGTCCGGAACCGTTGCGGCGCCTTCCGGAAGGTCGACCGCGCTCAATGCCTCAGCCGTCGCGACGGGCTCGGCTGTCTCCTCGGGCGAGGCTGTCTCCTCGGGCGAGGCTGCCGTAGCCGTCGCGGACCCGGGCGGCGCGGACGTGGCTGGTGCTGACGTGGCATCGTCCGCCGTCGGCTCGGCAGGCGTCGGCTCCGCAGGCTTCGGCTCCGCAGGCGTCGGCTCGTCCGCCACGGCTGGCTCATCGACCGCCGCCGGCTCGTCCACCGCGGTCGGCTCGTCCACCGCCACCGGCTCGTCCGCTGGACGGGTGTCGTCGTTCTCCAGCCGCGGCGCGACGTCCTCGAAGAGGTCCTCGAGCCCGGCTGCCGCCGCGAACTGGCCGGCCGTGGCACGGGCGAGGGGGGCCGGGGGCGCGGGGACAGGCGCGGTGGCCGGTGTGGGCAGGTTGGCCAGCTCGAGCAGGCGGTCGGCGAGGTCGCGCGCGCTGATCCGGCGGTCCGGGTTCTTGCGCATCACGTCGGCCAGCAGCGCCGCGAGCGGCGCCGGCACGCCCGCGAGGTCGGGCTCGGTGTAGACGACCCGTTGCAACAGCGCGCGCGGCGCGCCCTCGCCGAACGGCGGCCGGCCGGTGGCCGCGTAGATGATCAGCGCACCACAGGCGAACACGTCGGCGGCGGCTGTCAGCGAATGGCCCAGGGCCAGCTCCGGTGCCATGAACGCGGGCGCGCCGAAGGTCGCCATCGCCGGGCCGCGGCGCGTCCCCTTGCCGAGGCGGCCGGCGGCCCGGGCGACGCCGAAGTCGATGAACCGGGGCCCGCCGGCGGCGAGCACGACCCGCGCCGGCTTGAGGTCGCCTAGCACCAGGTCCTGGTGATGCAGCTCGGCGAGCCCGGTGGCCATCGCCGCTCCCAGCCGCCCGACCGCGGCCGCGGACAACGGGCCGCCGGAGGCGACCATCGCGCCGAGGGTCGGAGCGTCGAGGAACTCCGTCACGACGTACGGCGTCGGCCCGTCCACGTCGACGCCCAGGACCTCGGCCAGGCAGGCCGGCGCGGTGTCTCGCGCACGCAGCGCCTCGACGCGCAGCTGCCCCAGGAACGCCCGGTCACAGGCCAGGTCGGGAGCGATGATCTTCACGGCCGAGCGGCTTCCGTCGCCCGCGCGGCACAGGTGCACCACCCCGGTGCCGCTGGTCACGAGGACCCGCTCCACGAAGTACGGACCAATCCGCGTCGGGTGTTCCGCGCGGCCGCCGCGGCTCCGGCGCGCGGGTGTCGGGCGCTCACCGGCCACGCACAGACCTCCAGGAAACGCCGACCAGCCAGGGGACGACGCGGTCTCGCCGAACGACATCCAGCCGCCTGGTTACCCCAGCGGATACCGCTGGCCCGCCGGCAACCGCGACGACCCGGCCGTCCTTGAAAGCCGGACTCGGAGGTGTCATCGAGTTTGCCGTTCGGTACGTCTGTCCAGGTCGGATGCTATCCGCGTGCCCGGGCGGCCCGATGACGAGCCGGAATGCCCGGACAGCGCAGATGCGGACGCGCGGGCGTTTCGCCCGCGTTCCCCGACCGCCGCACGCCGCCACCCCGACCATCGACAACAAAGGGCCGGCCACCGACGACCGCCGATCACCCAGGCGACATCAGCCGGCGGGCGTTGACCGGGCGAACGGCCGCAGTCGTGCCACCAACCCGCGCACCTCCGCGCCCGCCGCCGCGATGATCTCTTCGGGAGAGGCGTCGCGCGCACCCTCCAGCAGCACATCGAGCGCGGTCAACCGCTCCGCGACCTCGGTCATCAGGTCGAAGTCGCGGACCCGCTGGTGGGCCAGCTCGCTGAGCCGCTCGTTCTTCTCGAACAACTCGACAAAGACACTGACCTTGGCCCGCAGCAGCCACGGGTCGAACGGCTTGGCGATGTAGTCGACGGCGCCGACGGCGTATCCCCGAAAGGCGTGATGCGGCTCACGGTCGATGGCGGTGAGAAAGATGATCGGCGTGTCCCTGGTCCGCCCACGCTGCTTGATCCGGTGGGCGGTCTCGAACCCGTCCATACCGGGCATCTGCACGTCCAGCAGGATCACCGCGAAGTCATCGACGAGCAGCCGTTTGAGCGCCTCCTCGCCGGAGGAGGCGGTTACGAGCTCCTGGTCCAGAGAGGCCAGGATCGCCTCCAGCGCCATGAGGTTGTCGGGCCGGTCGTCGACCAACAGGATCTTGCTCCGTGGCCGTTCCGCACTCGGCCCGTCTCCTGGGTCGACAGGACCGCCGGTCCGCTCGGTCACCCGCCTTCCTCCTCCTGTCGTGATGCGCCTCGGTCGCGCCGGTTCCGCGGGTCATGGGGCCCCAGACTCGTCCTCCATGCGCGCGCCGGCATACCAACCATCGCTGATAGCCCCCGAGCGGTCACCACCGCCCCCCGAAGAATCGCCTGTGAGCCGCGCCTACCGGCTTCCCAGGCAGGCGCCGGTCCCCGCCCAGCGAGGCACGCCGCCGCCCGGTGACGGCGCATCGGCGCGGCGCCAACTCAGCCACCTCCTCGACCCGGAATCAGCTCAGCCACCGCCATATACCTCGGCCCGGAACCACGTAGGGACGGCGCTGGCGCCCGACAGTTCTCATCTGTGACGGGCGCCCCGGCGCCCGCTAAAGATGAGAGCGCATGACGGAGAGGAGGCGGTCGAGGTCGACCGGCTTCGTGATGTAGTCGCTCGCGCCGGCCGAGATGCTCTTCTCACGGTCGCCTGGCATCGCCTTCGCGGTCAGCACCAGGATAGGCAGATCGACGAACGCCGGCATCGCCCGGATCACCGTGGTCGCCTCGTTGCCGTCCATGCCGGGCAGCATCACGTCCATCAGCACCAGCCTGACGGCCTCGTCGCTCTCCTGCTGCAACAGCTTGATTGCGTCACGCCCGTTGTCCGCGTACCGCACCCGCATGCCGAACATCTCCAGCGCGCTCGTCAGCGCGAAGACGTTACGAACGTCATCGTCGACGACCAGCACCGTGGTGCCCTGCAGCGGGTCGGCCTCGTCCGGGTCGACCTCGCGGCGCGGCCGCGAGGTCTCGGTGAGGAACGGCGTCCCGCCCGGCTCCGGTGTACCCAGCTCCCCACGCCCGGTGGCGACGCCCGTGCCGGCGCCGCCCACCGGCTCGCCGGCCGGGAGCGTCCGCATGGCCGGGAGGTCGGTCGCGTCCGGCTCGCCGCTCGGCAGCGCCGGCTGGGAGGGCGCGAGACGCGTCACCGAGGTGTCGGGGGCCCAGGCGTCGCCAGGGCCGACGGCCGGGTAGCCGGTGCCGGGCTGGCCGGGCGGGGTGAACGCGCCGTGGCCGTCGAGCCCGGGCTGGCCCCCGCTCGACGCGCCCTCGTCCCCGATGATGATCAGGACATCGTCCGGCTCGCCGGGCGTGAGCCCGTAGGGCACGTGATCCGTGGGCATCACCGACGGGACGTAGAGAGTGAAGGTGCTGCCCTGCCCGAACGCGCTGGACACCGCGATCGAGCCGCCGAGCAGCCGCGCGATCTCCTTGCTGATCGACAAGCCGAGCCCCGTGCCGCCGTAGCGCCGCGACGTCGTCCCGTCCGCCTGCTGGAACGCCTCGAAGATCATGCGGAGCTTGTCGGCGGCGATCCCGATGCCGGTGTCGGACACAGCGAACGACAGCACGGTCGGTGCCGAGCGCAGGCTCGGCACGATGAACGGCCCGTCGGACGAGGCCACCGTGACCTCCAGGCGGACCGTGCCGGCATCGGTGAACTTGACCGCGTTCGACAGCAGGTTGCGCAGCACCTGCTGGATGCGCTGCTCGTCGGTGACGAACTCCGCCGGCACGTCCGAGGCGACCGTCACCGCGAAGGTGAGCCCCTTCTGCGCGGCCAGCGGCCTGACCGCCTGCCCGATGCCGTCGCACAGCGCGTCCGTGCGCACCGTCGCCGCCTCGACGTCCATCTTCCCGGCCTCGACCTTCGACAGGTCGAGGATGTCGTTGATCAGCATGAGCAGCTCGGAGCCGGACGAGTGAATCGTCTTGGCGAACTCGATCTGCTGGAACGTGAGGTTGTCGTCCTGGTTGTCGGCCAGCAGCTTCGCCAGGATGAGCAGGCTGTTCAGCGGGGTGCGCAGCTCGTGGCTCATGTTGGCGAGGAACTCGGTCTTGTACTGCGACGACAGCGCGAGCTGCTCGGCCTTCTCCTCCAGGCCGATCCTGGCGAGCTCGATCTCGCGGTTCTTCACCTCGAGAAGCTGCGCCTTCTCCTCCAGCTCGGCGTTCGTGCGCTGCAGCTCGACCGACTGGGAACGCAGCTCCTGGGTGAGCCGCTGGGACTGTGCCAGCAGCTCCTCGGTCCTGGCGTTCGCCATGATCGTGTTGAGCACCACGCCGATCGTGTCGACGAGCTGCTCGACCAGGTTCAGGTGCAGGTCCGAGAACGGCGTGAAGCTCGCCAGCTCGATCACGCCGAGCACCTGGTTCTCGAACAGCACCGGCACCACGACCAGGTCGCACGGCGGCGCGCTGCCCAGGCCGCTGCGGATGGTGAGGTAGCCGGCCGGCACCTTCTCCACCCTGATCCGGTTCTTCTCGACGGCGGCCTGGCCGATCAGGCCCTCGCCGAACAGGAACGTGCCGTCCGAGCGGCGCCGCGGCACCGAGCCGTAGCCGGCGACGTAGCGCAGCTTGTCGCCCTCGATGAAGTCGAGCAGGTAGACGGTGCCCTGCTGGGCGTTCACCGCCGGGGTCATCTCGGAAATGATCATCTGGCAGACGGCGTACAGGTCGCGCTGGCCCTGCATCTTGCTGCCGATCCGAGCCAGGTTCGACTTCAGCCAGTCCTGCTGCGCGTTCACCTCGGTGGTCTCGCGCAGCCGGGTGATCATCTGGTTGATGTTGTCCTTGAGCTCGGCGACCTCACCCTCGGCCTCGACCGAGATCGTCCTGGTCAGGTCGCCGCGGGTCACGGCCGTCGACACGTCACCGATCGCGCGCAGCTGGATGGTGAGCGTCGAGGCGAGCTGGTTGACGCTGTCGGTCAGGTCGCGCCACACGCCGGCGACCCCGGCGACCGTCGCCTGGCCACCGAGCTCGCCCTCGACGCCGACCTCGCGGGCCACCCTGGTGACCTCGGCCGCGAACGAGGACAGCTGGTCAACCATGATGTTGACGGTGTCCTTGAGCTCGGCGATCTCGCCCTGCGCGTTGACGGTGATCTTCTGGGACAGGTCGCCCTTGGCGACCGCCGTCGTGACCAGGGCGATGCCGCGGACCTGGGTGGTCAGGTTGGCGGCCATGACGTTGACCGAGTCGGTCAGGTCCCGCCACACCCCGGAGACCCCGCGTACGTGCGCCTGCTCGCCCAGGTTGCCTTCGGTGCCCACCTCCTTGGCGACCCGGGTGACCTCGTCGGCGAAGGCCGAGAGCTGGTCGACCATCGTGTTCAGGGTTTCCTTGAGGTCGAGGATCTCACCCTGAGCGGTAACGGTGATCTTCTGTGAGAGGTCGCCGTTGGCGACGGCCTTCGCCACCAGGGCGATGTTGCGGACCTGGGCGGTCAGGTTGCCCGCCATCGAGTTCACCGACTCGGTCAGGTCCCGCCAGACCCCGGAGACCCCGCGCACGTGCGCCTGGCCGGCCAGGTTGCCCTCGGTGCCCACCTCCCAGGCGACCCTGGTCACCTCGTCGGCGAACGACGAGAGCTGGTCGACCATCGTGTTCAGCGTGTGCGCGAGCGCGGCCACCTCGCCGCGGGCGTCGACCTGGATCTGGCGGGTCAGGTCGCCGCGCTGGACCGCCGCCGCCATCTCGGCGATGCCGCGAACCTGGGTGGTCAGGTTGGCGGCCATGACGTTGACCGAGTCGGTCAGGTCTCGCCAGACGCCGGAGACGCCCTTGACCGTCGCCTGGCCGCCGAGCTTGCCCTCGGTGCCGACCTCCTTGGCGACCCGGGTGACCTCGTCGGCGAAGGCGGAGAGCTGGTCGACCATCGTGTTGACGGTGTGCTTGAGCTCGGCGATCTCGCCCTGAGCGTCGACGGTGATCTTCTGCGACAGGTCGCCGTTCGCCACCGCGGTGGTGACGTGGGCGATGCCGCGGACCTGGGCGGTCAGGTTGCCCGCCATCGAGTTCACCGACTCGGTCAGGTCCCGCCACACGCCGGAGACGCCCTTGACCTGCGCCTGGCCGGCCAGCTTGCCCTCGGTGCCCACCTCGCGGGCCACCCTCGTCACCTCATCGGCGAACGAGGACAGCTGGTCGACCATAGTGTTCACAGTCGTGCCGATGTGCAGGAACTCACCCCGCACCGGCTGGCCCGCGATCTCCAGCGGCATGTGCTGGGAGAGATCGCCCTCGGCTACCGCCGCGATGACCCGACCGACCTCGTGCGTCGGGCGGGCGAGGTCGTCGATCAGCGAGTTCACCGACCGGGTGAGGCTGCGCCAGCCGTCCCGGCCGCCGAGGTCGTCCATCCGCTGCGTCAGCCGGCCCTCGCGGCGGATGACATTGCTCACCCGCTCCAGCTCGCGGGCATGCCGCTCCTGGGTGGCGGCCAGCTCGTCGAACCGGCGGGCGACCTCGCCGGACAGCCCGTCCCGGAGGCCGAGGCGGACGCTGAAGTCGCCGTCACAGAGTCCGGACAGGCCGGCAAGCAGATCTGCCAGCAGGTCGTCCACGGCGGCCGAGGCGAGGTCGTGGCCCCCTCCTGGCCCATCCGGCGGCGCGCCGTCCAGAACGGCGGTCGCTGTCCCATGACCGCCGCCGTTCTGGCTCGACGATCCAGCACCCTCCGTGGTCCCCCCGTGGTCGGCCAATGCTGAGCGGGCCTTCGTGCTCGCCGACGAACCGGACAGGGCACCATCATCTTGGCGCGCGTCCGGCGCTTCGTGGTCACGATCGAGGCTCATCTGTCTCCTCGGGGTCTACGGCAGCACACCGGTGGTAGCTATTCGTCCCTCGGCAGGTCACACCCGGCGTCAGTATCCGCCTAGCCGGGGACATCACAGGAGAGACTGACCGACATGAGCGCCGTAGGGCTGGATGGACGGCTACCTCACCACACCATCACACTGCCGCCCGCAGCGGAGTCACCGCGCTCCGCCCGCAGGTTCCTGCTGTCCGCTCTTCGCGGAAGGATCGACGAGGACACCCTCGACTCGGCGTTGTTGCTGGTCACGGAACTTGTCACCAACGTGGTGGTCCATGCGGGCACGCCGGCGACGGTCGATGTCACGGCCATCTCGCCTGGGGAGCTGGCGGTCCGGGTGCACGATCTGCATCCGGTGCGCATCGGCTCCTCCCGGCGCGGCGCGGGCGACGGGCAGGCTGGTGGCCAGGAGGGTGGCCTCGGCGAGTCGGGCCTGGGCGGCCTGCGCGAGGACGGCCGAGGTCTCGCCCTCGTCGACGCGCTGGCCAGCAGCTGGGGCACTGAGCACGGCGCTGGAGGCAAAACCGTCTGGTTCCGTCTCATCGGCACCACCCGGACGGAATCATCGCCCGGCGAGCCAGCCACCGCCCCCTCCGAGCCGGCAGACAATGTGATTTCTCTCACATCTGCGCCCGCGGCGCGGTCGTCCCCCGCCGCGAGCACCACGCCGGCGCGGGTGGAGCGGTCCCCGGCCAGCCCGCTGGCCGGGCCGACACAGCCGACCGCGGTACCCACCGACCCGCCCGCCGACGGTTTTCTCCCTCGTCACAGCGAGCGAACCTGCCAGATCACGACCTCCCAGATCGGCTCCGCCGATCCGGCAGGGACCCCGTTCGTCGATCCGGCAGGGACCCCGGGCGCCTCGCCGTCGGCCGCCCCCGAACCGGCGCTGGAGCCCTACCCGCGGTCCCCTCGGATCATCTCCCGGTCGACCGCGCGTGCCCTCACGGCCGAGGGCGAGGTCGCCGAGCTGCTCGCCCAGCTCGTCGACGCCCAGCCGGTGACCGGCGGACTGGTTCACCGGCCGTCGCCAGACGACCCGGAGCCGGAGATCGTCGCCGCCCTCGGCAACACCGGCGAGCCCACCGACGCGTTGTCGTTCCCGCTCGACCCGACCCAGGACAGCCTCGGCGAGGTGCTGCTCTGGCCGGACCCCGCCCATCCGGGCCACGGCGGCCAGCCGGCGGCCGTCGACGCGGAGCGGGTCCGGCTCGTCGCGCGCTGGATGGCGCTCGCGCTGGGCGGCGGCGACATGCGCCAGGCCGAGGAGCGCCGGATCGGGATGCTGTCGTTCCTCGCCGAGGCCTCCGACCTGCTCGCCGGCAGCCTCGAGCTGGAGCACACGCTGTCCATGCTGGCCCACCTGCCGGTGCCGCGGATCGGCCGGTGGTGTGCCGTCTACCTGCGCCGCGACGACGGAAACCCGGTCCTCTCGGCGGTCGCGCACGCGGAGGAGGCCGCGGAGCCCGAGCTCACCGCGGCGGCCACCGACCCCGCCGGCCCCCTGCTGGCGGCCGTGCGCGGCGCCGGCACGACACCGGTGCGGCAGGTGACCACCCCGGACGGCCCGGTCCTCGTGGCCGTGCTGCGTGCCCGGCGCCGGGTGCTCGGCGTGGTCGCGATCGGGCGTGACCCTGGTGGCATGTTCGCGGCCGACGAGGCCGACCTGCTGGCCGACCTCGCCCGCCGGGCCGCGTTCGCGGTGGACAACGCCAAGCTCTACAGCCGGCAGGTGGAGCTCGCCGACGGCCTGCAGGCGGGGCTACGCCCGCCCGTGCTGCCCGAGATCCCCGGCCTCGACCTCGGCGCCGCCTACGGCGCCGCCCGCTCCGCCGGGCTGGACGTCGGCGGCGACTTCTTCGACCTGATGCCCGGGCCCGACGGCTGGACGGTCGCGATCGGCGACGTCTGCGGCAAGGGCGCCGAGGCGGCCACCGTCACCGGCGTCGCGCGGGCCGTCCTGCGGCTGCTCACCGGCCAGGCCACCCCGGTGGGAAAGATCCTCGTCGACCTGAACAGGACGCTGCGCGACACCGCGACGGCCTACCCCCACGGCCAGCCGAGGTTCTGCACCATGGCGACGGCGAGCCTCGCCGAGCCGTCGGAGAAGGGTGTTCGGCTCACGCTGCACCTGGCTGGCCATCCGCAACCGGTGCTGCTGGCCGGGGACGGCGGCGCGGCCTACGTGGGCGTGCCCGGGACGCTGCTGGGCGTGCTCGACGACGACGAGGTCGCGTTCCCGTCCACGGACGTGGAGCTGCACCCCGGCGACGCCCTGGTGCTCTATACGGACGGGGTGGTGGAGGCCCGGTCGGGCCGGGAGCTGCTCGGCGAGCAGCGGCTCCTGGAAGCGGTCGGCGGCTGCGCGGGGCTGTCCGCGCAGGGCGTCGCCGATCGGGTGCGTGCCGCGGCCGACCGGTTCGCGGGCGGCAACCTGCGCGACGACATCGCCATCGTCGTCCTCCGCGTGCCCAGCCAGCCTTGAGGCGGTCCCGCCGGGGTTCCTGCCGGATTGGCGGAGCTTGCGTAGCCAATCTGGCAGGGACCCCGGGTGCTGCGCTGAGGCGCTGTCACCGGCGGTCGCTGAGTGGCGCTGCGCCGATGATGTTGGCAGGCATGTCGTTCGCCGGGATGGCGGCGCCATCTGCGACCTGGAGTGGCATCACCCAGAGTGATGCGACTGTCCCGCCACGCGTCAGCGCGAGTTCGGGAGATGGACGACGTATCCGGCCCCATTCGGTGCGGCGTGTGTCCCGTCTGCCCCGGTTTGCCGTTCATCCTCGGGAACGAACAGCGACTCTCCGTGGTCAACAACGACGGGTGGTTGCGACAACGGGTAGTGGGGTAGGAGGCTGGCGGCAGCCCCCGGCAATGACCGACCGTCATTTCGGGGTGAGCCGACCCGGAGCGTGACCAAGGCTCGCCGACACCAGACCGGCGCTCCCGCGTTCCCGGGCCGCCGGCCGCGCGGGTGGACCGGCCGCGCGGGCTCCGGACGGCGAGGTGGCCGGAAAAATCGGTGTCTAACGAGGCTTCCGGACCGCTCCGGCTGGGTAGACCGTGTTGGATGTTCTCGTTCCGATTTGGTGGTCGATGAGCGCGATGCAGGGGTCCCCTTCGATGCCGCTCGCGGAACCGAAGGGGGAGGCGGTGCCGGTGAATGTGGTGCCGGTGAATGTGGTGCGCCGGGCGTCGTCGGGCACCCCACCCGCTACCCACATCCTCGCTGAGTTGCCCTACCTGCCTTCGGCCGTGCCGCACGCCCGCCAGGTGCTGCGTGAGTCACTGCGTGGCGCCGGCCTGGACGAGGACGCCACATCGGTCGCCGAGCTCCTCGTCAGCGAGCTGGTGACCAATGCCGTGAAGTACGGCCAGCCGCCCGTATGGCTGCTGGTAGAGCTGCGCCCAGGGCTGATCCACGCCTCGGTCTCCGACACCTCCACAGCGCTTCCCGAACGCCGCGCCGTCGACGACGACTCCGAGGGCGGCCGTGGCCTGCTCGTCCTCGACGCGCTCGCCGGCAGCTGGGGGGCCGTGACCGTCGGCTCCGGCAAGTACCTCTGGTTCGACCTGGCCGTCACCCCGGCCCACACCCCCGACGGCCACGCCTCGGCTCCCGTCCCGGCCGCCACCCCGCGGCCGACCCCGGCGGCCTGAGCCGGCCGCCGAGGCGCGAAGGACACCCGCGCCGGCGACCGATGGGCTGACAGCCGGCGCGGAGTCGGATGGCGAGGTCAGGGCGTGGTGGCGGAGGCGGCCGAGGAGGTCCGGCCTTCTGGCTCGCCGCCCGGGCGCGGGATGTTGGCCGGGACCGGGGCCGCCGCCGCGGCCGGAGCGAGGGCCGGGGTGGCCTCACCGGCCTCGCTGAGGCCGATACGGGCGTGGAGCCAGCGAAGCGGCGCGGGAGCCCACCAGTTGAGGTCGCCCGCGACCCGCATGAAGGCCGGGACGAGGACGCCGCGGACCAGGCTCGCGTCCAGCAGGATCGCCAGCGCCGTCCCCAGGCCGAACATCTGCATGAACCGCACCGAGCCGGTCGCGAACGCGGCGAAGGTGACGGCGAGCAGCACCGCGGCGGTCGTGACGATCCGGCCGGTGCGGGCGAGGCCGGTGGCGACGGCCTCGGCGTTGGGCCGGCCCGCGTCGTGCTGTTCCTTGATGCGGGACAGCAGGAAGACCTCGTAGTCCATCGACAGGCCGAACGCGATGCAGAACAGCAGCACTGGCATCGACGTGTCCAACGGGCCCGGCGTGAAGCCGAACAGGCCGGCGAGGTGCCCGTCCTGGAAGATCCAGACCGAGACGCCCAGGACGGCGCCGAGCACCAGCCCGTTGAGCACGATGGCCTTGAGCGGGAGAACCAGGCTTCCGGTGAACAGGAACAGGAGCACGAACGTCGCGAGCGCGATCAGACCGATGGCGAGCGGGAGCTTCGCGCTGATCGCGTGCTTGCCGTCGGTGAGATAGGCCGACTGGCCACCGACGAGGACCTCGGTGTCCGCCGGCACCGGCAGCGCGCGGGCCTCGCGGACCAGGTCCTGGCCGGCGGCGGACATCGGGTCGATCGACGGGACGACCCGCAGGTAGGCTCCGGCGTCTGCGGTGAAGCGGGCGGAGGCGGGGCCAGGTGGCTCGGTCCGCGCGCCGCCGCGGAACTCGCCCACGGCGCTGTCGACCCGGCCGACGCCCGGCAGCCTGGACAGCTCGGTGGCGTAGCCGGCGAGCGCGTCGGTCGTGGTGGGGCCGTTGACGACGACGTCGAGCGCGCCGCTGATGTTGGAGTCGAAGTCGTCCCGAAGGACGTCGCCGACGACCCGGCTCGGCGTGCCGCCGCTCAGCACCCGGTCGTCCGGCGTGCCGAAGCTGACGTGCAGGAGCGGAGCGGCGAGCAGCAGGAGCAGCGCGACCACCGGCAGGCCGGTGAGCAGCGGCCGGCGCATCACCTGGGTCGCGACGACGCGCCAGAACGGCGACTCGGTGGCCTCTCGCGGCGTGGCGCCGGCCGCCGCGGACGCCGCACTCTCCCGGGCGACGCGGCGACGCCGGATCAGGCCGACCAGGCCACCCACGCGCAGCGCGTTGACCCGTTCGCCGAGCAGCAGCAGGACGGCCGGCAGCGCCACCACGGCGGTGAGCATCGTGACCAGGGTGACGGCGATGCCCGCGTACGCCATCGACTTCAGGAAGAACGGTGGGAAGACGAGCATCACGGCGAGCGCGACGATGACGGTGGCGCCGCTGAACAGGATGGTGCGCCCGGCGGTACGCACGGTCGCGACCGTCGCGGCGCGCTTGTCCTTGCCGGTGGCGAGCTCCTCCCTGAAGCGACTCACCGTGAGCAGCGCGTAGTCGATGCCGAGGCCGAGCCCCAGCGACGTCGCCAGGTTGACCGCGAAGATCGAGACGTCGGTCGCCTCGGCGATCACGGACAGCGCGGCGAACCCGCCGAGGATCCCGATCAGGCCGACGCCCAGCGGGAGCAGCGCGGCGACGACACCGGCGAACGCGATGACCAGCAGGACGAGCGTGATCGGGATGGCGAACGACTCGGCGGTGGCGAGGTCGGTGCTCACGCTGCTGCCGATGTCCCTGTTCACGCCCGCCGGCCCGCCCGGTCGCACCGTGACCGGGCCGGCCGCGTCGGCCGCGTCCTCGTACTTCTTGACAAGGTCATCCGCGTGGTCGTCGTCGACCGTCGCGACGACCAGCGCCTCGCGGGAGTCGTCCGAGCGCAGCGACGGACCGGCACCCGTCCAGTAGGAGGCGGCGCCTCGCACGCCCGGCTCCTTGCCGAGCTCGGCGGTCAGCGACCGGCCGGCCGCGGCGACGGCTGGGTCGTCGACGGTCCCGGATCGCGCGGTGACCAGCAGGACCAGGTTGGGCGCGCCGCCGAACTGGGTGTCGACGATGTCGGCGGCACGGGACGAGTCGGACTTCGGGTCGTCGAAGCCGCCGGTCATCAGCTTGCCGAAGGCGCCGACGCCGAGCACGCCCGCCCCGACGACGAAGATCAACGTGATGGTCAGGACCAGGCGGGGCCGGCCGGTGACTGCCCCGGCGAGACGTGTGAACACCGTTGCCTCCTGAGAGCTATAGTCTCAAGAGAGAACAGTGTTCTCTGAAGAGAATGCTGTCAAGAGCAACCACCGCGCCCCGCCCCTCGGACCCCGAGGGCCGCTGGCACTGACCGGAATGCGACTCGCCGGCCAGGCACGACCGGTCGCGGCATCGGATCTCGGCTGGAAAGATGACCCGGATGACTCCACTGGCACCGCGTCGCGAGCGACAGCGCGCGGCGACGATCGCGGAGATCAAGCAGGCTGCCCGCGACCAGGTCGCGCTGGGCGGGGTCGCGGCGATCTCGCTGCGCGGCGTGGCCAGGGCGATGGGAATGACCCCGTCGGCGCTGTATCGGTACTTCGACAGCCACGACGTCCTGATCACCGAGCTGTGCGCGGACGCGTTCGGCTCGCTCGCGGACACGCTCGAGGCGGCCTTCGACGCCGCCGTCGACGAGCCGGACCAGGCCAGGCGCTGGCTGCTGCTGGCCAGGGCATACCGCCACTGGGCGCATGAGAACGAGCCCGCGTACGCGCTGCTGTTCGGGCCGCGCACGCTGGAGCTGGACAAGTCCGGGCGGTGCGGCGCCGAGATGCACCGCGCCACCGGCGTGCTGTTCCGCTGCATGATCGAGCAGATGGGCGGCGGTGCGGTCGACCCGTCCCACCTCGACGAGCAGCTCAAGCCGGAACTGCGGGCGCGGCTGGTCGACTGGGGGGTGGACGAGGGCGCCCCGATCTCCGCGGCGGGCCTGGCCGGCTGCCTGATCGTCTGGACCCAGCTGCACGGCTTCCTGTCGCTGGAGCTGTTCGGCCACCTGCCGCCGACACTCGGCCAGTTCGACGACCTGTTCGACCAGCAGATGCTGGACGTCATCGTCCGCATCGGCTACCGGCACCCGATCGACATCGCGACCACCGCCGCTCCCTCGCCCGCCGACTGGCTCGCCGGGAGCGCGGCGCCCACCGGCGCGCCCAGCGCCCATCCCGCTCGGTAACCGATCGCGGGAGGGGCGAGGGCAGAAGGCACGGTCACGTGCCCGGCGGGCCGGGCCGTCAGGCGGAAGTACGCATCTTGTGGCTGAGCGCGTCCAGCGCCGCGTGCCGCGCGGCCATGATCTCGGGCATCCGCGCCTGGTAGGCGGGCGAGCTCGCCAGCGGCGGGTAGAAACCGAGGCGCGGGACGAAGTCGACCTGGTCGTAGCCCGGTGGCCGGTGCAGCGCGTACTGCCGGCCCGGGAACAGCAGGTCGTACTCGTCCGCGATCTCGCAGACCGTCACGCGCGGATCGACCCGGCGGCGTTGGAAGTATGCCTCCAGCACGTCGACGGTGAAACTGATCTCATGGAACTGCTTGACCAGGTCGTGATAGTGCTGGCCGACCTGGTATTTGATCGGCAGTTCCACCTGGGCGCATTCCTCGGGGGCCAGCAGGTCCATGGCCAGGACCTTCACCGACGTCTCGACGCCGTAGCCCCGCGAGAACGCCAGCGCGGCAAAGACATCCGCGTCGAGGACGAACTCACCGATCAGGGGCTGGTACGTCCCGGTGATCGCCGGGACGTAGCCTGAGAGCTGCTTCGAGTAGAGCGACCGCAGCATCTCCGTGGTACGCCCACCCGGCTGGCCGCCGCCGGTGAGCCGGGGCGAGCTGCCGTTGACGAACATCAGGCCCTCGTCGGCGGTGGCCGCGGCCGCGAGCCGGCCGACCGTGGCCGTGTCGTAGTTCTCCAGGTCGGAGTCGTGGAAGATCAGCCGGCTGCCGAAGGCGAGGTAGGCCAGGCTGCGCATGGCCCCGGCCTTGCCGCCCAGCGACGGGGCCTCCGCGCCCGCGTGCGCCGCCAGCACGCTCTCGCCGCGCACCGCCCAGCTGGCACCAGCCTCCTCGGCGATCTCCATCAGGCCGTGCTCGTCGCCGTCCGAGGTCGGATCGACGATCACGCCTATCTCGTCGAGGACATGCCGGTCCCGCATCCATCGATCCCGAAGCTGCGCGATCATGTTTCCCAAAGTTTTCGCGGACTCCGGCCCTCTGGCCGGAATCAGCAGGCTCAGCGTGATTCCCCTCGCGAGCCTGTCTTCCTCGATCGCGTCGAGGTCGAGGGTGGTGGGATCGAGCGTTTGCACGGACGCCCCTCTCTGGTGACCTTGTCTGGTGTGGACATCCCCTCCACCCGGCCATGGGTGTTGTCGCGCCCGCCGCCTGGAGCGTCGTCGGCGCGGGGTGTCGGCCACCACGTGCGAGTCGCGCCGAACCCGCACCACCCCGCTCCAGCGCGCGCGTCGCGACAGCGAAGGAGCTCGCCCGGGCACCGCGCCCGGCCCGGCTCCGCCCGTCGGCCGGAACACTTCCTCTCTATCCGTACGGTCTCTCTATCCGTACGGTCGCTCTCCCGGGCCGCCCAGCGGCGGCACGGGCACCGAACAGCGACCCGCCAATCTGCCTGACAACGTGGTCCGTCGCGTCCGTCCTCGCCGCGGCGAGGGCAGACCGGCGGCGGCCCGCACGGGGCGGGCGATATCGGAAAGGTCCTCCTGGCCAAAGTATCCGCTTCCGGCCATTCCTCCCACCCGGGCGCGGGGCGGGGCGTTAGCTCCCTCACACCGGAGCCCCGGGTGACGGTCATGGTCGGTGGCGACATCGTCACCCTGACGCATCTTGGCCTCATGACAATGGGCGGGGCCGCACCCGAGTTTTCAGCGTCCGGTAGGGACTACCCGCAGTCGGCCGGTTCGATGCGCGTGACGCCGACTCGACGCTTACTCGCCACCTGACGTCTTTCCGACACCCCGGCGTCACCCGGACCGCCCACCATGCCCGATGGCCGCGCCGTAGATTCGGGGCCCGGCCACGCACCATAGGCCTTCGAACCGCCGTGCCCGGCGCATGAGCCACAAAATGCCCTATGGCATCAATACGAGCCAAACGCTCGCAGCCGGGTATGGGCGCGAATGCGCTCGCACTCGACGCAGTCGGCGACGGCGACGCGGTCGCGGCCGGCGGACTTCGCGGCGTAGAGGGCCCGGTCCGCGCGGTCGACCAGCTCCGCCGGGCTCGCGGGCGCCGCGGCGACCGCGGCCGCGCCGACCGAGACGGTCACCGTCAGCTGGACTCCGTCCGCGATGACGACCGGCGTCGCCGCGACCGTCGCGCGCAGCAGCTCCCCAAGTGCACGCAGGTCGTCCTGGCCGACTCCGGTGGCGAGCAGCGCGAACTCCTCGCCGCCGTAGCGAGCCACAACGTCCCGGGACTGGGCCACGGCGCGCAGCCGGAGCGCCACCTCGGCCAGCGCGCGGTCCCCGGCGGGGTGGCCGTACCGGTCGTTGATCGACTTGAAGTGGTCGATGTCGACCAGGAACAGCGCGAGCGCCCAGCCGCGCGGTGCGGCCCTCGCCGTAGCCAGCGCCAGCCGGGTTTCCAGGAAGCGCCGTGTGCACAGGCCGGTCAGCACATCGGTGTTGGCCAGCCGGCGCTGCTGGACCTCCGCGTACCGCATCCGGATCATGATCAGTCCGGTCGCCACGGCCATGGCCAGTGCGCTGACCAGCTCGGTGCACGAGTCTGCCCGCCCGCGCCGCAGGACCAGGGTGAGGGGCCCGGCCAGGCCGGCGAGATAGAGCGCCCAGAGCCGCAGGCGGCCGAGCCCGGCGGGACGGTGCGCGGGCTCGGCGATACTGGCCATCGTGGGGTGCAGCGCGGCGGCGCCGAGGGCGAGGCTCCCGGCAAGCCAGACCGCGTCCAGCCCACCGCCCACCGAATAGCCGTCGCCGAGCTGTCGCAGCGCGTAACCGGCGTCCGCGGCGAGGCTCAGGAACAGACTCGCGGCGAGCAGGCTGAACGCCGGCGGGCGGCTGCCGGTGCCCAGCACCAGCCGGACACCGATCGCGAACAGGATGAGGTCGGCGATCGGGCACGCGACCCACATGACGGCGATCGCCGTGGACAGTTCGCCATCGAGTCGCGGCTTGATCAGGTTCAGGTAGGACAGCGTCGCCGCGCCGGTGGCGGCCAGCAGCCCGTCGAGCAGGCCCGGCAGGTCCCCGCCGGGCGCGCGCAGGCGGACGATCGGCAGCAGGCCGGCGACCAGCACCGGGTAGTGGGCCAGGTAGAGCACGTCCCTGACGGCCAGGAACGTCGGCGAGGCGTACAGGTAATGATCGACGCAGAAGGCGACGCCCGCGCCGGCGTAGACCAGCTGCGAGATCCCGATGAGCAGCCAGGGCGACCAGTGCGCCGGGCGGAACCGCAGGAGCCCGAAGAACACCGCGCCGGCGGCCGACGCGGTGGTGGCGCTGTAGACGGCAAGCCGCGCGACCAGCCAGCCGTGGGACGCGGAGCCCGCCCAGTGCCCGGCGACGTAACAACTGGCGACCACCACCGCGCCGACAGCCACGTAGCCCAGCCAGAGCCGGCCCGCCCACGGGTACGAGAGCGCGGTCGCCCGCTCGGCGGCCGGGACGGGCGAGCGGGCGAGGCTCACCGCGACGCGGCCCGCGGACGCAAGCCGGGCGGGCCCCACCGGGCTCGGCGGCGAGCCGCCGGGCGCGCCGAACTCCGGCGCGGACAGGCGGGCCGGCGACGGCGAGCCGGCCTGGCAAAGATCGTTAGCCGATGCCATGCGCAGCCTTTCGCCAGAGGGCCCAGGGACGCGCCGCGCGTCGGGGCGGCCGCCTCACGTCGGGACACGGGCCGCGGGCACCGCCGAGACGACGTCCACGGCGAAGGAGACGTATCGCGCCCGCGATCTTGGCCGTGCCGGCACCCGCGACGGCGCCAGCACACGGTTCGCATACATACCGGTATGAACTGTTTGCCGCTGGGAGCCGGCCTACCGTGACTTCCAACGCAACAGTATCGAGTCGTCGCTCTTCGTATAGATCATGCCATGGAACATGTGCCTTACTTGTCCAGAATTTGTTCCTCTCGGTTGCGGGGCGCAGTCGCCCTACCAACAGCCCAGGAACCCCGCACAGGGCACACGCTTATGCGACAGATCTACCCAATGGTGCTGAACGCAACCTTTGGTCACATACGGCCGCCGGTTCGTCAGATGTCCGCCGGTCTGCCAGTCGCGCGCGCGACTGCCCGCGGATGACCACGGATGTCACAGTCCCCGGGCCCGGCTCGTCATGTCGGGGACCGCGACCCCGAGGGGAACGAGGAAAACGATGTCCGGGTTCTTGCACCGGTTGGGCGGGGCCTGCGCCGCCCATCCCTGGCGGGTGATCGGCGCCTGGGTCGCCGCGCTGGTACTGACGTTTGGGCTGGCGAGCGTGTTCGGCGGTACGCCGCAGGACAACTACGACACCCCGGGCCTTCCGTCCCAGGTGGCGACCGACCTACTGCGCAGCGGATTCCCCGAAGTCGCGGGCGCCGACGCGCGCATCGTGCTGCACGACCGCGACAGCCGGCTCGACGACGCCGTCATCGCCGCCGTCTCCAGAAACCTCGCCGGCGTCGAGCACGTCGACCTGGTCACCCCGCCCCGGCTGTCCGCCGACGGCGACACGGCGCTCATCACCGCCTACTACGACCGGCCGGTCACCGACGTCGGCGGCAAGAAGGCACTCCACGACCTGGTCGCGGCCGTGGCCGGTCCCACCCGGACCGCGGGCGTGACCACCGAGATCGGCGGCCAGGTCGCGGAGAACATCCAGAAGGTCAACGGCGCGGCCGAGGCGATCGGCATCGCCGCCGCCCTGGTCATCCTGCTGCTCGCGTTCGGCTCGGTCGTCGCCGCGGGCGTACCACTGGCCGTCGCCCTGATCGGGCTCGGCGTCGGCTCCTCCGGCGTCACGCTGATCGCGGCGGCGACCCAGGTCAGCACCATCGCCCCGACCCTCGGCACGATGGTGGGCCTCGGCGTCGGCATCGACTACGCCCTGCTGCTCGTCACCCGGCACGTCGAGGGCCTGCGCGCCGGCCTGCCGGTGCGGGAGGCGGCGGCCAGGGCCACGGCGACGTCCGGGACCTCGGTGCTGTTCGCCGGCGCCACGGTGGTGTTGGCACTGATGGGCCTGCGACTCGTCGAGCTCAAGACCTATTCCACGACCGGCTTCACCACGGCCGTGGTCGTCGTCGCCGTCGTCGCGACGTCACTCACGCTGGTGCCGGCCCTGTGCGGCCTGACCGGTTACCGGCTGCTCGGCCGGAAGACCCGCCGGGCCCTGACGGCTACCGCGGCGGCGGCCGCCGCCGGGACCGGCCCGGGCGGCGAGACCGGCATGACCGGCCCCGCCCCAATGGCCGGCCAGCCAGCCAGGCAACCGCTCACCGCGCGCTGGGCCGCCCGGGTCGGCCGCCGGCCGTTGCCCTGGGCGCTGGGCGCGCTCGGACTGCTGCTCGCCCTGGCGGCCCCGGTGCTCGACATGCGGACCTGGCCGCAGGACGCCGGCAGCCAGTCGACGTCGCTCACGCAGCGGCGCGCCTACGACCTGATCGCGGCTGAGTTCGGCCCGGGGGCCAACGGTCCGCTGCTGATCGCCGCGGACCTGCGCACGCTGCCGAGGGCCGAGCTCGACCCGCTGGCCGAGAGGATCCGCTCGACTCCCGACGTCGCCGACGTGGCCGCGCCGATCTTCTCCGCGGACGGGTCGACGGCGCTTCTCGTCGCCGAGCCGGCTGTCGGCCCGAGCGACCCGAAGGCCGCCGCGCTGGTCCGCCACCTGCGGGCCGACGTGCTGCCCGGCGGCGCCGAGATCACCGGTTGGACGGCCTCGTTCACAGATATCTCCGCCCTGCTCGCCGACCAGCTGTGGGAGGTCGTCGGCTTCGTCGTCGGCGTCTCGGTGCTGCTCCTGCTGGTGGTGTTCCGCTCGCCGCTGGTTGCGGTGAAGGCCGCGGTGATGAACATGCTGTCGATTGCCGCGGCCTACGGCGTCATCGTCGCCGTCTTCCAGTGGGGCTGGGGCGCTGAGGCCCTTGGCCTGCCGCACGCGGTGCCGATGTCGAGCTGGCTGCCGCTACTGATGTTCGCGGTGCTCTTCGGGCTGAGCATGGACTACGAGGTGTTTCTGCTCTCCCGGATCCGGGAGGACTGGCTGGCCACCGGCGACGCGCGCGGCAGCGTCACGCGGGGCCTCGCCAGGACCGGCCGGGTCATCACCAGCGCCGGCCTCATCATGATCGCCGTCTTCGCCGGCTTCGCGCTGGACCCGGACGTGACCGTCAAGATGCTCGGCCTTGGCATGGCGGTCGCCGTCCTGGTCGACATGACCGTCATCCGGATGGTGCTGGTGCCGGCGACCATGGCCCTGCTCGGCCGCGCCAACTGGTGGCTGCCCCGCTGGCTCGACCGGATCCTGCCGCACCTCGACCTGCACGGCGGTGGGGCGGCGGCGGCGTCGACTGTGGCGCTGCCCTCGCCGCGCGCCGAACCGTCCGACGAAGAGCGGGCAGCCATCAGCTGACCACGGTCCCACCCGACAAACGGCTGGCCCGTTGCGAGG